>JAJZFB010000016.1 GCA_021805545.1 Pseudomonadota bacterium | reverse complement strand
TGGTGGCGGAGGCGCCGCTGGGCACCGCGCCGGTGGCCAAGCATTTCCCCAAACGCAACCGTATTATCGCGGGGCTTACGCTTGGGCTGGTTGTCATCGAGGCCGCCAGCCGCTCCGGCTCGCTGCTCACCGCGCGGCTGGCCAACGAGGCCGGGCGCGAGATTTTCGCCGTGCCCGGCGGGCCGCTGGACCCGCGCGCCAAGGGGGGCAATGAGCTGATCCGCCAGGGCGCGCATCTTACCGAATCCGCCGCTGATGTGCTGGCCGCCCTGCCCGCTGCCATCGGCCCCAGGCAGCGCCGCCTGCCCGGCTTTCGTGAAGATGACGCCGCCTGGAACAGCCCCCTGGCGGACGACGGCGCCCGCGCCGCCGCCCGTGCCGCCGTGCCCGCCTTGCTGGGCACGGAAGGGATGGATGTTGACGAGTTGGCGCGGCGCTGCCAGTTGTCGATGGCTGCCATGCAGGCGGTTATCCTGGAACTGGAGCTTGGCGGGCAGGTTGAAAGCCAGCACGGCGGCAGGGTGGCGCTGACGCAGGATGTTTGAGACCAAGATCTAAGACCCATGAATGGAACGGCTCCTTGACTGATATCGTCGTCGTCGAATCCCCGTCCAAAGCCAAGACGATCAACAAATATCTAGGTGATCAGTTCAAGGTTCTCGCCTCTTTCGGCCATGTGCGCGACCTGCCCGCGAAGGATGGCTCGGTGCGCCCCGACGAGGATTTTGCCATGGACTGGGTGGCCGATGACCGTGGCGCCAAGCAGCTTGCCGAGATCGCCAAGGCGCTGAAGGGCGCCAAAACCCTGTATCTGGCTACCGACCCGGACCGCGAGGGCGAGGCCATTTCGTGGCATGTGCAGAGCGTGCTGGCGGAAAAACACGCGCTGAAAGGCGTGAAGGTTGAGCGCGTGACCTTCAACGAAATTACCAAGAGCGCGGTAAAGGCCGCCATGGCCCACCCGCGCGCGCTGGATATGCCGCTGATTGAGGCGTATCTGGCCCGGCGCGCGCTGGATTATCTGGTGGGGTTCACCCTCTCGCCCGTGCTGTGGCGCAAACTGCCCGGTTCGCGCTCGGCGGGGCGCGTGCAATCGGTGGCGCTGCGGCTGGTGTGCGAGCGCGAGGCTGAGATAGAGCTTTTCCGCCCGCGCGAATATTGGCTGGTGGAGGCCACCATGCTTACCCCCGCGGGCGCGCCCTACCCTGCCCGGCTGACCCATTACCAGGGCAAGAAGCTCGACCAGTTTGACCTGAACACGCAGGAAAAGGCCGAGGCCGCGCGCGCCGCCGTGCTGGCCGGTAAATTTTCCGCCGCCAGTGTTGAAAAAAAGCGTACCAAGCGTAACCCGCCGCCGCCCTTCATCACCTCTACCCTGCAGCAGGAGGCCAGCCGCAAGCTGGGCCTGTCCTCGCAGATGACCATGCGCCTGGCCCAGCAGCTTTACGAGGGCGTGGACATTAACGGCGATACGGTGGGGCTGATTACCTATATGCGTACCGATGGCGTGCAGCTTGCCCGGGAGGCGGTGGACGCCATGCGCACGCGCATACGCGGCGAGTTTGGCGCCGATTATTTGCCCGCCGCGCCGCGCGAATACCAGAGCAAGGCCAAGAACGCGCAGGAAGCGCATGAGGCCATCCGCCCGACGGATATAAACCTTACCCCGGCCAAGGTGGCCAAGATACTCTCGCCGGACCAGGCGCGGCTGTATGAGCTGATTTACAAGCGCGCCTTGGCCTGCCAGATGGCCCCCGCCGAGCTGGACCAGACCGCCGTGACGCTGACCGACGGCAAGGGGCAGACCCTGCGCGCCACCGGCTCGGTGCTGGCATTTGATGGTTTTCTGCGGCTGTATCACGAGGACCAGGACGACCCCGCCGATGATGAGGATGCGCGCATCCTGCCGCCTATCGGGCAGGGTGACCCGGCCAAAACCGGCAAGGTGGAAGCCAGCCAGCACTTCACCCAGCCCCCGCCGCGTTATTCCGAGGCCAGCCTGGTGAAGAAAATGGAGGAGCTGGGCATTGGCCGGCCTTCCACCTATGCTTCCATCCTTTCCGTGCTGCGCGACCGCAATTATGTGCGGATGGAGAATAAGCGCTTCGTGCCGGAGGATCGCGGCCGGCTGGTGACCGCTTTCCTCACCAGCTTCTTCGCGCATTATGTCGATACCGGGTTCACCGCCGGGCTGGAAGACCAGCTCGACCAGGTTGCCGAAGGGCAAGCCAACTGGCGGCAAGTGTTGCGCGATTTCTGGGATGGGTTCTCGTCCGCCGTGGCCCAGACCAAGGATTTGAAGATTTCCGACGTCATCGACGCGCTGGATGCCGATCTCGGCCCGCATTTTTTTCCCCTGCGTGGCGATGGCTCCGACCCGCGCCAATGCACGGCCTGCGGCACCGGCCGGCTGGGGCTGAAGCTGGGGCGTTTTGGCAGTTTTATAGGCTGCTCCAATTACCCAGCCTGCCAGTACACGCGCAAACTGGCCGTGGATGGCGGCGAGACCCAGGATGACAGCCTGAAAGACGGCATGCGCGTGCTGGGCCAGCACCCGGATACGGGCGAGGATATAACGCTGCGGCGCGGCCCTTACGGGCTGTATGTGCAGCAGGGCGAACCGGACCCAAATGACAAGAAGGCCAAGCCTAAACGCGCCTCTCTGGCGCGCGGCATGGATGGCGAAACGCTGAGCCTGGAGGGTGCGCTGGGGCTGCTCGCTCTGCCGCGCCTGGTTGGGGTGCACCCTGAGACGGGGCAGAAGATTGAGGCCAATATTGGCCGGTTTGGCCCTTACGTGAAAATGGGCGCGCTATTCGCCTCGATGGACCGTGACGATTCCGTGCTGCATCTTGGCCTCAACAGGGCAATGGAGCTGATCGCCAAGAAACAGGATTCGATAAAATCTCTGGGCGCGCACCCCAAGGATGGCGCGGAGGTACTGGTGCGCAAGGGGCGGTTTGGCCCGTATGCGCAATGGGGCAACACGGTGGCCAACCTGCCGCGCGGGCGCGAGATGGGTGAGGTAACGCTGGACGAAGCCGTGGCGCTGCTGGCCGAAAAGGGCAAGCCCCTGGCACCGCGCGGCAAGAAGGGCGCAACAAAAAAGCCCGCAGCCAAGGCAAAGGCGAAGGCGGCTGCGCCTGAAGCCAAGGCCAGGCCCGCGGCAAAAGCAACATTAAAGGTAAAGGCAACGTTAAAGGCAAAGCCCAAAACGGCGGCTAAGCCGAAGGCCAAAGCCGCCACAAAAGCCAAGGCTAAATAAGCTGCGGGCGCAGCCGCGAACACACAATGCCTAAACCCAACCATGCGGCAACGTAACCATGCGGCGCCCATTACCGCCACGCCCGCCAGGATGATGATGGGCTTGCCCGAAACTGGCTGCCGCGCTTAAGGAATATGCCAAGCCGGATAGATCCGGCGCTCATAAGGGAGATTCGCATAATGCAGGATACTCATCTTCTCATTCTAACCACTGGCATACTTGGGCTTATTTTCTTTGGCCTCACCGTTTGGGTGGTGGCGGAGCGTAATAAAACCAAGCAAATGCTGGGCGATGGCGGCAGCAAGCCGCTGGAAGTCGCCATTCGCGCGCACGCTAATTTCGCGGAATTCGTGCCGCTTATTCTGCTGCTATTTGCCTGCCTGGCGCATGAGGGGCTTAACGCCGTCTTGTTCCTGGTGCTGTGCGGCGCTTTGGTTCTGGGGCGTATCCTGCACCCCTTCGGCATCCGCATTTTACACCCCAACGTGCCGCGCGCCACGGGGGCCATGCTCACCTGGATTGTGCTGCTCGTTTCCAGCATCATCGCCATCGTGCTGGCGGTGTAACAGGCGGCAATATTTCATATAAATTTATACGTGGCGCGGGGGGACGGAATATGCTTGTAGCCAGTTATGACCGCTGCCCCCGTGCGATTTCGAGATGAACGGCTGATGCTGGACCCGGCGGGTGCCGCCTTCTGGCCCGCCAGGCGCATTCTCATCGCCGCGGATATACACGTTGCCGTACCAGCGCAGCCTTTTGGAGCGCCGGCCCATGATGTGCGTGATGCGCGTGATGCCCGCGGAGCATTGGAGCGCTTGCACCGGCTTGTCCGCCTGTACCGCCCCTCCAAGCTCATTATGCTTGGCCATGCTGGCGCGGCTGGCCCCGCCAGGCTGCAAAAGGATGAGCTGGCGCGCCTCAACGCCCTGGGGCGTGAGGCAAATTTTCTGTGGGTGGGCAACCATACCGAAGGGCTGCCAGGGACGTATGTGGATGTACACCGCGAAGGCCCCTTTACCTTCCGCCATGCTCCCGTGCCCCGGCTGGCCCCGCGTGAGATTGAAATTTGCGGCGCGCTGCGCCCCTGGGCCAGCATCGACAGCAAGCTGCGGCGCATCGCCCGCCCTTGCTTCGTGGCGGATTCCTCCCGCCTGATGCTGCCTGCGTTTGGCGGCGCGGGCACCGGCCAGGATGTGCGCGCGCCCGCGGTAGCGCGGCTGTTTCCGCGCGGGCTTCGTGTATTTCTGCTGGGCCAGGAGCAGCTCTATTCTTTTGCGCTGGAGCAGTTGGGCAGGGTGGCAGAAGTGGCGTAAAAGCGCCGTATGGCAACGCATCTCGTCTGGTTCAAGAATGATCTCCGGCTTGCCGACAACCCCGCCCTGCATGCCGCCTGTGCGGAAGGCACGAAGGTGGCGCTGCTGTATATCCTCGATGAGCGTGCGGGGGGCGCGAGCCGGTGGTGGCTATATTACACGCTTGCGGCATTGCGGCGGCGTATCGAGGCGCGCGGCGGGACGCTTATCTTGCGCCGGGGCGACCCTGTAAACATCATCCCAGCACTGGCTGAGGCACTGGGTACGCGGGATGTGCACACGGCCCGCAGCATGGAGCCTTATTGGCGCAAGGCAGATAAGGCGCTGGACGTTATATTGAAGGCGCAAGGCGCAAGCCTGCGGCGGCATCATTCGGTAAGCCTGTTCCCGCCCGAGGCCATACGCACCAAGGCTGGCGGGGCTTATGGTGTGTTCACCCCATTCGCCAAGGCTTGTTTCGAGGCGGGCGTGCCGGATTTGCTGCTGCCCGCCCCCGCCCGGCTGCAAGGGGTGGAAACCCCCAGCGAGGCGCTGGACGATTGGGGCCTGCTGCCGGTAAAACCCGATTGGGCGGGCGGCATGCGCGCGGAATGGACACCGGGCGAAGCTGGGGCGGCGGCGCGGCTGCGGGATTTTTGCGCCAATGCCATAAATGCCTACGGCCATGAGCGGGATTTTCCGGGCCGCTTGGGCACATCCAAGCTCTCGCCGCATATTCATTTCGGTGAAATATCGCCCCGCGCCGTGTGGCTGCACGCTGCCGCCCTCCCCGCTTCCTCCGGCGTACGGATTTTTTTGAAAGAGCTGCTCTGGCGTGAGTTTTCGCTGCATCTGCTCTGGCAGCACCAGGATCTACGCACCCGGCCCATCCGCGAGGAGTTTGGCGCCTTCCCATGGGCCGAGGATGAGGCCGCCTTGCGGGCCTGGCAGCGCGGGCAGACGGGTATACCCATTGTCGATGCCGGGATGCGTGAGCTGTGGCAGACCGGCTGGATGCATAACCGCGTGCGGATGATCGCGGCCTCGTACCTGGTGAAGCATCTGCTCATCCCGTGGCAGCAAGGCGAGGCCTGGTTCTGGGATTGCCTGTGCGAGGCTGATGAAGCCGCCAATGGCGCTTCCTGGCAATGGGTGGCGGGGTGCGGGGCCGATGCCGCGCCCTATTTCCGCATTTTCAACCCGTTGCTGCAGGGGCGGAAATTTGACCCGGACGGCGCTTATGTGCGCCGCTTTGTGCCCGAACTGGCGCGCTTGCCGGATAAATATATTCATGCCCCCTGGGAGGCTGACGCCGTCACGCTGGCGCGGGCCGGAATCCATCTCGGCCAAACTTACCCTGCCCCGCTGGTGGACCTTGCCGCAGGGCGCGCCCGCGCCCTTGAAGCCTACGCAAAAGTGAAAGCCATGTGACATATCGCGCCTTGCATCGCGGAAAGGAGGCGCCCATTTCTAATATGTAATGCGTAAGAATAGACTTTTTTCCCGCAGCGGTTGTACACCATGATACCGCGCGGCATGCCCCTGCGTGTTACGGGCGATGTGCATGGCGATGCGAGGGCCTTTGCCGCTGCCGCTGAAACGGACCGCTTCATCATTCAGCTAGGCGACCTTGTGGACGATGGGCCGGATACACCCGGCGCGCTGGCTGTAATGTTCCGGCTATTGGATGAAAAACGCGGACTCTTCATACTGGGCAACCATGATTACAAACTGGCCCGCGCCCTGCGGGGAGAGCGCGTGCGCGGCGGCTCTACCCAGCACACATTGGACGGGCTGCCCGCCGCCTTGCGGCGCCGCACACTGGAAATGATTGCCGCCGCCCCCGCCTGGGCCGGTGCGCCTGGCCGGCTGTTTGTGCATGGCGGTTTTCACCCCGGTATGCTCAACACACACGGCACGCCAATGCCCCCGGCTGGACGCCCCAGCCCATTACTGGCCCGTGCCTTATACGGCCAAACCACTGGGCGCGTGAATGGTGTGGGTAAGCCCGAGCGGCTGCTGCGCTGGGTGGATGATATTCCCGAGGGTATTACCGTATATTGCGGCCACGACCAGCGCAGCCTGAATGGCCGGCCCTATATCCGCCATGGGCGGTTGGGCGGCGCGGCTGTGTTTCTGGACACGGGAGCGGGTAAAGGCGGGCATTTATCCTGGATTGACCTGGACCCCTTATAGATGGGCTGGGCCATGCCTTGCGCCGGATACAGGGGAGCGAGAGCCTGGCCGCCGCTTATTCCGGCGCAAGCGTAAAGCTCCCATCTTTCCTCGCGTCTGTGCCAGTGTCATACTTCATCCATGCGAGTCCTGTACCATCTCCCGCTATCGCCTTATTCGCGCAAGGTAAGGCTCGTACTGGCTGAAAAGCGCCTGCCGTTCGACCTGAAAATTGAAAAAGTCTGGGAGCGGCAGCCCGCATATCTGGAGCTAAACCCGGCCTGCGCGGTGCCAACCCTGGTGGAGGATCGCGGCCTCGTCATCCCCGATTCCCGCGTGATCTGCGAATATCTTGAAGAAGCCTACCCTGATGTATGCCTCCTGCCGCGCACCTCGATGGAAGAGCGTGTGGAGACGCGCCGCCTGGTGGCATGGTTCGACGAAAAATTCTGGGATGATGTGGCCCGCAATCTGCTATGGGAAAAAACGCTGAAGCAGTCGCTGAAACTGGGGCCCCCGGATGCCAATGCGCTGCGCGCCGGTTACGCGAATTTGAAGCAGCATCTGCAGTATATTGGCTGGCTGGCTGAGCATCGGAGCTGGCTCGCCGGCCCCTCCCTCACCATCGCCGATTTTGCCGCCGCGGCCATGCTTTCCAGCCTGGATTTTCTGGGAGATGTGGATTGGAGCGCCTCGCAGGCCGCGAAAGATTGGTACGCACGGATCAAAAGCCGCCCCAGTTTCAGGGCTATTTTGTCCGACCGCATAAACGGCATGGTGCCGCCGCCACATTACGCGGATTTGGATTTCTAGTGTGATGGTTCTGAAATTCGTGATGTGAAATATCGCGAATTTCAGAAGCTGAA
>JAJZFB010000037.1 GCA_021805545.1 Pseudomonadota bacterium | reverse complement strand
CGCTTACCACGACATCCCGCTCGTCATCCCCGCCATCAGAGAATTCTGGATGCCCCAGCGCGTCGCGGAAGCCAAACGGTAGATAACGGCACATGCCGTGGGGGGCTCGCACCGGTTACGTTACATCCACATCAGACAGGCATAGGTATTCTCACCGACAATGATGGACCGGAAGGCTACGCCGGCAATCTTAGCAGCAATGCGGTGACAATTGCCGAAGTGCTGCGCGAGGCTGGTTATCGCACTTACCTCTCGGGTAAATGGCACGTTGCCAGCAGCCTGGTAGAGCCAACCGGAGCTTGGCCATTGCAGCGCGGCTTCGATGAATTTTATGGTACCATCTCTGGCGCGGGCTCTTATTACTACCCAAACACGCTAACGCGCTGCAATGACGGCATTGAGCACGAGGCGGAGCGTGACCCCTCTTTCTTCTATACGGACGCGATAAGCGGCCAAGCGTCGGCGTTCATCCGCGAACACAGCAAGTTCCATCATGATAAGCCGTTTTTCCAATACGTCGCCTATACTGCGCCGCATTGGCCGTTACATGCCCATGAAGAGGATATCAAAAAATACAAAGGCCGCTTCAACGCCGGCTGGGACCATCTGCGGGAGGAACGGCTGCAGAGACTCATTGGACTCGGCTTAATTCACCAGTCATGGCAAATGACGCCGCGTGACCCCACTCAACTCCCATTTACTGAGGCCGAGCAGCGGGCGTGGTTACTGCGCTGCATGGAAATTTATGCGGCGCAGATTGACCGCATGGATCAGGGTATAGGCCATATTCTAAAAACCCTTGAGGAAACAGGACAGATTGACAACACGCTGGTTATCTTTTTGTCCGATAATGGAGGCAGTGCAGAGGACCTTCCTCAAGGCGCTGCCCGTGCCCTAGTTGACCAGCTTCTGATCGCCAAGGCTTTCACGCGGGACGGACGGCCTGTCCGTTTCGGGAATCGGCCCGATATCGAGCCGGGCGCTGAAGACACGTACCAAAGCTATGGAACGGCTTGGGCAAACTTGTCGAACACACCATTTCGTCTCTACAAACACTGGGTTCATGAAGGCGGTATCGCGACGCCACTGATTCTTCACTGGCCGGCGGGCATCGCCGCTTCAGGCGAAATACGGAATCGCCCTGGGCAACTGACCGATATTATGGCGACCATCTTGGATGTCACTGGAGCGGACTACCCGGCCGAATATAACGGGTACGCGATTCCGCCCTGCGAGGGCGAAAGCCTTGTTGCCTCATTCAGTGCCGATAAGCGGCAGCGTGGCCCGCTTTTTTGGGAGCACGAGGGTAATGCAGCCATCCGCATCGACCGCTGGAAATTGGTCCGCCGCTATCCTGGGCCCTGGGAACTCTACGATATGGAGACTGATCGCACCGAGCTGAATGATCTTGCTGCGCAACACCCTGAGCGTGTCCACAAAATGAGTGAGCTATATGCTGCCTGGGCAGAACGCTGTGGAGTGATACCTCGCGAAAAAATCATAGAGCTAATGAAGCAAAAGGCCGGCGCCGCTTTGATGTGCAAATAGAAATGGCGGGATTTTTCAGAATCCCGTTTTGCTGTCTATGAGAGGAGGCTCTGCCAGTTTGATTGATGGTATACCGGGTGGAAAGACGCGCTTTTTCCATGGCGGCCCCGCTGCAAGCATTTTGCCCGGAGGAAAGTGTCGCCATGTCCACGCTCGTGGTACCACCGTGCCTGAGCGGTGGGGCGGCGGTTGCACCTGAACATGGCATGTCTTTTAGCGGCAGCGCGGCAAGTCTGGCAAGCTGCTATGTGTATCCATATACTGCCGCGCCTGGCAAATGAGCCCATGTCAAGCAGGGGCTAACATTTTCACCTCGCGCCAGCGTCCGAAACGATAATAGGTGACCGTCATAAGGAGAGAGGCGACGGCCCCAGCAGGAAAAGCCCAGAGTATGCCGTCTATGCCCATGTTGGAAAGCAGCGCCGCCATCGGTAGTCTGACACCCCAGACCGCGATCAGCAAGATAATGAGCGGAGGGATAACCGCACCGGTGGCACGTAGGACACTCGACAATATAAAATTGAAGCCGAACAAGATAAACGACCAGGAGACGAGCAGGTGCATGTGCATGGCGATTGCGATTGCCGCGGCATTCTGGCCCAGGAACAAGGAGAACGCAGCCTTATCAGCGATGGTAACAGCAACGATCAGAGTACTGGTCAGGAATGCCACGTAAGCCATTCCCGCGACCATAATGCGGTTTACGCGGTCCCAGCGCGCGGCGCCGACATTCTGCGCCGCCATTGAAGACACCGCACTGCCAACGGCAAAGGTCGGCATTTGGATGTAGTTCCAGAGCTGAAAGCATGCGCCATAGGCTGCAACGGTTGTAGAGCCGTACCGGTTAACCAGGCTGATTAGCACAAGCATCGCAGCGGACACCGCGACGACCTGCAAGCCCATAGGGATGCCCTTGGTCAGCAGGCTACGAATGATCGCAGGATCAAATCGCAGATATTTCAAATCGGCGCGCTTGATTGTGAGTAAGTTGTCACGCCGGTACAGCCAAGCGACGAGTAGGATCAGCGCAAGCCATTGTGCGATGGTAGTGGCGACAGCTGAGCCAGCAATGCCGAGCTTTGGAAACGGCCCTACTCCGGTTATGAGCAACGGATTGAGCGCGGTATCCAGTGCCGATGAGGCCACCATGAAACAAAATGGGGTGCGGGAATCACCAGCGCCGCGTAGCGCCATTGTGATGAAGGTAAAGAAAAATATCGCCGGTACCGTGATGAATATGATGCGCAGATAAGCTGAGGCGAGAGAGGCTGCATTTGGCGGTGTATGCATCAACTGCAGGATGCCCGGAGCAGCTGTAAAGCCGATAACCGCTATGACGAAGGACAAGACGCCGAAGAACAACGTGGCTGTCCCCATAACCCGTTTGGTTAAAATGGTGTCCCGCGCCCCGAGACTTTGCCCGACAAGAATTGTTGCAGCCATGCTGAGCCCGAAGCTGACGCTGAGCAGGAAAAAAAACAGCGCATTTGCATTGGCACTGGCGGCCAATGCCTGGATCCCGAGCAGATGACCGATCCAGGCGGCGTTTATGGAAGCATTAAGCGATTGTAGTATGCTGCCTGCCATAATGGGCAGCGAGAATGCGATCAATGTGCGCGTAATAGGTCCTTCGATGAAGGAGGCAGGGCGTTTTCTGCCGATTGCCGGCTCCGCCGCATCGCTCATGGCTTCCGTTTTGGTTAGTACAGTGTTTTGCAATTTTGCTTCCATCTTACTTGTGAATTTGGTGGACGCATTGCTCTCCGCTAAGACAGGGCCAATGCCCTAGGGGTTTACCGCCTGGGCGATGTTTCTTCCGCACCTCGCTCACCGCCGTGAGCCAAGATCCGAATGAGATTTTTGAAACTTTTATGCTGATGTCTAAAAATTTACGATATTTCATGCGATCCTCCTGCATCATTATCTGCTGGTTGCGGCATACGTTCGCGCCTATGCTGTTTCCACGGCCCGGCTTCCTGTCGGGCGCTTTATATCCAAAACAGCAATCACCCACAGCAGCAATCCAGAGATCGCCAGGCCACAGCCAACCCAGCCGCTCGCCCCCCAACCGCCCCCGGCAGCAAGGGCAATCCCGGCCAACCACGGCCCCAACGCATTAGCGATGTTCAGAGCGCTGTTATTCATCGCCGCTGCCAGAGTTTGCCCGCCTTCAGCCACTTGCATGAGACGCGTTTGCAGTGGAACACCGAGTCCGCCACCGCCGCTGCCGATCAACAGTACCGCGAGCAAGATGCTCCAGACGAAATGGAGCATGAAGGGGTAAATGGCCAGCGCCGCCGCCATCCAGATCAGTACCACAGCGATGGTCGGCATCAACGCTCTGTCCGCAAACCAGGCGCTCATTAGGTTGCCTAGGGTGAGGCCGCACCCGAATATGCCGAGCATGAACGGCACCATGACGGCAGGAGCCTTGGTCACCAGCAGCAGTGCGGAGGCGGCATAGGTGTAGACCGCGAACATGCCGCCGAAGCCGATGGCACCGATCCCCAATGTCAGCCAGACCTGCGGGCGCGCCAGCACCTCCAACTCATCCAGCGGGCTGGCGCCATCGTGCAATGTTACGCGCATCGCCGGCACGGTTCGCATCACCATGCACGATGTTGCACAAGCCAATGCAGCCACGAGGGCGAACGGCCATCGCCACCCCACGGCCTGACCTATGAAACTCGCCAGCGGCACGCCGAGGATCGTTGCCACAGTCAAACCCAGAGATACACGGGCCATCGCTTGTGCGCGCCGTTCCAGCGGTACCAGCTCAGCCGCGACCACCACGGCTACACCGAAATAGGCGCCATGCGGCAGTCCGGCGATAAAGCGAAGCGCCACCATCCAGTAAAAATTGGGTGCCAGTCCCGTCAGCCCGTTGGCCAAAGCATAGACCAGCATCAGCCCAACCAAGACATTGCGCCGTGGCAAACGTGCCACCAGGACCGCCAGAACCGGGCCGCCCAACACGACGCCCAGCGCATAGGCGCTGATTATATAGCCCGCCTGTTGCGCGTTGATGTTGAGTGACTGCGAAAAATATGGCACGAGCCCCATCGCGCCGAATTCCGTGGTGCCGATGGTAAACCCGCCCATCGCTAAAGCGAACAATGCCAGACTGGTGTGCGCAGATTTACGCGATGCTTCAGCCGTCACACCCATTCCAATGTCCTTCATGCCGCATGGCGCCGCGTATTTGGTTGTTCAAGAAGGTCAGGCCACCCCGCGCGACCCATCCGCAAATGGGTGGGGCCAGTTCCGGCACACCAGTCCCGGCAATTGAAGATCAAGCCAAGACTTAGTGTAAACGGTTCAGTTTGCAAGTTGCTACTGCGCCCGGAGGACGATTATGCACTGGTGGTTTTCGTTTTTGCCCCCGCCTCATACTCATTACGTAATATATCGTTCACGCGCTCTCTCAATTCCCCCAGCGGAGCATCCATGGGGCCAGCGCCACCCGCCTGTGGAGCAAGGCGTAATCCGGTGTACATCACGCGCCGCTCCGCAAATACAGGTGGCAGGGATTCGTGTAATGTGCACGAGAGATGTATCGTTAAATCACCGGCCTCCGTCGGCAATGGCACGACCGGAAGATAGGGGCGTGCCTTGGCAATCTCCACCGGCATGGCAACCCGATGCGACCCGGCAATAACTTGCAGGCAGCCATTCTCTTTTCTAGTTGGCGTTAAAGCAATGCCAATGGTCATGCTTGAGCATGTATAAGCATGGCGCCCAAGATGGCAATCACGATGGAACGGTACATCAGAGGGGCCGGACACGACACCGACCGGCTTAAAAAGCGCTTCGATGATACGTCCCTGGGCCCGTTTCACTTCAAGTTTGTCCTGACCGCCAACAATGCTGCACAGGCGCGCCCAGGTTTCTCCTGAAAGGATTTTCTCGGTCGCTGGCGAGCGCTCGACGAACTCCTGCATACGCACACAATGGCGTGTGCCATCCTTGACTGTTGCCCACCAGGATTTGCGGTCGCCCTCCTGATAATCTGGCAGGGCGCGGTCCATGTCGGCCACGATGCGGGCCATGTCGTCCGGATCCAGCCAGCCTTTCAGATGAAGATACCCTGCTTCGCGCAGAAAATGCGCGATGTCGGCAGGATCGGCATCTGGCGTGAACGCGGTGGCAAGGTCGAGTGGCGCGCCATGCCGGTCGAGAAATGTTAGGGTATCGGCCGTGACGGGCCAGCCTTCGAGCAGTGCAATCCAGAGTGAATCCCAGGTGGACACATCCGTCAGCAGGCCGTTGCGAAAATGCAGATCTCTGGCAACGGAGAAGCCATTGAACGTCATCTGGTTCTGGACCCAATCGGAGAATTGGCTGGGGGTAAGAGTGACAATGACGGCACCTTCGGCCGCGCCGGGCTGTACATCAACCGTGGTGCCAGCCGGCAATATCGTCCAAGTGGATCCACCGACCTCAACAGCGAGCGGCGGCGTACCAAGAGCCCGCATGCCAGAAGCGGCCAGATGCCCATGTTTCGCAGCCAGGCCAGGAAATTCTTGTCTGAAAAATTCTTCTGGCGTGATGTGACGCCGGTCTTCATCCCGCCGCGTGCGCCGGTCCAGCTGATAGGTCATGGTGATGTTCTTCCCTTGAATTAGTTCGTGGCCACCGCATAGGTGGTTTGCATAATTGATCTTGCCCATGGGAGGATCAGAGCGATCGCCTCATCAAACTCGGCCAAGAGATCAAATTCCATATCCGCCCGAAGCCATTGTTGATTGAGGCCGTTAATCAGCGCGAGTACTTGCCGGGCTGCTCTCGCCGGGCTGTCCACATGCCCGGTCAGGAGTTTGGCGAATTCACCGAGTACCTTGGCGTCACGCTTCAGAAAAAAGCTGTGAGCTGGATGCTGTCGATTCAGCGCTTCTGTCTGCAGGACAGTATGAAAGCGAAGTAATTCAGGCTGAGCGATGGAACGTGCGATAATGGCGCAAAACGTCTTCAGCACGGTACTCTCAGCATAATTGGCGTTGCCGGATACCGCATGTGCGATTTCCAAATCAGCGTGGATGATGGCGGCCTCACTACGGTCGCGCTCTTCGAGAATGGCAACGAGCAATTGCTCCTTGGAGCCAAAATAATAGAGCAGCCCTCCATTAGTAAGGCCGCAGCGTTTCGCAAGATCCTGAACCGTTAGCCCGTTATACCCTTGCAGCCCGATCAGCCAGGTGGCCTCCTCGAGTATTTGCTGGCGCCGGACATTAGGATCCGTTCGCGGCTGCCTCATGTGCGGCTCCATCTATTGCTGACTGACTATAAGGTCAATAATGAATTTGAGGCAAAATGGCAAGCAGTTTATCTTGAAGGCCATTTGCGTGTGTGGGTGCCCCCACGTTGGTTTCCACTAAAAAGTGTTGTGGTGGAACGGCCCACGGCATCGGATGGGCCAAGATGAGGTGGCTCAAAGACCATCACGAAAGGGCAGTCCCATGGAATATAAGCGCATATCGATTGACACGTCGAAGCATATTTTCACGTTACATGGCATCGATGAACAGGACCGCGTCACCCTTCGACGTGAGCTTCGGCGCGGTCAGGTTGAAGCCTTCTTTGCCAAATTGCCGCCAGTTGAGGTCGCTCTGGAAGCCTGTGCAGGCGCTCATCACTGTCATGCACATTCGCCGCCGCCGCCACCACCGCGTGGATCACTTTGCTGCCCCGGTCCACGCCAAAATGCGCTTTCATGCCAAAATACCATTGGTTGCGCTTCTTGGTCTGGTGTATGTCCGGGCCACGGGCCTTCTCTTTGTTCTTCGTCGAACTCGGCGAATGAATGATGGTGGCATCAACAAACGTGCCGCTGGAAAGCCGCAGGCCCTTGGCTTCCAGATGTTCATGGATGAATTCAAACATGCGCATACCAAAAATCATGCGCTTCCAGAAGATGCCGGAAGATGTGTTGTCGATCAGTTTCATCACAAGCTCGATCTGTCAACGAAACTTCCTGGTTCGACTGTCATTCCGGAAATCTGTGGCATCACCTCAACTCCACAAGCACGATAATGGTGCCGCCGCCAGCCTATCACCGAAGGGCACGACATCGGTGCCGTCGTAAAGCACAACGCCAAAGGCAAACCGGTCGGCGCATGCTTCGGCCAATGTACGTAGCCCCGCGAAGTCGCTTGATTTCACAGTGGCCGCCGCCTTCACCTCGATGCCAGCGATCATGCCATCATCGCGTTCCAACACGAGATCCACTTCATGCATCTGCTGGTCTCGGAAATGATACGGCGTTAGTCTCAGGTCTGACCCTGTCATAAGCTTCATAACCTCGGAGAACACAAAGCTTTCCAGCAGCGGGCCGAACTCACCGCGGTTTGCTTTCACCCGCTCGAAGTTTAACCCGCGTGTGGTGGCTAACAGTCCGGAATCTAGAAAATGAAGTTTTGGGGTTTTTACAATCCGTTTTAGGGCGTTTGTGTACCAGGGCTGCACCGTTGCAATAAGAAATACCTGCTCGAGCAGGCCGACATAGCGCTGTCCTGTCTTGTGACTGACATTGATGCTGGAGCCGAACTGAGAATAGTTGACTAATTGCCCTGAATGCGCGGCAAGAAGACGAACGAATCTCGGCAATTCAGTCAATTTTTCAATCTCGGCGATATCTCTCAAATCGCGTGTCAGAACCGAAGTGAGATATGCCCGAGCCCAGTCTTGTCGGCGTCGTTCGGTCTGGCGGGCAACTGCCTCGGGATAACCTCCGAGCAGCACGAGCTTCAGCAGATCGTCGCCGACGATCGCGTCCCGATGGCTTTGCAATCTACCTTCAAATAGTCGCTCCAGGAAGGTCGGTGTTTTGCCTGATACCTCGGCCCGGGCCAACGGCAACATCTGGATGGTTTCCATACGGCCCGCAAGGCTGTCGGCGACTCGTGGCAGCGTGAGCACGTTCGCGGAACCGGTCAGCAGAAAGCGGCCTGGACGATAGTCCTCGTCCACGGTCTTCTTTATTGCAAGCAGCAGATCGGGAGCGCGCTGAATTTCATCGATGACAGCAAGCTCAAGGCCCCGAATAAAGCCAATAGGATCTGACTGCGCGGCGTCGAGAGCCGTCTGATCATCTAGGGTTACATAGGTTCGGTTGGCATTTCCCATTTTCCTGACAAGCGTGGTTTTGCCAGCCCGGCGCGGCCCGACGATCAGCACGACCGGGGTGTCTGAAAGGGCCTCTTCCGCCCGTCGCTCGATAAGTCTGTCGTACATGCCGTATCTGCAACTCTGATTTATTGGGAGTATAATGCATGATAGTTGGAAGTAAATACAATGCTGATTGGGCGGGTTGTGGTGAGGTTGCGAGAGGGATAGCTTAAGATGCGCCCTGCACGCGAGGGCGCCTGGATAGGCTTTCGGCCTTTAAACCAGAATTATCTACAGATATAACTACCGATCGAGCCTGAAACGGTACCCGCCTTTTGAGGCGCGGATGGCGCGAGCGATGGCTTTGTTGGCTGCTCCGAGATCGAAGTGCTCTGGTTGAAATTTGCGACCAACCCATTGGCGCATGCTTTTATGTTCTTCGTGGTCGGCATCTTCCCAGGCCCCGAGAAAATCGGCGTAACCCGAGGGGCCGCCAACGTCTTCGGGGGGGCATGAGCGGGTGCCGGCAATACATCGAGGGTACTTAACGCCCGTTTCTCGCGGGACACGTCGCAGAATCAGTTCATGACGCCAATCGTCGCCAAAATCGTATTCATAGATAATTCGGAGCGTTGAATTTTCCTCGCGGGGGAAGGTCAAATCTTGAAGGCGGATCCCGGACGCCTCAAAGGTACGGACGTCAAGTAGCGCATCTTCGTCAAATTCTGGCGCGCCGACAGTGAGACCGCCGACTATGAAGTGGTGGAGGTGGCTGTCATTCCAACCGAAAGTGGCCTGCAGCACCTCGTGAAGTTGGGCAAAATTGAGCCCAACCGGCAGCTCAAGGCTACGTGTGATTCTCGGCTCTATGCCGGTGATGTGAGCATCCAGGCGAATGATGAAAGCGTCGGGATCAAAGGGGTTGACCATGGCGCTGAACATGCCGTGGGTAATTGGCGCCGGCAATAGATGAGGTTTGAATATGGCCGCAGCGATTGCCGGGATGACGTAAGCATTGTGGGGTATCACGAACACCGTTGCAGCCTTGAGAATGTACAAAGCATCCGAGAAAATCGGCTATGGTGCCGCAGATGCAGTGACGGAAAGTCTTGGGTTGTGATGAGCTTCACGTCTGGCGGGGCGCTGTCCAACGTATAAAATGGGTTGATAGGCCCAAGCTTGCTCGCAAATGGAGCTATATCGATTGGACGATTTAGCTTTCATGCTGTATTGTTATAGGGATTCGCAAAATTAGCACCAGATTTAGCGCTTAATTCCAACGATGATAAATTTATGATTTAATATCAATAGGTTGTAGAATAGATCGTCAGGATCATAACCTGAAGGTCCCTGGTTCAAATCCAGGTCCCGCAACCAGAAAAACAAGATAATTCAAACTCTTAAGGTGGCCTTGGCTGAGCCAAAGCACCGGAATTATCAAGCCCACTGGTTAGCCCACTTTGCGGGACCAGAATTGGCAAGAGGTTATCTCAGTGAAAATCTCAGCTCCAGAGGGTCAGTTCTCAGTGGAAATCAACAGCTTGTGCAATGGCTGGCGCAAAAGCTGTCTCTAATCTCGTCTGCCGGATGTGGTAGCGGGTTACGTGGCTACAACAGACCAAGGAATGCTAGCGCATGCGGGTGCGGTGGAATCGGAGGCGTCATGTCGCGATGTTTGCCGCCACAACGGCGCGGCGAGGCTGCATACGGTATCCGGATCGTTCGGCCATCGCCCATCGACAACCATGGCCTTGATCAGGGCGATCTCCCAGCGTTCGAGCTTATTACCCCGCCTGCGCACCGGCATTGCCGTCATTCCCCGTCTGTATCGTCATCGCCCCTTGGCACGCCCCGGTCTCATGGAGCGGTGGACCCCGGCCGATCGTATGTCGCTGAGAAAATAGTATCAGCCAGCCACCGCTTGAATGCGGGATTGTCGCTGAACTGCTTGAACAGTTCCGTGTCGTCCTTCATCAACCCGATAATGACGTTCCCGAGCGCTTTGTCGTGTTCGATGCGAGCATTCTGTTTATCGGAGTTCTGCTTCGCGTTCTGATAGGGCTGCGTTCGCCGCCACTTTATTCGGAATTTCATTTGCGATTAGTTGCCGAATCCGGTCGCCGTCCTCCCAGGCGATGTTGCCGAACAGATCATTGAAACCGCGGATGATGTTGGACAACCGGTCGAGTTCAGGGTCCGCCTTGTGGCCCCCGCCATCGGTGGGGACGGGGTCGATCTCGACATCCTGATCCGTCAGTTGAACGCGCTGCACCGCTTGCTTCTCGACGCGGTAGCTATCCATGTCGATCGCTTCGAGAATACCTTTCGACAGGTCCTCCTCACGCGGGGCCGGCAATTTCGGTAGCAGGAAGTTCAAAAATATCGAGAGCTTTTCCCATTCCGCATTCGTAAAGGGCAGGATGGCTGAGATGAACGAGTAGGCCCGCGCGAAGGCTTTTGCTTTGCCCTTGAAGTCAACCTGCCCGTCCTCGTCCAGGTCGGAATTGTAGACGCTGACGCAAACATCCAGCATGGGGTCCAACCGATCCCGATCGGCGCCGCCAAGATAAAGCTCCACAAGCAGATCGATTTGGCTGGTCTGATAGACCTGATAGCCGTCGAGAACCGCCTTGAGATCGTGCAGCCGGTTAGGATCGGTTTCGTCGCTGAGAATGGTCGTACGATAGAAGGTCTCGAACGATGTGCGGATCGTCTCGCTGTCGTTCATGAAGTCGAGCACGAAGGCGTCATGCTTCTGCGGGTGCGCCCGGTTCAGCCGGGACAGCGTCTGAACCGCCGTAATGCCCGACAACGCCTTATCGACATACATCGTGTGGAGCAACGGCTGGTCATAGCCAGTCTGGAATTTGTCGGCGCAGATCAGGAAGCGGTATGGGTCCTTCTCGATCTGATCGACGATATCTGGGGAGGATTTAGCCCCAGCCCGCGCGCGGCCAGG
Source organism: Pseudomonadota bacterium (assembly GCA_021805545.1). Lineage (GTDB taxonomy): Bacteria > Pseudomonadota > Alphaproteobacteria > Acetobacterales > Acetobacteraceae > Acidocella. The sequence continues at coordinate 85,994 of JAJZFB010000037.1, read as the reverse complement.
ATACCGTATGCCGCGATGATGAGATAGCAGGCAGCGGGGACGATCAGGGCGTGGCTAAGCCCGATGGCATCGGCCACGGCGCCGTAGGTAACAGGTACGATGGCGCCGCCAGCGATGGCCATGCAGAGCAGGGCTGATCCATTGGCGGTTTCATCGCCCAGCCCCTCCAGCGCCAGGGTGAAGATGGTGGGGAACATGATGGAATTGGCGAGACCAATGGCCAGTACCGCCGTGGCGGCAACCGGGCCGGCGCTGAGCGCCGCGCCAAGGGCCAGAGCCATGGCCGCCAGGGCGTGGATGCTCAGCACCTTGCCCGGTTTGGCACGGCTGAGAACCCACGAGCCGCCGAAGCGCCCGAGCATGGCCAGCCCCCAATAGAGGCTGACCATGGCGCCTGCGACCTGTGCGGCGTTGAAGGGGGCGGCCAGGTGCAGCGTGGCGGCGGCGCGGGCGCCAAGTGCTGCTGCGCGTGTGCCAAAAATAGCGGGCTGCAGCAGATAGTTGGTCAGTCCCGAACCAATGGAGACTTCGGCCCCCACATAAACGAAAATGCAGGCGGCGCCGAGCATGAGGCGCGCGCGGGTAAACAAGGCGCGGCGGAACGGGCTGGGGTGGCACGATACCACCGAAGGCGCCGGGCGGTTGCGCAGCAGCCAGAACAGCACGGCAAAGGCCAGCAACAGCCCCGCCAGCACCAGGAAGGGGCGCTGGACAATCTGCGCTTCATGCACGCGCAGGGCCTGGAGCTGGGCCGGTGGCAGCTTACCGGGCAAAGCCACGCCGGTTTGCAGAATGAACAGCGCGCCAATGAAGGGGCCAATAAAGGTGCCGAATGAATTGAAGGCCTGGGCCAGGGTAAGGCGGCTATGCGCGGTGGCGGACGCGCCCAGCGCGGCGATGTAGGGGTTGGCCGCGACCTGCAGGATGGTAAGGCCAGATGCCACGCAGAACAAAGCCAGAAGAAAGAGCGGATAGAGCGCCAGCCGCGCGGCCGGAGCGAAGGCCAGGCAGCCGCATGCGGCAATGGCAAGCCCCAGCGCGATGGAACGCACATAGCCAAACCGCCCAAGAATGGCCCCGGCCGGTGCGGAGAAGAGGAAATAGCCAAGGAAGAAGGCGAACTGCGTCAGCATGGCCTCGGCATAATTCAGCGCGAAGAGAGATTTGAGCTTGGCGATCAGAGGGTCGTTAAGGACGGTGACGAAGCCCCAGGCGAAGAAGAGCGAAACAACCAGAGGCGCCATTTTGCCGCTACCTGGCGCTGGCGCCGACGCGCTGCGCACGGCCTGCATTGAACCCGCTTCCATACTGCCTGCGCCTCTCCCAAAATTCGTGTTTTTGTACGGGAATGGTGCCGTCCGCCGGAATCGAACCGGCGACCTACTGATTACGAATCAGTTGCTCTACCAACTGAGCTAGGACGGCATGGGTCCGGCGTATTGCACAGGCGGCAAGGGAAATCCAGCCCTTACTTGGAAGGGGTGATGGCCACGGTGGCGGTCATTCCTGCCACCAGATGCAGGCCAGGCGGCACATGGCGGAGCTGGATGCGCACGGGGATGCGGGCCGCCAGACGTACCCAGGTGAAGGTGGGGTTTACATCAGCCAGCAGCGTGGCGTTGGTGCCGATTCGCTCACTATCGGCGATGCCAGCAGCAAGGCCTGAAACACGGCCTGTAAGCGCCGGGCCGCCCTGCATGAGGGTGACCGTGGCTTTGTCGCCAACGGCGATGTTGCGCAATTTGGTCTCCTCGAAATAGCCATCGACATAGAGTGAATCCGTATCGACGATAGCGATGACGGGCGTGCCCGTGCTCACATAATCGCCGGGCTGCATGGAAAAATTGGTGATGGTGCCATTAACAGTGGCGCGTATCGTGGCGCGGTCCAGGTTAAGCTGGGCGATGCCGAGATTGGCCTCGGCGAGAGCATATTCAGCTTGGGCCTCGCGCGCCTGGGCGGAGGCGCCTTCACGCGTTTGCGCCGAGGCGGCGCTGGCCGAGAGGGCCTGATAGCGCTGGGCCGTGTGCTCGGCATCATCCATGGCGGCTTTGGCGCGGGCTTCCTGCGCTTTGGCCTGGGCCAGCGCCAAGGTGAAGCGGGATGGGTCGATCTGGAAGAGCGGCTCACCAGTTTTTACCACGTCGTTATCGTGCACGAACACTTTCACCACCGGCCCGCTCACATCCGGGGCCAGGGCCACCACGTCGGCGCGCACGCGGCCATCGCGGGTCCAGGGGGCGAGCATATAGTAGTTCCAGAGCTGCCAGCCGATGATGCCGGCGATGATGAGCGCGGCCAGCGTGACGAAAAAGCGCGGGAGAAAGGCGGCGTTGTTCATGAAGACCCTCAGAAAAATCTTGTCGCGCCCAGGCTGACAAGCCCGGTGAGAATGACCAGCAGGCAGAGATCGAACAAGGGACGGTGCCAGACGAAACGGTAGAACCCGGCCCAGCTTAAAACACGGCGCAGCACGGTGGAGAGGCCGAGCGCCACAATGACCCAGACCAGAAGCGGCGGCAGCAGCACGCCATACAGGTCAACCTCGCCGATCATGCGGCCTCCTTGCTGAAAACGGGCGGTTCCTGCCCGGGGAAGAGAATGCTTCGCAGGCCCGATAACACCATGAGCGCCTGCTTATGCGCCACCGGGTTGGCGAGCAGCGGGAAGATGGTGGCGTCTATGGCCATGCAAAGCCCGGGCGGGGCGGGGGCGCGCGCATCGCCCTGGTAATGCGCGGCCAGTGCGGTGAATACGGCTTCGCTGGCTTGGCGCGCGGCGGGGGGCAGTAAGGGCAGATTACGGCGCAGCTCGATCATGTTCAGCCCTATACGCAAATCGCGCAGCGCACCCGCCGCGGCGGCGTCCGCCCCGCTGGCCACGGCGGCCAGGCGCGGCATCATAAGCCCCAGCCGGTCCATCAGCAGCCCGGTCAGCCTGGCGCGGTCGTATGTGGCTGCAGCGGCGGCGGCCACGTCGCGCCAGTTGGCCTGCTGCAGGCGCTCGGCGCTCCAGGCCGCGCCCACCGAGCGTATGAGGCGCGTGACGACGAGCGCCGCGCCAAGCCCGATGATGAGAGCGGCGGAACCGTTGGCGAAAGTGGCGAAATTCGCCTGATATGTGTTTTCCAGCGAAAGCTGCGTGGCACCGAAAGCCCCCAGCGCCATGCCTGTGCCAAACGTGGCGGGGCGGGCAACCAGCAGGCCAATGGCGATGCCGGCAGGCGCCAGAACGATACAAAGCGCGGTGAAGCTATAGACGCGCGGCAAAATGGCGAAATTGTAGATGGCGATGCCAACGATGACGATGAGGCTGTTGCGCAGCATCAGTGCGATGGCGGGGGCGGGGTCGTCTTGCGCGGCGAAGAAGGAGCAGCCCACGGCGGCAATGACGGCGGCCCCGGCCCCGGCGCTCCAGGCGGATTCAATCCAGAACAGGCAGAGCAGCAGCAGCGCCGTGGCGGCGGAAAGCGCGGAGAGCAGTGCCAGCCTATGGTCGTGCGTCTCGGTCATCTCGGCGATATATTCGGCCTCGATCACCCGATTAGCAGGCGCTTTGGCACCGTCCAGCACATGGCGGCGTATGGCGCGCGAATGGTGGACGATGTTCACCAGCTCTTCCAGCCGCACGCAGAGCGAGGCGCGCAGCAATCCGGCCCAGTCATATACTTTATGCTCGATGGCGGTGATCTGCCCGAGCAATGGTCCGGGATCTTCCGGGCCGCCTTGCTGCAGCCAGGCGGTGACATTGGCGAGCACGCCGCTCAGCTCCGGCGTGAGGCCGTTAAGGCGCTTGAGCTGGGCCACGCGGTCGCCGATGGAGGTGATGACCGGCATGAGGCTGATAACATAGATGCGCAGGCGGGTGATAAAGCGCACCGAGGATTGCAGGTGCGAGGTATCGTGCCCCAGCAGGGAGATCATCACGGCCGCGTCCGTAGCCTCGAAGGCCAGGCGGCGGCGGGCCGCCACCGCGCCCGCGCTCTCTTCCTCGCCAGCCAGGGCGGCGATGGCCCATTCACGCGCCGGGGCCACCCAGCTTGCGAGCCGCCGCGCCAGAACTGGGCCGATAGGGCGGGGAAAAAAGACAACGCCCGTGACCGTGGTGCAGGCGATGCCGATGGAGATTTCCTCGACGCGGGTGAGGGCGAGATCGAAAATATGGCTGGGCGCCGTAACGGCGGGGAAACCGATGATTCCGGCTGTGTAGCCGGCCAGCATGAAGGTATAGGAACGAGGAGAACGGTCGAGCAAGGCCATATAGAGGCAGAACCCGATCCAGAGCGCCAGGGCGAGGCTGAGCAGCACTGGGGCATTGACGAGGTTGGGCACTAAAACCACGGCGGCTGTGCCGCCCAGCAGCGTGCCGCAAAACCGGTATAATGCCTTGGAACGCAGCGCGCCCGCGAAAGGCTGCGCCACGATAAAGGAGGTGGCCATGGCCCAATATGGATTTTGCAGCCCCAGCCAGAGCGAAAAATACAGAGCCGCCATCGCGCCTGCGAAGGTTTTTACGGCAAAGAGCAGCTCATCCGGCTTGGGCATGGTGATGGAAAAGCAGGTTAATGGGGCAGAGTGCCAGACAGATTTTGGCATGCCAGGACTGTGTCTGCCCTGACGGCTAATTGTTAGCAGCTTGAGAGGGGTGCGGGCGATGGCAATTTCTTGCGACGCTTATTTTGTTTGAGGAAGGCCAGAGCATTGGTTTGGATTGAATCGCCGGGGTCATCCAAACCAATGAAATTGCTCGCTAAACAGAACCAGATCAGCCTAAGCCGGTCAGAGTCTAGGGTCCCGGTTCTGAAATCCGCTGGATTTCAGAACCATCACACTAGGCGGCGTTTTGCGCGGCCCGCATTGCCGGTTTGGCTTTGCCCCAGCGGCGCATCCAGCGCTGCAATGGCTGGTCGATAAAAAAGGCGGCCAGCGAGGCGAAGGTAAAGAGATAGATGAGCAGGCCGAGGAAGAGCAGTGCCACGCCTGCGGAGCTGAGATGGCTGAAGGTGATGAAATACCAAAAGACCATCAGCAGCGAGCCATGCAGGATGTAAAGCGGGTAAGAAACTATGCCGAGCCACAGCGCGATGCGGGGCAGGCGTAGCATATCGTGCTGTTCCAGCGAGGCGAAGCCGAGCATGGTGGTGGCGATGATGAAGCCAATGAGCACGAACATGGGGATGGTTTGTACCGGGCCGCCGAAACTGATGTATTTGTGCAGCACGGCAATGGTGGTGACGCCAGCCAGCGTGAGCACCAGAGCAAGGCGCCGCCCAGGTGTAAAACGGCCGAATATGTAGCCCGCCGCCATGCCCCAAAAGAAGAAAATGCCAAGAAAATCGACAAAATGCAGGCCTGCGTGGCCGCCCCATTTGGCCAGCGCGGCGGGCTGCTGTAGGTGCATGGCCGCAAGCTCATGGGCGGGCCACCAGTGCCACAGCGTGGCCACAACCCAGATGGCGAGGATGGGCTTGCCCACATAAGGCAGCATGCCCAGCCCGAACATGAAATAGAAGGCCATCTCGAACCGCAGCGTCCAGGCCGGGGGAATGAGTTCGTTCAGATTCACCGGTAACAGGGTGGCTACGCGTATAAAATAGCCGGGCTCCAGCCCACCGAACAGGAAATAGACGGGCACCAGCAGGCCGAGCCAGTACATCGGGAAAATACGGCGGATACGCTTCCACCAAAAACGCAAGGGGGCGCCGAATGTGCCAAAATCTTGCCAATGTGAGCAGGCCATGACAAAGCCGGACAGGGCGAAGAAATATTCAAGCGTGACAGCGCCATCGGTTACGCCGATCCAGTGCCAGATTTGCAGGGCGCCGGGGGCGGCGCGGCTGTTAACGTCTGGCACCAGATGCGCGAGCACGACATAAAAAGCGGCAATGAAGCGGCCCAGCTCCAGCGTTGCGATTTTCGGCCGCTTATGCGGCGTGCGCGCTACGAGTGTGCCCATGGCCCTGCCTTCGCGCATATTGCGCGGTGCCGCAAGGGGGATGGGCTTGCACAAGAAGAGTGCCGTGATTTTTGCCGGGCCTGGCATCTTCATCTTCCGCGATACGCTTGGGCTGTAACAGGCGCGGTTGTGTATTATATGAAACCGACCCTTGGCCCAGCGGGCGGGGCAGCGTACCGCCATGCTTATGCGGCGCCCGCCAGTTTGGGCGCGGCGGAATGGCTGGTCTGTTTGAATGTAAATATATAGGGAGAAACATAATGAAGCCTGGCTTGAAACACTTAGTGCTGGCGGCCTGCCTTGTGGCGGGCGGCGTGCCAGCGGCCCTGGCCCAGACGCCACCCCCCGGTTGTTTCATGGCCAAGATGCAAAACAGTTCCGGCGTGTTTTTACGCATTAGCGCGGGGCTGACTTACCAGGTGCTGCCCGGCGCGGGGCGGACGGCGGTGACGCAATGGCTGCCGCAAGACAAGCTGCAAATATGCCGCTCCGGCAGTATGTACGAGATCACCAATCTCTCGCGCGCCAAGCCGTCCATGGTGCGTGCGATCCGCCAAAACACACCGTAGGGTTTGGTTTTCTGGCTCAGATTTATGCTTGGCGCGTGGCCGCCCCGCCAGCCCCACGCGCGATACCAACGGCCATAAAGATGAGCCATCCTTTATGGCCGTTGGTATAACTCAATGAAGGAGAGCGCGCTTCAGACGTTCGAAGCGCGCGCATCTCAGATCATCGCGTTCTAAGCCTGTAGCGCTCCGCGCACGGCTTCGAGCGCGGCTTTCCACTGGCTGCCATTGGGGCCTCCGGCCTGGGCCACGGCTTTATTGCCGCCGCCGCCCTGGCCGCCCACCGCCGCCGCCGCCGCGCGCACCAAATCCACGGCGCCGAGCCTGGCGGATAAATCATCCGACACAGCAACAACAATGGCGGCCTTATCATCGGCCGTGGACACCAGGGTAACGAGGCCCGAGCCAAGGGTTTTCAGCAGATCGGTGGCGATGGCGCGCAGCTCCTTGGCGGGGATGTCGCCCACATTGCGCAATATGGTTTTCACGCCGCCCACATCCTCGAACTGGGTGGCGGTGGCCATGACCAGTTTTTTCTGCAAATCGGCCACCTGACGTTCCAGGCGCTTTTTATCGTCCTGGAGCTGGGTGATGCGCGCGGGCAGCTCGGCTGGCGGGGCTTTTACCGTGGCGGCGGCTTCCGCCAGCAGGCGGGATTCATCCTCGACGGCGGAGACGGCGGCCTCACCCGCCAGAGCCTCGATGCGGCGGATGCCGGCGGAGACGGCACCTTCAGACACAATGCGGAACAGGCCGATATCGCCGGTGCGCGACACATGGGTGCCGCCGCAAAGCTCCACGGACCAGCCCGATTTGTCCTCCTCGGGCGCGCCCATGCTGAGGACGCGGACTTCATCGCCGTATTTTTCGCCGAACAGGGCCATGGCGCCGTGGTTCACCGCCTCTTCCGGGGTCATCAGGCGGGTCATCACCTCACTGTTTTCGCGGATGCGGGCATTTACCTCGCGCTCCACCTCTTCCAGTTCGGCGGTTGTTATGGGGCGGGGCTGGGCGATGTCGAAACGCAGCCGGTCTGGCCCGTTGAGCGAGCCTTTTTGCGTAACATGGGCGCCGAGCGTGCGGCGCAGGGCCTCGTGCAGCAAATGCGTGGCGGAATGGTGGGCGCGGATGGCGGTACGGCGGGCATGGTCCACCTCCGCCAGCACGGGCTGGCCGATGCGGGCGGTGCCTGCCTCCACCGTGCCGGTATGCACGAACAGGCTGCCGAGTTTCTTTTGCGTGTCGGTAATGCGGATGCGCAGATTATCGGGGCCGGTGATGACACCGGTATCGCCCACCTGGCCGCCGGATTCGGCATAGAACGGGGTTTGGTTGAGCAGCAGATAGACGGTCTGCTCGGGCAGGGCTTCCTGCGCGGGCTGGCCGTCCACAATAATGGCGGTAATGGCACCCTCGGCGGCTTCAGTGGAATAGCCGAGGAATTCCGTGTGGCCGAGCTGCTGTTCCAGTTCGAACCAGACGGCTTCGGTCGCGGCCTCGCCAGAGCCGGCCCAGGCGGCGCGGGCGCGGGCTTTTTGCGCCGCCATGGCGGCTTCGAACCCAGCCACGTCCACGGTCTTGCCCTCTTCGCGCAGCGCGTCCTGCGTGAGGTCGAGCGGGAAGCCGTAAGTGTCGTAGAGCTTGAAGGCGACATCGCCGGGCAGGGCGCCGCCTTTGGCGATGTTCAGGGATTCGTCCTTCAGCAGTGAGATGCCGCGGTCGAGCAGCGAGCGGAAGCGGTTTTCCTCCAGCTCCAGCGTTTCGGTAATCAGCGCCTCGGCATGGCTCAGCTCGGTGTAGGCCTGGCCCATTTGGCGGGTGAGCGCCGGGACGAGGCGGTGCAGGAGCGGGGTTTTGGCGCCCATCATGTGCGCGTGGCGCATGGCGCGGCGCATGATGCGGCGGAGCACATAGCCGCGCCCTTCGTTGGAGGGCAGCACGCCATCGGCCATGAGGAAGGCGGCGGCGCGCAGATGGTCCGCTACCACGCGGTGGCTGGTTTTGAAGGCGCCGTCCGGGTCTTGGGCAGTTTCTTCCGCCGAGGCGAGGATGAGGGCGCGGAGTGTGTCCGTGTCGTAGTTGTCGTGCTTGCCTTGCAGGATGGCGGCGAAGCGCTCCAGGCCCATGCCGGTGTCGATGCTGGGGCGGGGCAGAGGATTGCGCGTGCCGGGCGGGCCTTCCTCGTACTGCATGAACACAAGGTTCCAGATTTCGATGAAGCGGTCGCCATCTTCATCCGGCGTGCCGGGCGGGCCGCCTTGGATGGAGGGGCCGTGATCGTAGAAGATTTCCGAGCATGGGCCGCAGGGGCCGGTATCGCCCATTTTCCAGAAATTATCGTCGGTGGGGATGCGGATGATCTTGTCATCCCCGATGCCGGCGATTTTTTTCCAGAGGTCCGCCGCCTCGTCATCCGTGTGGTACACGGTGATGAGCAGTTTCTCCTTGGGCAGGCCGAAATCCTTGGTCAGCAGGGTCCAGGCGTGGAAGATGGCCTGTTCCTTGAAGTAGTCGCCGAAGGAGAAATTGCCGAGCATCTCGAAGAACGTATGGTGCCGGGCGGTGTAGCCCACATTGTCCAGATCGTTATGCTTGCCGCCGGCGCGCACGCATTTTTGCGCCGAGGTGGCGCGCACGTAATTGCGTTTTTCCTGGCCGGTGAAGAGGTTTTTGAACGGCACCATGCCCGCGCTGGTGAAAAGCAGAGTCGGGTCGTTGCGCGGCACCAGGGGGGCCGAAGGTACGATCTGGTGGCCGTTGCGGCCGAAATAGTTGAGGAAGGTGGCGCGAATATCGTTACTGGTGACCATGGCTGACGCTTACAGCCAGGATTGGCTTTCGCCAAGTATCACCACTCAGGCGGAGAGAACCTCGCGCACCCGGGTGGCAAGGGCCGACATGGAGAAGGGCTTGCTCAGCAGCATATGGCTTGGGGGGGGCTGGGTGGTGTTGCGCATGGCCCGGTCGCCATAGCCGGTGATGAACAGCACTTTCATGGCCGGGCGCATGATGCGGCTGGTTTCGGCGAGTTCGCCGCCATTGAGGCCTGGTAGGCCGAGATCGGCGATCAGCATGCCGATGGATGGCGTGTCGCGCAAAATTTGCAACGCATCCTCGGCATTGCAAGCCTGGTGCACGGTATAGCCCAGCTCCTCCAGCACCTCTGCTGCCACCTGGCGGATGCTTGGCTCGTCATCCACCAGCAGAATGGTTTCGCCCAGGAGCGCGGCGGGTGCGGCGGCGGGCGCGGCGCCGGCGGTGGATGCGGCCAGAGCGCCGTGATGGCGTGGCAGATAAAGCGAGACTGACGTGCCCTGGCCAGGTGTGGAGCTGACATGGGCATGACCGCCCGATTGGCGGGCGAAGCCATAGATCATGGACAAGCCGAGCCCGGTGCCTTTGCCCAGCGCCTTGGTGGTGAAAAAAGGCTCGAAGGCGCGGGACAACACCTCCGGCGTCATGCCGGTGCCCGTATCGGATACGGTAAGGGTGGCGTAACTGCCCGCACCTAGGCTGAGTTGGCCGGCTTGGGTGGCGGTGAGGCTGGTGTTGCCGGAGCCGATACGCAGCGTACCGCCGCCCGGCATGGCATCGGAGCCGTTGATGCAGAGGTTGAGCAGCGCGTGTTCAAGCTGATTGGCATCCACCATGGTGGCACATTGGCCGGGACAGGGCGCGATTTCGAGCTGGATGCCTGGATTGATGGTGCGGCGGATCAAATCCTCCATGCCGGCGATGAGGGCGTTGATATCCGTTACACTGGGGTTGAGGGGCTGGCGCCGCGCGAAGGAGAGCAGCCGGTTGGTGAGATTGGCGGCGCGGGCCGTGGCATCGCGCGCGGTGGCGAGATAGCGGGACAGCTCATCGGGTGTTGCGTGGGGCAGGCGGGTTTCCAGCCGCTCCAGGCTGCCCATGATGCCGGTGAGCAGATTGTTGAAATCATGCGCGATGCCGCCTGTGAGCTGGCCGACCGACTCCATTTTTTGGGCTTGGCGTAAATTCTCCTGGGCTTCGAACAGGGCGGTGCTGCGCTCGCGGATGCGCGCTTCCAGAGTCTCGTTAATGGTGCGCAGGGCGCGGCTGGCATGGTCGAGCTTAATGGCGGTGGTGGTGCCGTAATCAACCAAAACCAGGGTAACCAGCGCCGTGCAATTAGCCGCGATGGTGGTGATGAGATTGCCGGAAATGACGGGGAGCAAGGCAGGCAGGCCAGGAAATATTCCCTGCACCATCAGGCCAGCAATGATGATGGCGAACAGGCCGGGGCCGAGGCCGCCAAAAATGCCAATAACGACCAGGGCGGTAAAAAATGGCAGCAGGGGAATATTGACGGCGCCAGCCTGGACCAGGGCTGAATGCCCGGCCCAGGCCAGTAGGCAGGCGGGAAGCGGAATAAGATAGCCTGCCCACTTGGTCTGACGGATACGGATGATCAGCCCGAGCAAATGGCAACCCTAACTTTTGATGAACGGATTGTCATCTTGACCGCACCGAGAGTGCGGGGTCAAGCCGATTTTAGGCGCGGCAGATGTGCGGTATGGCGCAATCTCTCGCTAATATACTAAAAATAAACATAAATGCATTTCTCGCTGCACCATAGAGTAACAATTTGCTCATCTATATGCGCAGCGCGTTAGCTGCTTATTACGCGGGGGTTTAATCTTCTTCGCCATCCGTACTTTCGCCAGAGGCCATCAGAGCCTCGGCGAAGCTGGCGGATTGCTCGCGGATCTTCTTCTCGATGGCTTCGGCGGTTTTGGGGTTGTCGCGCAGATATTGCTTGGCGTTCTCACGGCCCTGGCCAATGCGCGTGGAATCATAAGAGAACCAGGCGCCGGATTTTTCCACCACCCCGGCCTTCACGCCGAGATCGATAAGTTCACCGGCTTTGCTGATGCCTTCGCCGAACATGATATCGAACTCCACCTGCCGGAAGGGCGGGGCGAGCTTGTTCTTCACCACTTTCACGCGGGTATGATTGCCAGTGACTTCCTCGCGCTCCTTGATGGAGCCGGTGCGGCGGATTTCCATGCGTATGGAGGCATAGAATTTGAGCGCGTTGCCGCCGGTGGTGGTTTCCGGATTGCCGAACATGACGCCGATTTTGAGGCGGATCTGGTTGAGGAAGATCAGCATGGTGTTGCTGCGGGCGACCGATCCGGTGATTTTACGCAGCGCCTGGCTCATCAGGCGGGCATGCAGGCCGACATGGCTGTCCCCCATCTCGCCCTCCAGCTCGGCGCGGGGCACCAGGGCGGCGACGGAGTCGATAACCAGAACGTCGATGGAGCCGGAGCGGACCAGCGTGTCGGCAATTTCCAGCCCTTGCTCGCCTGTATCGGGCTGGGAAATGAGGAGATTATCGATATCCACGCCGAGCTTGCGGGCATAGATGGGGTCGAGCGCATGTTCGGCATCGACGAAGGCGCAGACGCCGCCGCGCTTCTGCGCCTCGGCGATGGCGTGCAGGGCAAGGGTGGTTTTGCCGGAGGATTCCGGGCCGTAAATTTCAATCACGCGGCCGCGTGGCAGGCCGCCTATGCCCAAGGCGAGGTCCAATCCCAGCGAGCCGGAGGGGATAACCTCGATGGCCTCGTTGCCGCCCTTGGCGCCCATGCGCATGATGGAGCCTTTGCCGAAGGCACGCTCGATTTGCGCCATTGCGGCGTCCAGCGCCTTGTTCTTCTCAAGATCGGGTTTTGTCGCCATTGCAGTCACTGTCGCCATTGTTGCCTCCGGAGCGTCCAACATCGACTCGAGCGCTGTCAAACGTGGTTTCTTGCTGGTGGTGGATACAACCATAACGTGTTTTCCTTGAAAGGCCAGAGCGATTCGTTAAGGAAAACTGGCATGGAAGGAACAAAATAGCAACATATCTGTTAATAAATTGTTCGTTTTTTGTTCGTGGCAGGGCTTTTCTCTCTATTCGCAAGCAAAGGGCCAGGTTTTACTGGCATCTTGCTGTGTGCGGGCAGATTTTTGCCGCAGATCGCGGCTGCGTTTTGGCTGTTCTGCGCTGGACGCTGCACGAAAACTGCACCTGAGCCGGGGCGGGGATACAACCAAACCGAGAATTTCGAGCTGAAGATGGATCGCCGCGCTTGGCTTGAGATGAGAGTGCTTTGCGGTTCTGTTGACGGGGAGCAAGCTGGCCTGGGCGGCCAGCTTGCGGTGTATATTACAGAGACCCGCCGCGGCGGCCGATGGAAGCGCCGAGGCGCAGGCGCAGCGCGTTGAGCTTGATGAAGCCCGCGGCGTCCTGCTGGTTATAGGCGCCTTCATCGTCCTCGAACGTGACCATGCGCGTATTGTAGAGCGAATGGGGGCTTTCGCGGCCGGTGACGATGACGTTGCCCTTATAGAGCTTAAGGAATACCCGCCCGGTGACCGAGGCCTGAGAGGTGTCGATAAGCGCCTGGAGCATACGGCGCTCGGGCGAGAACCAGAAGCCGTTATAGATGAGCTCCGCATAGCGGGGCATCAGGCTGTCTTTCAGGTGCCCGGCCTCGCGGTCCAGCGTGATGCTCTCAATGCCCCGATGCGCGGCGAGCAGGATGGTGCCGCCGGGGGTTTCGTACACGCCGCGCGACTTCATGCCGACGAAGCGGTTTTCCACCAGATCCAGCCGGCCGATGCCGTTGGCTTTGCCGTATTCGTTCAGCCGGGTGAGGATGGTGGCGGGGGAAAGCGCCTCGCCGTTCAGGCCCACGGCATCGCCATGCATGAAGTCGATGGAGATTTCGGTGGCTTTATCCGGCGCGGCTTCCGGCGAGATGGTGCGCTGGTACACGATCTCATCCGGCGCCACGGCGGGGTCTTCGAGGATTTTGCCCTCGGAGGAGGAGTGCAGCAAATTGGCGTCCACCGAGAAAGGGGCCTCGCCGCGCTTGTCCTTGGTAATGGGGATCTGGTTGGCTTCCGCGTATTCGATGAGCTTGGTGCGGGAGGTGAGGTCCCATTCGCGCCAGGGGGCGATAACGTGGATATTGGGGTTGAGCGCGTAATAGCCAAGCTCGAAGCGGACCTGGTCGTTGCCCTTGCCGGTGGCGCCATGGGCCACGGCATCGGCGCCGACCATCTCGGCGATTTCGATCTGGCGCTGGGCGATGAGGGGGCGGGCGATGGAGGTGCCAAGCAGGTATTGGCCCTCATACAGCGTGTTGGCGCGGAACATCGGGAAGACGAAATCCTTCACGAAGGTCTCGCGCAGATCCTCGATGAAAATCTGCTTGATGCCGAACATTTCGGCCTTCTTACGGGCCGGTTCCAGCTCTTCACCCTGTCCGAGATCGGCGGTGAAGGTGACCACCTCGCAATGATAGGTGTTTTGCAGCCAGCGCAGGATGACCGATGTGTCCAACCCGCCGGAATAGGCCAGGACGACTTTTTTGATGTCTTTGCTCATGAAAAAGCCTCGTATTACGTTGGCTGCCCGCCGCCAAGGGGGCGCTTACGCGCAATCAAGGCCCGGAAGAACATTTTTGCCCCGCAAATTTGCTGCTCCAGGTAGCTGCCCGTGGCCAGGGCCTCGGGCGCCTTGGCGTCGCCGGTAGGCAGCCAGACGGGCGAGAAATCGGCGGTGCGGTGGAGAATGTCCCAGATGGGGAACACGGCGCCGTAATTGCAGGAGACGCGCCCGGCGGCGCGCAAGCCGTGGTGCAGCCGGTGGAAGCGCGGCGAAACGATGAGATATTCCAGCGGGCCGAAGGAGAGCTTGATGTTGGCGTGGGAGAAGCTCTCGATAAAGCGCAACCCCAGGATGAGCAGCGGGAATTGCAGCGGCGGGATGCCGATGATGAGGCCGATGGTGAAGAACCAGAGGAAGGAGATGGCGTCGTCGAAGAAATGGTTCCGGTCGTCGGACCAGAAGCTCATCTGGCGCTGGGCGTGGTGCAGCGCGTGCAGCGCGTACCAGGCACGGAAGCTGTGCGAGAGGCGGTGGCGCCAGTAATCGGCATAGTCGAGGATGAGGGCGTAGATGAAGAAGGTGAGGATGGGGTGGTAGAGCAGCGGCGGGATGAGCTCATCCAGCGTGGGGGGGATGAAGCCTGCCTCCACCACAATGCCGGTGAACCAGCTTTGCGCCTGGTAGAACAACAGAAAGGTGATGATGGGGATGACGCCAACGCGGTTGAGGAAGGTGTAGAACACGTCCGTCAGCACGGCTTTCTGGCTGGCCCAGCGCTCTATGGGGAAGAATTTTTCTGCGGGCCAGCAAATGGCGTAGGTGGCCAGCACGGCGAACAGACCATAGATGCTGACGAGACACCAGCCGAAGGCCAGATCGTCCCATTCCATCCAGTGGAAATGGTAGAGGATGGGCAGCACCGCGTACTGGTCCATGGCACCGGCGAGATTGGAAAAAAAGCGGTCCATGAGTTCCCCCGGAGAGAAGCGGATCAGACGATTTCCGCCGTCAGCTTGCCTATCAGGCCGAGATCGGTGCTGAGATAGATGCCGTGCGGCGAGCGGCCGACGGGGATTGTGCTGAAATCGCCGGTCACGGGGTCGAGAATGGCGACGGATTCCGCATAACGCAAGGCGATCCAGATTTTGCCGTCAGGGGCGATTTGTAAGTCGTCCGGGCCGCCGGGCAGGTCGTAATCACGCTGCACTTTCAACGTTACAGGGTCGAGCGCGGAAAGCGAGGTTTTGCCCGGGCCGCGGTTGGAGACGTAGAGAAGGTTGCTGGCCTTATCGAGAAACACATTATGCGCGCCGGGGCCGGTAACCTGGCGGCGGATGATGCGGCCATCGAGCGGGTCCACCTCGACGATGCAATCCTCGCCCATGATGCAGACGATGAGCTTGCCGTGCAGCCACAGCACACCGGCTGGTGTGTTGCCGATATGCACTTTCCAGCGTGGCGCCATGGTTGTGAGATCGTAGGAGAACAGCGCGTTGGATTTTTGCAGGGAGGAAAACCCCCAACGCGAATCCGGCGAGAAATCGAGATGGCTGGGCCACTGGCCGGGCTTGAAGCGCTTGGCCAGGGTTAGCGTGGCGGCGTCGTATATATCGACGAAATTGAGACGCAGCGCGTTGACCACGAGGTATTTCTGGTCGGGCGTGTAGCCGAGCTGGTAGGGGTCGGCGAGCCGCACATGGCCGCGCGGGGCGCCGGTTTTGGGGTTGAACGCGAAGAGCGCATTGCCCGAGGCGTCGCAGATATACAGGGTCTGGCGGTCGGGCGTGAGTACCCAATGGCTGGGCTCGCGATAGGTGGGCTCGGTGGCAATAACCTGCCGGGTTGCCATGTCGATGACAGAAACCGAGGCGCCGGCGGAGTTCATGACCATGCAAATGGGCGATGGCGGCGTCTGCCCCATGGCGGGTTCGGCGAGCATGGCGAGCGGGCTGGCGAGGGCGAGGCGGCGTGTGATCATGCAACAGGTTTAGCCGGATTGGCGCTAATTGCGAATATGCAGGAAACCCATAGGAAGAATGCGCTGCTGGTGGTTGCAATCATGGTATTGTCCGTGGCCGAATGAACCGCAAAGCCAATGAAAATCATCCGCATCATCCAGCGCGGCGCGGAAGGCATGAAGGCAGTGTTCCGGCGCACCCACAGGATAAGCAGAAGCACGAGAAAACCAAGGCCGATGGCGCCGCCTTCCGTGCCGAGGCGCAGATATTCATTATGTGCGGCATTGGTGCCGAGCACGGCGTTGATCTGTGAGGTGACGGGGATGATGTATTTGCCGGCACCCACGCCCCAGCCCAGCCAAGGCGAGGCGCCGAAAGCGGATTCGAAATAGGGCCAGACGATGTTGCGGTGGGACAGGCTGGTGATGTCGCCCAGGCGGGTGAGGTCGATGATGCGGAGGAAGCCGAGCTGGCTGGAGAGCAGAATCCCCGCGGCAAGCGCTGCGCCCGCCGCGGCGAGTGGCAGAATCTGACGGCGCAGGAGCAGGAAAAAAGCAATGCCGGTGCAGGCGATGGCAAGCGGGGCGCGTGCGCCGGTGAGCAGGATGATGAGGAAATTCATGGCCAAGGCGGGCAGCGTGGAGCGATCTGGTGCAGAGCAATACTCCATTAGCCCGGCATAGAGGCCGGTGAGGGCAAAGCCGGCGAGAAAAGGAGGTTGATCGGTGGCCCCCAGGCGAAGGGCGCCGAGTTCGAAATCGTAAAAATGGCCGAGGCCCGCCATGGCCAGGGCGGCGCTGAACAATACCGCGAAAAGCGGTGCCCATTGCACGGTTTTGATGAGGATGGCGCAGAAGTTTTGCGGCAGGCGGATAAACGAGAACAGGAATGGCGCGGCGGAGCCGATGAGGGAGCGCAGCGAGGAAAGCAAGGTGAGGCCGGGATAAAACCCGTGGAAGAGACCGGTGCAGAACATGGCGGCGAAGGCGAAGGCGGGGTTGTAACGGTCCCGCCTGGGGCCTGCGCGCAATGCGAGGCTGGCAACGAGGACCAGGCCATAGGCTTTCATGGCGCCCGAGATGGCTTCCTGCTGTGCCGCGCCCGCCCAGGCATCGGGCGAGGTGGACAGGGCCAATACCCAGACGATGGCGGCGGGGAGCGGGTACAGCCAGGTGAGGGCGAGCAGGCAGAGTAGGGCGGGTACAACCAGAAGGAGAATCATACGCCTGTCATAGCTGCAATTTTGGTGCGGGGGTTGAGATTTTTACGGCGAGCCGCGACAGTGCGCGCATGATTCTAAAAGCGTCTGTTACGGGTGAAGGCGAGCCGGTGGTGCTGGTGCACGGGCTGTTTGGGGCGGCGCGCAACTTGGGGATTCTCATCCGCGCGCTGAGCCAGCAGGCCAAGGTGATTGCGCTGGATTTGCGCAACCACGGCGAGAGTCCGCATGGCTTGCCGATGGATTTTGCCACCATGGCGGCCGATGTGGCGGAGACGCTGGAAAGCCTGGGGGTTTCCCGGTTCAAGATCGCGGGGCATTCGCTGGGCGGAAAAACGGCGATGGCGCTGGCGCTGACAAGGCCGGAGATGGTGGAACGGCTGGTGGTGATGGATATTGCCCCCATTACCTATGACCATGATTACGAGGATTATGTGACGGCGATGCTGGCCATGCCGCTTTCGCCCGGGCTGACACGCGGCGAGGCCGATGCGTATTTGGCGCAAACGGTGAAGGCGGCGCCGATGCGGGCGTTTTTGTTGAATAATCTGGTGCTGGGCGCGCAGCCGCGCTGGCGTGTGGGGCTACGGGAGATTCAGGTGGCGATGCCGGATTTGCTGGCCTGGAAGGAATTGCCCGGCGCGCGGCCCTATACTGGCCCTACGCTGTTTTTGCGCGGGGCGGAAAGTGGGTATGTAACACCGGCCGCGGAAGGGGTGATAGATGCGCTGTTTCCCACCGCAAAGCGCGAGAGCATTGAGGGCGCGGCGCACTGGCTGCACGCGGATAAGCCGCGCGAGGTGATTGCCGCGCTGAAGGCGTTTTTGTTCGATGAGTGAGCAGTTTGATGTTGCCGTGATTGGCGCGGGAATGGTGGGGGCCTCGGTTTCCGCCAGGCTGGGGGCCACGCACAGGGTGGCGCTGCTGGAGATGGAGGCGCAGGCGGGTTTCCATACCACCGGGCGCTCAGCGGCGATCTGGATTCGCAATTACGGGCCGCCGGATGTGCGCGTGCTCACCGGGCTATCCTATGATTTTTACCAGAATCCGCCAGAGGATATTGGGACGGACAGGCTCGCCGTGGGGCGGCGGATTTTGTATCTGGCGCCGCCGGAGCAGATTGAGGCGCTGGATGCGCTGATTGCGCAGGATTTGGGGGTTGAGGAAATTTCGCTGGCGCGGGCCAAGGAGCTTTGCCCGGCCATCATCGATGGCTATGCCGTACGGGCCGGACTGGAATCTGACGGGTTCGATATGGATGTGGCGGCACTCCACCAGTTTTTTCTGCGCCGGATGCGCGCGGCGGGCGGGCAGTTGATGCTGCGGCACAGAGCCGGACGGATTGAGCGCAAGAACGGGGTGTGGGAGGTGGAAACTTCGGGCGGTGCGGTGATTGCCGCGCCGGTTGTGGTGAATGCCGCGGGAGCCTGGGGCGATGAGGTGGCGCGGATTGCCGGGCTGCAGCCCATAGGGCTGGTGCCGCGCCGGCGCACAGCCGCGATTATAGACCCCGCGCCATGGGACGTGGAACATTGGCCGCTGGTACAGTCTGCCGGGCATGATTGGTATGCGCGCACCGAGGCGCGGACCAGGCTGATGGTGACGCCATGCGATGAAACACCGGATGTGCCGCATGATGTGCGGCCAGAGGAACTGGATGTGGCCATGGGCATAGACCGCATGCAGCAGGCGCTGAATATAAAAGTGCGCCGGGTTGAGCATAGCTGGGCTGGATTGCGCACGTTTACGCCGGACCGTTCGCTGGCGTTTGGGTGGGATAATGCCGCGCCGGGATTTTTCTGGTGTGTGGGCCAGGGCGGGTATGGGATTCAGACGGCACCGGCGGCAAGCGCGCTGGTGGCGGCGATGGTGAAGGGTGAAGACCCGGGGGCTGCGGGAAAGATCATTCCCGCGATCAACCCGATGCGATTCCGCTGATACGGATTTGCGACGTGAGGTTGTGCTTGCGTGGCGGGGGGTATCGCCGCTATGCGTAATCCATGAAAGGTGAATGGGTCTCTGCCTGCTTGCCAAGACCTCTCCGGGTTATGGCGTGGAGAAGGGCGGCATGAGGCGTTTGCGCGTGGCCTGGCTGCCGGATGGTAAGAGGCTGCATCTGCAGGAAGGGGTGCTCGATCTCATAATTCAGGCATTTGGCAGCCCGCCAGAGGTAGGCCGGGCCTATGATGCATGCATTGAACGCGCGCGGGCGCTGCTGGTGGAATTGGCCGAGGAATTGCCGCTTTTGCAAGCGGGCAAGGCGGCAACGGGAGCGGCAGGCCGGCGGATTCTGGCCGCTTGCGAAGGGCTGGACGTGCCAAAACTGGCGGTGCTGCACGGGGCGGTGGCTGATGAATTATGCGCCGCCATGGCGGCCGCCGGCCAGGTGGAGCGGGCTTTTGTTAATAACCGTGGTATTTTATCGTTTCATCTGGCCGAGGGGCAGAGCGTGACGCCGCGGATGATGGATTGGCCGGCTTATCAGCGTTACGATGTAAATGTGCCGTTGAGTGCCGCGTTGCGCACGCGCGGGCTGGCTGCCGCGGGCTGGTTTTACGATGGCCTGGCGCTGGGCTGGGTGAACCGGATTCATGTGGCGGCAGGCTCGGCGGCACTGGCCGCTTCATGCATGGGCGCTATTTCTGTGTGTATGCGGCCTGAAACTGATGAGAGCACGTGCCTGGCGGAAGCCGTGCGGCCGGGATGTGCGCTGGGCGGGCTGGAGATATACCGGCCCGTGCCGGTGGATGGCGCGATGGCGGCGGCGATACATGCGCGTGGCCTGGCGGCGGCGCAGAAATTATTCGATTCTGGAACAATAACCCTGGCGGCGATAGAGCTGGAGGAAATATACCGGCTTGTCGCGCCGCCACATTACAGCCTGAAGGTGATGGTGAACCTGGATGGAAGCGCCTGAACAGGTGGCGGAGGGATTTGACCGGACATATTGCGTTGTACGCGCAGACCTCTATGAAGACGGCACAAGGATTATTCAGGTTTTGAAAAGGGGTTCTCCGTATGACCGCTTACATGGTGGTGACGCTTGATGTGCACGATCCGTCTTGGGTGAAGGATTACATGGCGGCAGTGCCTGATATTTATGAGCGTTTCGGCGGCAAGCGCATTGCTTCTTCTGGCCCCGTGACGGTGTGCGAGGGCGATGTGCCGGTGCCAAAGACGATGATCCTGTTCACGTTCCCTGACGAGAAGGCGATTCATGATTTTCTGGCTGACCCGGACTATGCGCCGTGGAAGGCGCAGCGGCTAAAGGGGGCAACCACGGCGATTTGGACGTTTGAGAATAAGCTGCGTCCAGATCAGAGATAGGAGACCGCTCAGTGCCTGTTGTCACAATCAGGATTGCGAAGGGGCGTCCGGTTGAACGTAAGCGGGCATTGGCTGCCGCTGTAACCAAGGCGGTGGCTGAAACACTGGATGTGCGCCCGGAATGGGTGACGCTGTTGATTGACGAGTTTGAGCGGGAAAATTGGGCAACAGGCGGCCAACTGCATGCCGATAAATTCGGGCCGGGTTGCGCCAAGGCAGACGCTGGGCAGGATGAAGCCTGACGTAAAGGTGGGGCTTTGTAAGATACCCGCTTATGCGGGTATGGTGGACGGCCCTGAAGGGCCGTCGCTTTTCAAGCCGCGCTGGCGGGTTCGTCCAGGTCCAGCGCGTAGCCGGCGGCGCGGACGGTGCGCACGATGTCCACCTCGCCCGGGCCGTTAATGGCTTTGCGCAGGCGGCGTATGTGCACGTCCACGGTGCGGGGTTCCACATGGATGTCACGGCCCCAGACGGCGTTCAGCACGTCCTCGCGCGAGAAAACGCGCTTGGGGTGGCGGAGGAAGAATTCCAGCAGGCGGAACTCGGTGGGGCCGAGATGCAGGGCGCGGCCGTTGCGCAGCACGCGGTGCGAGGCCGGGTCCAGCGAGATGTCGTGGAAATTGAGCTTGAGCTTTTGCGGCACCGCACCGGAACGGCGCAGCAAGGCGCGGATACGGGCGATGAGCGCTTCAGTGGAGAACGGCTTGGTGATATAGTCATCCGCGCCCGTATCCAGCCCGCGGACCGCGTCCTGGTCTTCGGCGCGGGCGGTGAGCATGATGATGGGAAGCTGGCGTGTGGCAGGGCGGCGGCGTAGCTGCCGGCAAAGCTCGATGCCCGACATTGTGGGGAGCATCCAATCCAGCAGCAGCAAATCGGGCGGGGCTTCGGTGATGCGGGTGAGGGCTTCGCCGCCATCGCCCGCGTCCTCCACCCGGAAGCCTTGCTTTTCCAGGTTATAGCGCAGCAGGGTGACGAGCGGGGCTTCGTCTTCAACGATGAGAATATAGGGCTTACTGGTGTCGGACATGATTATACATTGAGGTTGTGGACATAGGCCGAGGTTTGGTCGCCCTTGGGGCGGAAATCGGGCAGGTTTTCGCCGGTGACGGCATAATAGGTCAGCTCGGCGATGTTGGTGGTGTGGTCGCCGATGCGCTCCAGGTTCTTGGCGATGAAGAGTAGATGCGTGCAGGCGGTGATGTTGCGTGCATCTTCCATCATGTAAGTGATGAGCTCGCGGAAGATGGTGTTGTAGAGATCGTCCACCATCTGGTCGGCACGCCATACCGCGATGGCCTTGCCGGGGTTGGCTTCGCCCACCGTGTCGATACAGCTTTTAAGGTTTTGCTGCACCAGCATGGACATTTGCCGCAGGCTGGAGAGCGAGAAGCTGCTGGCGACCTGGTTGACCACGATGGAGCGCTTGGCGATATTGGCGGCATAGTCACCAACACGCTCCAGGTCTGTAACAACTTTCAGGGCCTGGATGACGTGGCGCAGATCGTCCGCCACGGGCTGACGCAGGGCAAGCAGGCGGACGGCGAATTGTTCCACCGCATGCTGCTCGGCGTCAATCGCCGGATCGTTCTCGATGACGTGGGCGGCGAGTTCAGCATTGCGGGTGAGTAGTGCGGCGCTGGCGTCGGCCACGGCGCGCTCCACCAGCCCGCCCATGGTGGCGATCATGTCACGCAGCTTCTTCAGGTCGGCTTCAAAGCTGGTGACGATATGTTTTGGTTCGCTGGGCATGAAGGACTCCGTTAGCCGAACCGGCCGGTGATGTATTCTTGCGTTTTGCGCTCGCGCGGCGCGGTGAAAATCTGGCTGGAGGGGCCAGCTTCCACCAATTCGCCCAGATAAAAAAAGGCCACCTGGTCGGCGCAGCGCCCGGCCTGCTGCATGTTGTGCGTGACGATGACGATGGTGAAATCCTGTTTCAACTCATCCACCAGCTCTTCGATTTTAAGCGTGCTGATGGGGTCGAGCGCGGAGGTTGGCTCGTCGAGCAGCAGAACCTCCGGCCGGACGGCGATGGAGCGCGCGATGCACAGGCGCTGCTGCTGGCCGCCGGAAAGGCCAAGCGCGGAGCTGTTCAGGCGGTCCTTAACCTCGCCCCACAGGGCGGAGCGGGTGAGCGCCCATTCCACGCGCTCATCCATCTCTGCCTTGCCCAGCTTCTCGTGCAGGCGGACGCCAAACACTACGTTCTCATAAATGGATTTAGGGAAGGGCGTTGGTTTTTGGAACACCATGCCGACGCGGCGGCGCAGCAGGTTGAGGTTGAGGCCGGGGTCCAGGATGTTCTGGCTGCCGATCATCACCTCGCCCTCGGCGCGCTGGCCGGGGTAGAGGTCGTACATGCGGTTGAGGATGCGCAGGAGCGTGGATTTGCCGCAGCCGGAGGGGCCGATCATGGCCGTGGTCTGGCGGTCGGGGAAATTGATGGAGACATTTTTGAGCGCGTGCGTT
The DNA here is from genome assembly GCA_021805545.1 of Pseudomonadota bacterium. Lineage (GTDB taxonomy): Bacteria > Pseudomonadota > Alphaproteobacteria > Acetobacterales > Acetobacteraceae > Acidocella. Next base: position 63,089 of record JAJZFB010000037.1, on the reverse strand, counting down.
GCCCCGTAATAGAAATTGAGATTACGGATGGAGACGCGTGGCACGGGCCCGGCCGCCGAATGGGCGAATGGCGCGGGGAAGGCGGCTTGGGTGGACATCTTCTGACTCGCTATTTCCATGGACGCTTCAATAAGGAAGGTCTGTGACAGTACGATGACAGTAACGTGAAGTTTATGTGACAGGAAGAGGGCCGGCTGGGCGCAAGCGGTGTGGCCCGCGCCCCTATGTTTTGCCTGGTGCGGGCGGCCGGAATCGAACCGGCACGGGATTGCTCCCAACGGATTTTAAGTCCGTTGCGTCTACCGGTTTCGCCACGCCCGCACGGGTGGCAGTGTAGCCGCAAAATGCCACGGGTCAAAGAGGCCGGGCGGCACTTTGCCAGCCGGTTTGCTCAGGATCATGGTCAGCGCTCTGTGATATAGCGGATATGAATGCCCTGGCGCGCGCCATGGCATGGCCGCGGGCGGGCGCATATCCAAGAAAGGCTGGCCATGACGCATGTGGTAACGTTGAATGCAGGTTCTTCCTCCATCAAATTCGCGCTTTTCGCGCTGGACCGTGGTGAGCCGCGGGCTTTGGCGCTGGGGCTGGTGGAGCGCCTGGGTGAGGCCAGGCATATGCGCGTGCGCGGGCCGGATGGCACCGTAACCTTTGAGGAGAATTGGACGCAGGCGGCGGCAGGGTTCCACGAGGATGCGCTGCACCGCGTGCTGGCTTGGCGCAAGGCTGCTTTCCCCGGCGCCGATGTTATTGCCGCCGGGCACCGCGTGGTGCATGGCGGGCTGCGTTACAGCACCCCCGTGCTGATAACGGACGAGGTGCTGGCCTACCTAAACACCCTTACCAAGCTGGCGCCCTTGCATGAGCCGCACAATATCGCTGGCATCATCGCTGCCCAGGCGGCTTGGCCGCATGTGCGGCAGGTAGCGTGTTTTGACACCTCGTTCCACCGCTCGCATCCGTTTGTAAACGACACATTCGCGCTGCCCCGGGCCTTGTACGACGAAGGCGTGCGCCGCTACGGCTTTCATGGCCTGTCCTACGAATATATCTGCCACCGCCTGCGCGAGATTGCCCCGCGCCATGCCGCTGGGCGGGTGGTGGTGGCGCATCTGGGCAATGGCGCCTCCATGTGCGCCATACGCGATGGCCGCTCCATCGCCAGCTCCATGGGCTTCACCGCGGTGGATGGCCTGCCCATGGGCACGCGCTGCGGCCAGCTCGACCCCGGTGTGGTGCTGTATCTGTTGCAGGAAAAGGGCATGACGCCGGATGCCATCACGCATCTGCTTTATAACGAATCCGGCTTGAAAGGCCTCTCCGGCATTTCTGGCGATATGCGGATGCTGCTGGCTGCGGATACGCAGCCCGCGCGCGAGGCGATTGATTATTTCGTGTTCCGCATCCGCCGCGAATGTGGCGGGCTGGCGGCGGCGCTGCAAGGGCTGGATGCCATCGTGTTCTGCGGCGGCATTGGCGAAAATGCCTGGCAGATACGCGCCCGCGTGCTGGAAGGGCTGGAATGGATTGGCGTGAGCCTGGACGAAGCGGCCAACCGCGCCAACGCCCAGATCATCTCCAGCCCATCATCCGATGTAACCGTGTTCGTGATTCCCACGAACGAGGAAGCGATGATCGCCAAGCATACGCTGGCGGTCATCGAAAGCAGTTAGAACGCGGCCAGTCCGGTAATCGCCCGGCCCAGGATGAGCGCATGCACGTCATGCGCGCCTTCATAGGTGTTCACCGTCTCCAAATTCACCATGTGCCGCATCACATGGTACTCGTCGGAAATGCCATTGCCGCCATGCATGTCGCGGGCAACGCGGGCAATATCCAGCGCCTTGCCACAATTATTGCGCTTGAGCAGAGAAATCATTTCCGGCGCGGCCTGTCCCGCATCCATCAGCCGCCCCAGTTGCAGCACGCCATGCAGCCCAAGCGTGATCTCGGTGAGCATATCGGCGAGTTTCTTCTGCACAAGCTGCGTATTGGCCAGCGGCCGGCCGAACATCTTGCGCCCCAGCGTGTACTCGCGCGCGGCGTGGAAGCAGAATTCCGCCGCGCCCAGCGCGCCCCAGGCAATGCCGTAGCGCGCATTGTTGAGGCAGGAGAACGGCCCGCGCAGGCCCTTCACATCCAGCACCGCGTCATCCGGCACGAACACCTCGTCCATCATAATCATACCGGTGATGGAGGCGCGCAGGCTGAGCTTGCCTTCGATCTTCGGCGTCTCCAGCCCCTTTGCCCCGCGCTCGATAACAAAGCCGCGAATATCCCCAGCCTCGTCCTTGGCCCACACCACGCACACATCGGCAATCGGCGCGTTGGTAATCCAGGTTTTGGAGCCGGAGAGCAGATAGCCGCCCTCCACTTTCTTCGCATGTGTGCGCATCGAGGCCGGGTCGGATCCCGCATCCGGCTCTGTCAGGCCAAAGCAGCCCACATATTCGCCGGTGCGCAGCTTGGGCAGAATCCCATCCTTCAGCGCCTGCTGGCCGTAGGCATAAATGGGGTACATCACCAGGCTGGATTGCACGGAAAAAGCCGAGCGGTAGCCGCTATCCACGCGCTCCACCTCGCGCGCGATCAGCCCGTAGGCCACGTAGGAGACATCGGCGCAGCCATGGGTGGCGAGGGTGGCGCCAAGAAAGCCCAGCTCGCCCAGCTCGTTCATAATCTCGCGGTCGAATTTTTCCGCGCGGTAGGCCTTCAGCACGCGCGGCTGCAGCTTGCCCTGGGCATAGGCATGGGCGGCATCGCGTATGGCGCGCTCTTCCTCGTTCAAGCAATCTTCAAGACGCAGCGCGTCCGTCCAATCGAAAGACGCCATTTTGCCTTTGGCCATGTCAGCTTCTCCTCATTTCCGGCTACTTCTCGCGCAAAAGCGCGTTCCAGGCAATTAGATTAAAAACACTGTTTTAATGCAAAATTAGGATTAAACTGCATTTATGGAACTGCGCCAGCTCCGCTGCTTCGAAATCCTCGCCGAGGAACGCCATTTCGCCCGCGCGGCGGACCGGCTCGGCACCACCCAATCTGGCGTGTCCCGCCTCATCGCGGGGCTGGAGGCCGCGCTGGGCGGCAAATTATTCAACCGCTCCAAGCGCTCCACCGTCTCGCTCACCTCTACCGGCGCGCTGTTTCTGCCCGAGGCCAAGGCGATTCTCCGCCAGGCGGAGCGCGGCGAGACCCTGGGCCGGCGCGCGGCGCGGGGTGAGGCCGGGCGGCTGGAAATAGGCTTTGTGGCCTCTGCCGCCTGGGCCGGGCTGGTGGCAGCCTGCGTGCGCCGCTACCGCCAGGCCGCGCCGGGGGTAGAGGTGCATCTGCGCGAGATGGAAACCCCCCGCCAGTTAGAGGAACTCGCCGCTGGGCGGCTTGATCTTGGCTTTTTGCGTGGCCGCGCGTCATACCCCATGGAAGTGCGCGTCAGCAGCCTCGCGCATGACGCTTTGCTCATCGCCCTGCCGGAAGGTGATGCGCTGGCGGGCAAGGCCGTGCTCGCCCCTGCCGAATTGGCCGCGCATAAATTTATACTTCCTCACTTTGGCGAAGAAGCGGGCTTTTTGTTCCGGTTGCGGGCGTTGGGCGAAAAAGGCGGCTTTACCCCCGCCATTCTGCCCCCGGTTCGCGATTTCCTCACCGTCCTCACCGCTGTTGCCTCTGGGCTGGGCGCTGCGCTGGTGCCGGAGAGCGCGCGCAACCTTGCTTTGCCCGGTGTGGTGCTGCGCCCCGTGGCGGGCATGGCCTTGCAGTCAGAGTTGCTGTTGGCCTGCCGCCATGCCGAGCATTCCCCCGTCATAGGCCAGTTTCTGGCCGTAGCCGGAATGGGGCGCTAAGAGCACGCGCATGAACCAAACATACGATTTTATCATGATCGGCGCGGGTGCCGCGGGGTTGTTCTGTGCCGGTACCGCCGTGGCGCGGGGCAAGCGCGTGCTGGTGCTGGAGCACAGGCCGGAACCAGGCTGCAAAATTCTCATCTCCGGCGGCGGGCGGTGCAATTTTACCAACCGCGATGCCGCAGCCGCGCATTTTCTCTCATCCAATCCGCATTTCTGCAAATCCGCCCTGGCCCAGTTTTCCCCGGATGATTTTCTGGTGCTGGTGGAGCGGGCCGGTATTGCCTGGCACGAGAAAACCCTTGGTCAGCTTTTTTGTGATGGTTCAGCCCGGCAGATACTGGATATGCTCCTGGCCCGCGCGGCAGGTGCGGATATCCGCCTGAATGCGGCAGTGCGGGCCATCTCCCATAACGGCCACTTCACAGCAGAAACAACACGCGGCACGTTTTCGGCACCCGCTTTGGTGGTGGCCACGGGCGGACTTTCCATTCCCAAGCTCGGCGCCACGGGGTTTGCGTATGATGTGGCGAAACAATTTGGCTTGCGGGTTGTGCCACCCCGCCCGGCGCTGGTGCCACTAACCTTCTCGGGGGAAGATATGGACTGGATGCGGCGTCTCGCCGGTGTGTCCGTGGCGGCGCGGGTGCAGGCGGGCAAGCATGGCTTTGCCGAGAACCTGCTTTTCACCCATCGCGGCCTCTCTGGCCCGGCGGTGCTGCAAATCTCATCTTACCTTGCCCCCGGCCAAGGCTTCATGGCCGATTTTTGCCCCGCCACAAGGCTGGATGCCGCCCTGCCGGACGCCAAAGCGCGCCGCCCGAAGGCCGAGCTTAAGACCATCCTCGCCGAATACCTGCCCGCGCGCCTCGCCGCACATTTTGCTGGCGCGGGCCGCATGGCGGAGCTGCCGGATAAAGCCCTGCGCGCCCTGGGCACCAGGCTGAACGCCTATCCGCTAACCCCCACAGGCAATGAGGGCTTCGCGAAAGCCGAGGTTACCGCTGGCGGCGTGGATACGGAGGGGCTGAATTCCAAGACATGCGGCGCCAAAAACGTGCCCGGCCTGTTCTTTATTGGCGAGGCAGTGGATGTAACGGGCTGGCTCGGCGGCTATAATTTTCAATGGGCTTGGGCTAGCGGCCACGCGGCGGGCAAAGCGGTTTAATTGTTACTTTAATGAATCTTCGATAAGTTTGCTTACATCATCAGCACTTTCCGCTACCAGCGCTTGCTCCGCCAGGGCCTCGCAAGCCGCCAGCGCCGCGGCGCGGATGGTTTGTTTTACGGCCGGAACAGCATTGGCGTGCATGGAGAATTGGCGTACCCCCAGCCCCAGCAAAAGCGGCACGGCTTGCGGCCGGCTGGCCAGTTCTCCGCAGAGGGAAACGGGTATCCCCGCTGCCGCGGCAAAACGCGTGGTGAGGTGAATGAGCCGCAGCACGGCGGGGGTTAGCGGGTTGTACAGCCCCATGCTGGGCGGCAGCGCGCGGTCGGCGGCCAGCGTGTACATGGTCAGGTCGTTCGTACCGATAGCGAAAAAATCTGCATATTTTGCCAAAACGGGCGCGGATAAAGCGGCAGCGGGTGTTTCCACCATAATGCCCAGTGGCGGTGGTGCCCCTGGCAGGGTCATGCCCTTGCGCCGCTTCAGCCGCCGCCATACGCGCGCCAGGCACGCCCTGGCCTCGACCACTTCGGCGGCCTGGCTTATCATGGGCAGCAATATCCGCGCTGGCCCCAGCGCCGAGGCGCGGATAATGGCGGCAAGCTGGGTTTCCAAAAGCTCTCTATGGTGCAGCAACAGCCTTATGCCGCGCAGGCCAAGCGCCGGATTTGGCTCCAGCTCCTCGGGCAGAAAACGCGAGAGCGTCTCTACCTCTTTGTCCGACCCCCAATCCAGCACGCGGATCGTCACCGGTTCGCCTTCCATGGATTCGATGATGGTGCTGTAGATGCGCGTCTGCGTATCTTCATCGGGTAGCGTTTCGCGGTTCATGAAGATGAATTCCGAGCGCAGCAGCCCGATTCCATGCGCGCCAGATTGTGCGATCATGGGCAATTCCAGGGGCAATTCCAAATTCGCCTGCAACTCCACCCTTGTGCCGTCGCGTGTTACGGCGGGCAGGTGTGCCAACTGTGCCAAGGCCCGCCTGGCGCGCGTCTGGGCCGCCAGCTTCTTGCGTGCCACCTCCATACTGGCACGGCTGGGGTTGAAGATGATTTCGCCCGTATCGCCATCGATAATGGTAAGCGTACCAGGCTTGATGCTCTCCAGCGCGCCCTCTGCGCCCAGCACTGCAGGCAGGCCGAGCGCGCGCAGCATGACCGCTGTATGCCCTTCCGTGCCGCCCTCGGCGGTGAATACCCCAGCGAAACGTTCCGGCTGTATCAGCGCGGCATCGGCCGGGCGCAATGTCTCGGCGGCCAGAATACTGCCAGCCGGCAGCGCGGTAAAATTGCGGAAGGGCTGACGCGTCAGGTTACGGACCACGCGCCGCCCCAGTTCGCGCACTTCCTCGGCGCGGCGCAGGCGCCCGGCTTTGTCGGTTTCCTGCTGGGCCATAATCACGTCGGCTTGCCGCTCTGTCTCGGTTTGTACCGCCGCCTCGGCGCAGAGCAATTCAATTTCGATATGCTGGCGCACACCCTTCAGCAACCGCGACGAGCCCAGCATGTGCAGGTACATATCCATAAGTGGCGCCAGCTCGGCCTGAGAATTCTCGGGCAAGGCCGCCAGCCTGTGCTTTAGCTTGTGCAACTGCTTGCGCGAGCGCTCCAGCGCCTCGTTCAGCCGGGCCAGTTCCGTCTCTGCCTCAGCGATGGAGATTTGCCGGGATGCCACCGCCAGTTCCGGTTCAGCGGCCTCATGCACCGGGCCGATGCCGATTCCTGGCGCGACAGGATGACCCGTGAAACGCTGCTCCGCTTCAGTCCGTTTCATGAAAGCCGGCCTCGATGAGGGCGGCAATGGCGTCGAGCGCCTCCTTCGCGTCGAACCCCTCGGCTGAGAGGCGCACCGTGCTCCCGATGCCAGCACCCAGCATCATCAATCCCATGATCGAACGCGCCGAGACGGCTTGTCCGTCCTTCACCACGTCCACGTTCGCGGAAAATTGCTCGGCCAGTGTCACCAGCTTGGCGGCGGCGCGCGCGTGCAGCCCGCGGCGGTTGACGATGGTGACATCGGTATTGATTTGCCCCGCATCCATCATTCGGCGGCACGGCAGGGCGAGGTGAGGTCATGGCCGGAGCAAATATATTTTCGCCCTGCGGCTTCGGCATGGGCCACGGCTTCATCCAAAGTCTGCTGGCCGCGAATTTTGGCCAGTTTCACCAGCATGGGCAGGTTCACCCCGCCGATAATTTCCACACCCGGGCGCGAGGCCATGGACATGGCGAGGTTGGAGGGGGTGCCGCCAAACATGTCGGTGAGCAAAATCACGCCGTCGCCGTCATTCACCTCATCCATGCGCCGCGCGATTTCGGCGCGCTGGCCCTCAAATTCAGCATCGGATTCGATGCAGACCGTGGCAAGGTTTTTCTGCTTGCCGACAACATGCTCCATGGCTTCGCGCAGCGCGTTGGCAAGCGTGCCATGGGTTACCAGAACCATGCCTATCATGTATGGAGGCTCATTTATGGAGGCTCATTCTTTCTCGTTCGGCGCCAGCGGGGTGCGGGTACCGCGTTGTGCGGCCCCGAACTTTGCCGCCTCGCGGTGTGTTACGCCAACATGCCAGCCTGTTTTGGCTAAATGGGTACTCAATTTTTCAACCATGTAAACCGATCTGTGCTGTCCGCCTGTGCATCCGACGCATATTGTTGCATATTTTTTTCCTTCCTGCACGAATCTCGGCAATAAAAATTCGATGAGATTCAGAAGTTTTTTGAAATATACCACAAAATCATGATCTTGCTCTATAAAGCTGCCAATTTCTGGATCGAGGCCGGAAAGTATACGCAGATGTGGTTCATAATGCGGGTTTTTCAGGAAGCGCGCATCGAATACCAGATCTGCTTCACGCGGCAGGCCCGCGGCGTAAGAGAAGGAAACAAGGTTGATCACCATTCCGGGGGTCTGTGCGCCGAAATGCTGCTCAACGAGCTGGCGCAGCCGGGGCAGGGGCAGGTTGGAAGTGTCGAACAGCCAGTCGGCGGCGCGGGCCAGCGGCGCGGTCAGTTCACGCTCCAGGGCAATGCCCTCGGTAATTGCCCCGGTCTGGGCCAGCGGGTGGCGCCGTCTGGTTTCGGAATAGCGCCGCAGCAAAACATCGTCGGTGGCGGTGGCAAATACCAGCGCGGGGGCCAGGTGCAGCTCTTGCCGCAACTGGGCCAGCATTCCCAGCACCGATTCGGCTGAAAAGCCGCGCGAGCGTGCATCTACGCCGATGGCAAGGTTTTTTTCAGCTTGTCCCGCCAGCGCCAGCAGCCCATCCAGCGGCGGGTTATCCACGGTCTCGAAGCCCAAATCCTCCAACGCACGCAGCACCGATAATTTGCCCGCCCCTGACAGGCCGGTGACCAGCACAATCTGCGGGGGCGGCATTGGATTCACGGCGTAAAGGCACCGGCGGTTTGGGCCATGCGCCCGCAAGCGGCTTCCAGCGCCAGGGCGGCGCGCTCGGGTGCGGAAGGCAGGGCTGGGTCGAGCGTCACCTCGGGCACACCCAAGGCATTGTGGCGGCGCGGCAGGGGCAGGCGGTCCGCTTCCCGCCCCATTTGGGCAGCAAGCCGAATAGTTGCGGTTTGCATATAAGGCAGGCGGAATATGCCCAGCCCTCGTACCTCCAGCAGCCCCGCCAATATGTCCGGCGCGCGCGCTAGGCCGTTTTCGATAATCACCTGGTCGTCCGCCACCAGCATAAAACCATGCCGCAACAGGCGCAGCAGCAAGTCGGACTTGCCGCTCCCGGAGGGACCCAGCAGCAAAATGGCATCGCCCCCTTGCGCGTTGGCGCGGGCGGCACAGGAAGCGTGCAATCGCATGATGCTGACCAGTGTGACAAAAAATACAGCTTGGCGGAAGGGGCTTCCGCCACCGCGGCTCTGGCTTGCATGAGCATGGCTTGACCTTGGTTGCGGCGGGAGGCAATTCAGCCGGCAAGTTCCGCCAGGATGCCCATGCCAGACATTGCCGCAATCACGCGAGACGGCAAAAAATTAACCTTCCCCTGCTCAGGCGCGGCCAGTGTTCTGGATGCGGCGGAGGAGGCGGGGTATTATTTGCCCAGCGTATGCCGCCATGGGCGTTGCGGCACCTGCCATGCCCATGTTCTCTCTGGCGCGTACGAGCTTGCGCCGCATGAGGCTAAATTGCCGCCCGGCCCGGGTGGCGTGCTGCTGTGCCGCTGCCGCCCGCTGGAGGATTTGGTGGTGGAATTGCCGTGCCGGGATGCGCAGGTTGGCCGCCGCCAATTGCCCCGGCGCCATGCCATGCTGGGCGCCGTAACCACCGCGCCGGAGGGCTGGACCAGCCTGACCTTGCATTTGTGCCCAGAAGGCGAATTTGGCGCCGAAGCCGATTTTGCCGCGGGCCAGTATATTGAGCTGCGCCTGCCAGGCACGGAGATTTGGCGCCCGTTGCCCATGGCGAATGCGCCTAATCTGGATGGGGTGCTGGAATTTTTGCTGCCCCCGGGGGCTGACACCGCGTGGGCCGCCGCATTTGGCGCGATACGGCGCGGCACAAAATTGCAGCTTCGCGGGCCGCTGGGCAGTTTCACTCTCGATGAGAAAAGCTCCCGCCCGCGCTGCCTGGTGGGTGGCGGGGCGGGTCTGGCGCCCGTGCTCGCCATGCTGGCCCACCTCGCCACCTCGCGTGACCGCATTCGCGTGCATTGTGTCCTCCAGGCCGCGCCGGCCGATCGGCCATTCCTCGAACCCCGCCTGGCCGCTCTGCGCGCCGCCTTGCCGCAGCTTACCGCCGCGCTGGTTACAGCCAATGAGGGTATGGCGCTGTGCGCCGAGCTTGCCAGGCTGCCCGCCGCCGATTTTTATGCCGCCGGTCCCGCCCCCTTGCTGGGGGCTGTTAAAGCGGCGCTGCAGGCGCTCGGCAATCCACCCGGGCGGCTGCACCTTGCCCCCACCCTGAGCACGGAACCTGCCGCGGCAAGCGTGATGGCCCATGCATAAGGGCTACAGGTTGTAACGGGCTGATGAATAAACACTTGCGGTGCCCGCGCCTATACCCCGGCTAGCGCGATGACTTGAGATGCGCTCGCTTTGCGCGCGATCCGGCCTGAAATCATCCGGCACTAACGCCTTTGTGAATTCACAAAGGCTTGAGGCGGGTAAAATGCCCGTCTCGATGCGTTAAGAAGGTAATAAGTAAATCATGTAATTTCTGGGCGCGTCGCGGCGTTTGTTGGCGCTGCCATGTTTCCATAAAGGGAGCTGAAAGATGCTGGCACGTAATCTTGGTAGAATCCTGGGCGCGCAGCTTGGCCAGCGCGCCGTGTCGATGCTGGAATATGGTATGATTGCGATGCTGGTCGCGATTGCCGCCGCTGGTGCGATGAGTGGTGCCAGTGCGCATGTCTCGTCCAGCTTTGCCCACGTTGCTGGCGGGCTATAACCGGCACGCCGCGCAAAACCGGCACGCCGCGCAGGGCGGGCGTCACACGCCGGGATTTTCTTTGCGCAGCACATCCAGCGGCACAAGCGTGCCGCCGCGCTCAAAATGCCAGTAGGTCCAGCCATTGCAGCTTGGCGCATTTTGTACCGCCGCCCCCACTTGGTGAATGGAACCGCGATGCGGGCCAGAAACCAGCCCGCCCTCCGCCGTTACCTCGGCGGCCATGCGGCGCTGCTTATCCATAACCTGTGTGCCAGGTGGCAAAATCCCGCGTTCCACGAAGCTGCCAAAGGCAATGCGCGGGGTTTCGCGCCCCGCGGGCGGGGCCAGAACGGCCGCTTTGGGTGCCCGCGACTCGGCCCTCAGCCGCCCCCAGGCCGCTTCCACATAGGCTGGGTGGCGTTCTATGCCGATAAAATGCCGGTGCAGCCGCTTGGCCACCGCCGCCGTGGTGCCGGTGCCAAGGAACGGGTCCACAATCACATCCCCCGGCGCGGTGGAGGCCATGATAACGCGGTGCAGCAGCGCCTCGGGCTTTTGCGTGGGGTGCAGCTTCAGCCCGTGGGCATTTTTCAGCCGTTCGGCGCCAGTGCATAGCGGCAGGGTCCAGTCCGAGCGCATCTGTACATCATCATTCAGCGTCTTCATGGCCTGGTAGTTGAACTTGTACCGGCTTTTGGGGGATTTCGCGGCCCAGATCATGGTTTCATGCGCGTTGGTGAAGCGCCGGCCACGAAAGTTGGGCATGGGGTTGGTCTTGCGCCAGATCACGTCGTTGAGGATCCAGAACCCCATATCCTGCATCATCGCGCCGATGCGGAAGATGTTATGGTAAGAACCTATGACCCAGATGGTCCCGTCTTTTTGCAGAATCCGGTAGCATTCGCCTAGCCAGTCGCGGGTAAAGGCGTCGTAGGCGGCAAAATCGGTAAACCTGTCCCAATCCTCGTCCACCCCGTCCACCAGGCTGTCATCTGGCCGGCGCAGCTCGCCGCGCAATTGCAGGTTGTAGGGCGGGTCGGCGAACACGCAGTTTACCGAGGCGTCCGGCAGCATACGCAGCATCGCCCCGGCATCGCCGAGTAATATCTGGTCGAGCGGCAATTCGCACGGCATTTCCACGGGCAAGGCAGATCCTCGGGTTCAGACTCGCAATATAAGTGGAGTCTTATCCGTAACCGCGTCAACAGCCGCTGTTTTGCATCTGTTGTAACAATATAATCCCCGACATTCTTGACAGGGTGAGGGGGCATAGGTAGCAACCGCGCCATCGTCTAGGCGGCCGCAAGGCCGTGGAAGCAGGTGCATGAGCGAAGGCCCGGATAAAAAGGCATTTGAACAGCGGCTGCAGGCGGCAGAGGACGCGGCCCAGGGGTCTGCGCGCGAATCGGAGGCCAAGCAGGCCAGTTCCGCGCGCCGGGCGATTGAGCTGGCCATGCGCCTTGGTGTGGAAATGGTGGCCGCGATGGTCATCGCCGTGGTGGTCGGCTGGGGGCTGGATAAGCTGTTCCATACGAGCCCCTGGCTGATGATCGTCATGGTCCCGGTTGGAATGGCTGCCGGCATCCGCAATCTTCTGCGGGCAGCTGGTAAAAACGAGTAGCCGCCCGGTGTGGGACGGTTAAACTAATTCGGGCGTGGAAACGCGCCGTAAACAGGTGGTTGGACGGAATAGACATGGCGGCACCCTCGATCGATGCGCTGGGACAATTCAGCCTGACCACGGGCTTTGGCCAGTTTGGCCGCGCGCTGCACTTCACCAATTCCAACGAGGCCATGCTGGCCGCGGCGGTCATTATTACCGGCGTATTTGCGCTGGGCCTGCAGGCGCGCGCCCTGGTGCCTGGCCGTATGCAGTCTTTGGTCGAGCTTCTTTACGAGTTTGTCCGCAATATGTGCGTGGATACGATCGGCGAGGAAGGCTTGCGTTTCTTCCCCCTGGTTTTCACCATCTTCTCATTTATTCTGCTGGGCAACCTCATCGGGCTCATCCCCTATTTCTTCGCCTTCACCTCGCACATCGCCGTTACCCTCGCGCTGGCCTTGTTTGTGTTTGTGTTTTCCACCGGCGTTGGGTTCTACACGCATGGGTTCCGGTTCTTTAAGTTCTTCGTGCCCTCTGGCGTTCCTGGCTGGCTGCTGCCGCTGCTGGTGCCCATCGAGATCATTTCCTACCTCTCGCGTCCCGTTTCGCTCTCTGTGCGTCTTTTTGCCAACATGACGGCGGGGCATGTGATGTGGGAGGTATTCGCCGGCTTCATGCTGCTGCTCACGGCCTCCTTCGGCGTCCTTGGTGTCTTCGCGGCGATTGTGCCGCTAGGCCTTAACGTGGCGCTGGCCGCGCTGGAATTGCTGGTGGCGGGGCTGCAGGCCTATGTGTTTGCCATCCTCACCTGCCTGTATCTGCACGATGCAGTTCACATGCACTAGGCATGATGCCGCGCATATGCACTAAGACTTCATCATAATAGAGTTTCTCGGAAAGGAAAATTATATGGATCCCCAGTCTGCCGCTCTGCTCGCGAAGGATATTGGCGGTGGCCTCGCCACCATCGGCGTCGCCGGTGCCGGTGTTGGTATCGGTAACCTGTTTGGCGCTTTCGTCTCTGCCGTGGGCCGTAACCCGGCCGCCCGCGATGCCATGTTCAAGGACGTGCTGCTCGGCTTCGCGCTGACGGAAGCCGTCGCGCTCTACGCGCTGGTCATCGCGCTGGTCATCCTGTTCACCTGATGCGCCGGCTTAGCACCGCAACCCTGCTGGCCTTGGCGCCCTCCGCGGCTTTCGCGGATACCATGCCGCAGATGAATTTCCACAACCCGCTCACCTTGGATCAGGTGGGCTGGATGGCGGTTATTCTCGTGGTGCTGTATCTGCTCCTGTCGTGCTGGGGGCTGCCCCAGGTTGGCAAGGTGCTGGACAATCGCGCCGCTGTCATCGCCGCCGATCTGGCCGCCGCCCGTCAGGCTAAAAAAGAGGCTGATGCCGCTGCCGCCGCGCTGAATGCCACCATCGTCCAGGCCCGGGCCGTGGCGCAGGCCGAGGTGGCAAAAGCCGTGAACGGCGCCAAGGCCAAAGCCGCGGCCGAGGCCGCGGCCCTGGCCGCCGCGCTAGAGGTGAAGCTGGACGCGGCGGAAGCGCAAATCGCCACGGCAAGGGCGGCGGCGGTTGCCGCCATCCGCCCCGTAGCGGCCGATGTGGCCAGCACCATTCTGCTGAAACTCACCGGTATTCAGCCGGCTGAAGATCAGCTCGCCCCCCGGCTCGACGCCGCCTTGGCGGCACGGAAAGTGGCATAACATGATCTACGAAGCTCTCACCGGGAAGATATTCTACCTTCACGGCGCGTTTTGGGTCTTCATCGCCGTTGCCATCTTCGCCCTCATCGCGGGGCGGCAGGTCGCGCGTGCCATTGCGGCGTTGCTCGACGCCCGCACCGCCAGCGTTAGCGCCGCCCTTGCGGAAGCCGCGGCGCTGAAGGCCGAAGCCGAGGCCATGCTGGCCGAGGCCAAGGCCCGCCAGGCCCAAGCCGAAGCCGATGCTAAAGCCATCCTCGAAACCGCGCATGTGGAAGCCGCTTCGCTGGCTGCCGCCCTTGCTGCGGAAGCCGAAGCCGCGGCCAAGCGCCGCGAGCGCATGGCCATCGAGCGGATCGCGGCGGCGGAAGCCTCGGCTCTGGCCGAAATTCGCGCCATCGCCATAGATGCCGCCACCGCGGCCTCTGCGTCCGTGCTGGCGGAAAATTTTGGTCCCCAAGACGGTGCCGCAATGATCGATAAAGCGATTGCGGCGGCACCCGCCGCGCTGCGAGGCTAGTGTCCCGGTTCTGAAATCCGTTGGATTTCAGAACCGTCACAAGCTGGATGATTTCAGGCCGGATCATGTTGTGATCCGCTCTGAAATCTGAATCCGGCTCTCAATCAATGAAGTTGAGCGCGATTCAGGCTTTCAAATCGCGCGCAGAGCGAGCGCATCTCAAGTCATCGCGCTAAGACCCCCCCTGATGAACGGGAGCGCGGCGCTCCTGTTACGCCCGCCTCCCTGAAAAGCGCTTTCAAAAGGCTCATTTCCGGCCGTGCCCATGCGGGCGGCGGAATGGGCCTTTCTTTGTGGCGGTCTGGCAAAAATCGGCGGTTTTGTTGGAAACCTGTCAGAATCCAAGCTGTTTCCCACAGATACCGTTGCGCCGTATGACAAATTGGTTAATCTTGGCCGGGGCATCCCTGCGGCAGGCGCATCGATGCGAAGCTTACATCTTGGGAGTCACAAATGAAAAAAGTCTTCCGTTCCGCGTTTACCGCTTTATGCGCGCTGGGCGTGGCGTCCGCCCCCCTGGCGGCTCATGCCAAGCAAATGCACGAGCTGCGCTTTGGCGTGGATGCCACGTATCCGCCATTTGAGAGCCTGTCTCCATCCGGGGCTTTTCAGGGATTCGACATTGATCTTGGCAAGGCCATCTGCGCCGAGCTTGCAACCAAATGCGTTTTTGTGTCGCAGAGCTTCGATGGTATCATTCCGGCCCTCGAGGCCCGCAAGTTCGACGCCATTTTGTCCTCTATGACCGTAACGCCAGAGCGCGCGAAGCAGATCGCCTTCTCCACGGAAATGTATAACGAGCCGACCGCGCTGATTGTGAGGAAAGGCTCCGGCCTGAAACCCACCGCAGAGAGCCTGAAGGGCAAGACGGTTGGTGTTGAGGCCGGCACCATTCAGGAGAGTTATGCCAAGACCTACTGGGAGCCCATGGGCGTTAAGGTTGTCTCCTACCCCGGCCAGGACCAGGTTTACGCCGACCTGCTCTCCGGCCGTCTCGACGCCTCGCTGCAGGATTCAGTGGAGGCTGATTACGGCTTTCTCAAAACCTCGCGCGGCGCCGATTTCCAGTTCGGCGGTGACGTTACCTACGATCCGAAGGATGTCCTCGGTTCTTACATCGCCATTGGCGTGCGCAAGGATGATCCGGAATTGCTCAAGAAGATCGACTGGGCTATCGCCGAACTCCACAAGAAGGGTATCTATAAAAAGATTGAAGCGAAGTACTTCACCTTCGATGTATACGGCGCCCCGCCCGCAAATTCCATGAACTGATCTCGTGCCGGCCCCGTTTCCAGCGGGGCCGGCGGCCTTGAGGAGACGCCATGTTCGATCTCGCCGGCTATGGGCCGCAATTATTGTCGGGCACGGTCACGACGATCGAGCTTTCGCTTTTGTCGCTTCTGGTTTCCTTCCTGCTAGGCCTGCTCGGTGCCACGGCCAAGTTGTCCAAGCACCGCATTTTCAAGGGTGTGGCGACAATCTACACCACCATCATCCGCGGCGTGCCCGATTTGGTGCTGATGCTGCTCATTTTCTATTCGCTGCAGATATGGGTGAACGATTTCACCGGCTGGCTGAATAATCTGCAAAGCACGTATAGTTTCGGGCTGCAGCTCGACCCGTTCACCTCCGGCACCATCACCCTCGGCTTCATCTACGGCGCCTATTTCACCGAGACCTTTCGTGGCGCTTTTCTGGCCGTGCCCAAGGGCCAGTTGGAGGCCGCGCGCGCTTTTGGCATGCGCTCTGGCCTTGTCTTCCGCCGCGTTTTGTTCCCGCAAATGATGCGCCATGCTCTGCCCGGCCTGGGCAATAACTGGCAGGTCATCCTCAAGGCCACGGCGCTGGTTTCCATCATTGGCCTGTCGGATGTAATTAAGGCCGCCCAGGCGGCGGGCGAGGCTACTTACCGCAGCTTCTTCTTCATCTGCATCGCGGGCGCCGTCTATTTGGTGCTCACCATTCTCTCCAATGGCGTGCTTATGCTGCTAGAGCGCAAATACGCCATTGGCGTGCGGCGGGCGGTGTTATGATCGAGATCATCAAGCAATACGGCTTGGCCTATCTGTGCTGGGATGGCTATAATGTTTCCGGCACGGCCATGACCCTGTGGCTGCTCGTGCTGTCCTGCGGCATGGGTTTCTGCCTCGCTCTGCCGCTGGCCATTGCCCGTAATGCGCGCAGCCGGATCATCCGCTTTCCCGTCTGGCTCTTTACCTTCATCTTTCGCGGCACGCCGCTTTATGTGCAGCTTTTGCTTATTTATTCCGGCCTCTACCAGCTTAATTTCGTGCATCAGCATGTGCTGCTGAATGATTTTTTCCGCCAGGCCATAAACTGCACGGTGCTGTCCTTCCTGCTTAATACCGGGGCTTACACCACAGAGATTTTTGCCGGCGCCATCCGCGAAACCTCGCATGGCGAGGTGGATGCGGCCCTTGCCATGGGCATGTCGCGCTTCACCATGTACCGGCGCATCATCATTCCCTCCGCCCTGCGCCGCGCCCTGCCGGTTTACAGCAACGAGGTCATCCTCATGCTGCATGCCACCACGCTCGCCTTTACCGCAACGGTGCCAGACCTGCTGAAAGTGGCCAATGATGCCTATTCCGCCACGTATGACCCGTTTGACGCTTTTACCTTGGCGGCCTTGCTCTATCTCTGCATTTCCTTTGCCCTTATTTTTGGCTTCCGCCGGGCGGAGCGCCGCTTCCTGGCTTATCTTCAGCCGTGACGGCCTGGCATGCCCCTTGGCAGTGGACCCGCTAAAGCGCATATTACAACCTGTTGATAATAAGAGCTGCGTGGGGTGATGCGGAACGACAGCGAGATGGGTGCCGCCCATGATGGCGCGGCCTGGGCCGCCCTGGCGGAGCGTGAGGCACATCTGCAATCCATTCTGGATACCGTGCCTGATGCGATGATCGTGATCGACGCGCAGGGCGTCATCGAATCTTTCAGCAACGCGGCGGAAAGGCTGTTTGGGTACCAAGCCGCCGAGGTGAAGGGGCAAAATGTCAGCCTCCTCATGCCCTCGCCTTATCGCGAGCAGCACGATTCCTATCTGGCCCGCTACCTTGCCACGGGCGAGAGGCGCATTATTGGTTCGTCGCGTGTCGTTATTGGCCAGCGCCGGGATGGCTCCACGTTCCCCATGGAGCTTTATATTGGCGAGACTCCCTATTCCGCCCGCCGCGCCTTTACCGGCTTTGTGCGCGACCTGACCGAGCGCCAGGAGACCCAGGCCCGCCTGCATGAGCTGCAGATGGAATTGGCCCATATGTCGCGCTTCACCGCCATGGGCGAGATGGCCTCTACCCTGGCCCACGAGCTTAACCAGCCGCTTACCGCCGTTGCCACCTACCTCAATGGTTGCCGCCGCCTGCTGGAGCGCGGCCAGCAGGCGGATTTGGCGATGCTGCGCGACGGCGTGGAGCGTGCCGCCGAACAAGCCTTGCGCGCCGGGCAGATCATCCGCCATTTGCGCGAATTCGTCGCCCGGGGCGAGACGGAGCGGCGGCCCGAAAGCCTCGCCAAGCTGGTCGAGGAAGCCAGCGCGCTGGCGCTTATTGGCGCGCGTGAGAGCGCGGTGCGCGTGACGTTTGAATTCGACCCCGATTGCCCGCCCGTCATTGCCGATAAGGTGCAGGTGCAGCAGGTGCTGCTCAACCTCATCCGTAACGCGCTGGAGGCCATGGCCGGGAGCGAGCGGCGCGAGCTCACCATCGCGACGGGGCACGGGCCGGGCGGCCAGATCCGGGTTAGCGTTGCCGATACGGGCAGCGGCATCGCCCCGGATATTTTGAGCCAGCTTTTTCGCCCCTTCGTCAGTTCCAAGGCGCATGGCATGGGTGTGGGCCTGTCCGTCTCGCGCACCATTATCGAGGCGCATGGCGGTAAGCTCTGGGCTGAGCCGAACCGCGCGGGGGGTACTATTTTTTCTTTTACCTTGCGCGCGGCGGGGGCGGGCCATGGCTGATCCGGTTGTGCACGTCATCGATGATGACGAGGCGGTGCGGCAATCGCTCGCCTTCCTGCTTTCCTCTTCGGGGCTGGCAGTGCGGCTTTACGATTCCGCCGCCAGCTTTCTGCGCTCGCTTTCCGCCCTGCAGCCCGGCTGCGTGCTGACTGATGTGCGCATGCCGGGCATGAGTGGACTGGACCTGCAACGTGAGCTGGCGGCGCGGCGCATTGCCCTGCCCGTCATTGTCATGACCGGCCATGGCGATGTGCAATTGGCGGTGGAGGCGATGAAGGCGGGCGCTGTGGATTTTATCGAGAAACCGTTTTCGGATACGGCGATTCTCAATGCCATCCACGAGGCTTGCAAGCGTTTTTCCCGTGATACGGAACAAAACGGCGCGGTGAGCGCGGTACAAAGCAAGCTGCGAGCCTTAACCCCGCGTGAACGCGAGGTGCTGGACGGACTCATTGCCGGTCTACCCAATAAAACGATTGCCTATGACCTTAAAATCAGCGCCCGTACGGTGGAGGTGCACCGCGCCAATTTGATGGCGAAGATGGGGGCTTCCAGCCTGCCGGAGCTGGTCCGTATGGTTCTGCTCAGCCGCGCGCCGGGTATTTAGCTTATGCCTTGCACACGTTGAGCTTGTACAAACATAACATCCATGCAGGCAAAACGGGCAAATTTTCAAAACCGCGCGGTGCGGGATTTGTCTCAGATCAAAGCACGCCAGCCTCTTTCCTGCTAGTGTGATGGCTCTGAAATTCGTGATATGAAATATCGCGAATTTCAGAAGCTGAATCACACTAGCTTATTGATTTTTCTAGTGTCCACCATGGTTCTGAAATCCAACGGATTTCAGAACCGGTACACTAGAACGCGGTGACTTGAGATGCGCTCGCTTTGCGAGCGATTCGAACGTCTGAATCGCGCTCTATTTTATTGATTTAGAGCCGGATTCAGATTTTAGACCGGATCACAACATGATCCGGTCTAAAATCATCGGCTCTAAGCGCGGTCTTTGTGGGGCAAGGGTGTTTTGATGGGCGATAATGGGCCGCTGGTGATGGTGGTGAATGACGACGCGGCGATGCTTGATGCATTTGGCTTCGCGCTGCGGTTGGAAGGGGTGAATGTGCGGCTGCATCGTGATGGCGATGGGCTGTTGGCCGATGCAAGATTGCCCGATTGTGCCTGCCTGGTATTGGCGTGCCATCTACCTGGGCTGGATGGTTTTGAGATTTTATGCCGGGTGCGGGCCATGAACCATGCGGTTCCTTCGATCATGCTCACCAGCGCCGCCACCCCCGCCCTAAAGATGCGCGCGCGCGAGGCTGATATATGGCTGCTGCTGGAAAAGCCAATCATGGACGGCGCATTGGTTGAAGCCGTTACGGGGCTGCTACGGGAAACCACGTAGGAATAAACCGGATAGCGTCCCCTTGCCTGGCCCGGTAGCACTGGCCCCGTCATCGGCAGGGGAAATTGAAATGCTCACAGCAGATATTCAGGTGCAATCAGGCCATTTTGCCGCCGCGGTGTCTCGCGCGCAGCTCGTTTCTTTCCCGGGCGCTCAGCCGGTCATGCATTTTTCCCAAGACAGCACGTTGTATGAGGAAGGGGACGGCGCCAATTGCTATTATCGCGTCGTCAGCGGCCTGGTCCGCACGTGCCGCTTTTCTCAGGACGGCCGCCGCCACATCGATGCTTTTTACAAGCCTGGGGACGTATTCGGCTTTGAGCCGGGCGCCACTCATGGGTTTACGGCCGAGGCGGTGACGGATTGCGCCGTCATCCCATGCCATCGCCGCGGCGCGGGTGAGTCAGAGGCGCAATATCTTTATAGTTCTGCGCTGGAGCATCTGGCTCGCGCCCAGGCGCATGCCCAGCTCCTGGGCCGCGGCGGTGCGGCGCAGCGCATGGCGGGTTTTCTGCTGGAAATTTCGGCACATAAGCAAGCTGGCGTTGTGGAGCTGCCCATGGCACGCCAGGATATTGCCGATTATCTCGGCCTGACCATCGAAACCGTCTCGCGCACCCTGGCCCAGTTGCAGAGGGTTCATGCCATCCGCCTGCTGGCGGCCCGGCGCATTGAAATTATCAGCCGGGCCGTACTGCAAAACATTTGCGGCTGACCCGCTTGCCTTCCTGCTATGTTATAATATAACATCCACCGCAATGGCGGAGGGTGCTTGTGCGGTATTTGCTTTATGGTGTGTTGCTGGCGTTTAGCGCTGGCGTGGCGCAGGCCAAAAGTCAGATTGTACTGCATGCCGTGGGGCTGGAAAGCCAGTACGCCAATGTTATGGCGCAAATTGGCGGCCCCTACGTGGAGGTGCGCGCCATCGAGGATAATCCCAACGCCGATCCGCATGAGTTCGAGTTGAGTCCGGGCGTGGCCCGGCTGCTGCACGGGGCGGATGTGGTTGTTGCCAATGGGCTGGGCTACGATAGCTGGGCGGATAAGCTGCTCGCGGGGGGCAAGGCCACCGTTATCTCGGCCCAGGCTGTGCGGCATTTGCCTGCTTCCACGCCTAACCCGCATCTCTGGTACAGCCCCGCAACCATGCCGGCCGTGGCCCGCGCCGTGGCCGCCGCCTATGCGGCCAAGGATCCGGACCATGCCAACGCCTATTGGCGGAATGAACAGGCGTTCGTGGCCTCGCTTACACCGTGGAACAAGGCGCTGGCCGGCATAAAGGCGCATTATGCGGGTGCCAAGGTGGCGGTTAGCGAGCCGGTGGCGGATTACCTGTTACAGGCGGCAGGGTTGTCCATTGCCACGCCATTTAGCTTGCAGGCGGCGGTCATGAACGGCACCGATCCCGCCCCGCAGGACGTAAGCGCGCAACAGGCCTTGCTTTCCACCGGCAAGGTGCGTGTTTTTGTTTATAACCAGCAGGTCACGGATGCGCTTACCACCAGTTTTCGGGCCATTGCCCATAAGGCTGGCTTGCCCGTGCTGGGGGTGTATGAGCTGATGCCCCCCAGCGCCAAAACCTATCAGAATTGGATGCTGCAGACCACGCGTGCCCTCGCCCAAGCGCTGGCCGCGCGGCAATGAGCCTGGCCGTCTCCGGCCTTACGGTGCGCCTTGGGGGGCGCGATGTGCTGCGCGAAGTTTCGTTCAGCCTCGCGCCCGGCGCGTTTTGCGGCCTTATCGGTGGCAATGGCTCTGGCAAAACCACTTTGCTGCGCACCATCCTCGGCTTCCAGCGCCAGGCGGCGGGGCGTGTGGAGCGGCCGCAAACGGCCGGTTATGTGCCGCAAAAATTGCAAATTGCCGCCGACATGCCGGTGCGCGCGCGCGATTTGGTGGAGCTGGGCTTCAGTTCGCCGCGCTTTTTTTTCCCGCTGCCATCGGCAAAGCGCCGCCAGCGTGTGGATGAAATTCTCGCCGCCACCGGCGCGCTGGGTTTCGCGAATCAGCGCGTGGGCGAGCTTTCTGGTGGACAATTTGCCCGTGTGCTCATTGCCCATGCGCTGGCCGGAGATCCGCGCCTGCTGCTGCTCGACGAGCCGCTCGCCAATCTCGATTTGCGCGCGGCAGCGGAAATTGTTGCGCTCTTACGTAAGCTGGCGGCGCGGGGCGTCACCATCCTCGTTTCGGCGCATGACATGAACCCGCTGCTCGGCGCCATGGACCATGTGGTGTACCTTGCCAATGGCCGCGCTGCGAGCGGGCCCGTGGCAGAAGTGGTGCGGACCGAGGTGCTCTCCGCGCTCTACGGTTATCATATCGATGTCATCCGCGTGCATGGGCGCGTTATCGTGGTGGCGGGCGAGCGCGGGGTGCAGGCGCACGGCCCCGAGCATGTGGTGGCCATACCCTGATGCTGGATGGGTTTTTCGCGAGCACCGTGGTGCAGAGCGCGCTGCTTATTGGTGGCGCGGCGGCGGCATTATCTGGCATTATCGGTGTTTTTACCATTTTACGCGGCCAGTCTTTTGCCGGCCATGCGCTGGCCGATATCAGCTCCTCCGGGGGCGCGCTGGCCTTGCTGCTGGGCATCAGCCCCATGGCGGGGTTTTTCGGCCTGAGTCTGCTCGGCGGCTTGGGCCTTGGCCAGCGCCGCCGGGCTGATAGCAGCCTTGTGGCGGGCATAATGCTGGGCGCCGGGCTGGGCCTCACCGCCTTGCTGCTGCATTTCGCCGTCAGCCAGCGTGGCGTGGCCGGGGCGGCGGTTACCATCATGTTCGGCTCGCTCTTTGCCGCGCCGCCTGGGGCTGGAGCCTGGGCGCTGGGTGGCGCGCTGGCCGGGCTTTTACTCATCGCCTGCCTCTACCGCCCCTTGCTGCTGGCCTCGCTGAGTGAGGAACTGGCCGCGCTGCGCGGCGCCAAGGTAAGGCTTCTGGATGTTCTGTTCCTGGGTATGCTGGCTTTATCTGTCACGCTTTCCGCCATGAGTGTGGGGGCAATTCTTTCCACCGCTCTGCTTATTGGCCCCGCGGCCACGGCGCTGCGCCTGACGCGCCGCCCGCCCGCCGCCATGGCGCTGGCGGCTTTGCTGGGTGTAGCCTGCGCCTGGGCCGGGGTGGCGCTGGCCTATGCCTCTTACGGCTGGACACCAGGGCGTGTCTGGCCGGTCAGCTTCTTCATCACGGCGTGCGTGCTGCTCACTTATATCATTGCCGCCTGGCGGAGGGGCTAGCATGTTCGCGTCCTATTTGCTGAGCGGCTGGATCGTGGCCTCATTGGTAGCATTCGCCGCTGGGTTCACCGGGTTTTTCGTGGTGCTGCGGCGCGAGAGTTTTGCCGCCCACGCGCTGCCCATGGCGGCCTTCCCTGGCGCCGCCGCCGCGGCCTTGTGTGGCGTGGCGCAATGGCCCGGGTTGCTGGTGGCGGCCTTGTTGGGCGTCGCGTTGCTGTTCTGGCTAAAGCGCGGCCAGCGGCGCGATGCCGCGACGGCGCTGGCGCTGGTTGCCCTGCTTGGGCTTGGCGCTCTGTTCCTCAGCCTTTCCGGGCGCTATGCCAATGCCGTTTATGGGCTGCTGTTCGGTCAAATTTTCGCCAGTAGCCCGGCGGATATTCCGCCGGCCCTGGCGCTTGCCGTGCTGGTACCCATGGCCTTGCTGATGTTCTTCCGCCCGCTTCTGCTCGGCGCTCTTTCGCCTGATTTTACCGCGGGAGGGGCCAAGGGGGATGTGCTGTTCCTCATCATCCTCGCCCTGACGGCTTCTTTCGCGCTGCCTGTTACAGGCGCACTGCTGGTGTTTAGCCTCATGACCGGCCCGCCCGGCGCCGCCTGCACGCTGGCGGCAAGCCCCCGCACGGGGCTCATGCTCTCGGTTGTTCTGGCCGTGGCGCTTATCTGGAGCGCATTGGCCCTTTCGGCCGCCACGGGCTGGCCGGCTGGGTTTTTTACCGGTGTACTTGCGGCCTTGCTGTTTCTGGCGGCGCGCATGTGGCGCAGAGCCCGTCAAGCTCCACAATTGCCCGGCCCGGCGTAAAACCATTCGCCGCCGCCGCCGCCGCAAGCGCGGCGGACACGCCCTGGTCCTCAATTTCCGCTACCGCGCCGCATTTGCGGCAGATCAGGAACTGCGCATCCATATGCGCGTGGTCGGTCTCGGCACAGGGCACAAAGGCGTTCAGACGTTCAATCCGGTGTACCAGCTGGTTTTGTATAAGAAACTCCAGCGCCCGGTAAATGGTGGGCGGCACCGCCGATTTGCGGGTGGATTTAAGCTGGTCCAATAGCTGGTACGCCGTAACCGGTGCCGGGGCGCGCAAGATCAAATCCAGCACTTCACGGCGTAGGGCGGTTAATTGCGCGCCATTTCTGGCGCAAAGTGTTTCCGCCGCCGTAAGCTGGGCGGCAATATCAGTGCCGGGCATGATCTTCATATACGGGATAAAATCGGGGCGGGGGAGAGCTTGATGCTGAGTCCGGCCCGGCTGGAATAAAAGGCCAGACCCGAAAAACGGCCAGGAATGCGGGCAGCCACACGGCCATTCGCGAGCTTATGCAGTAATCTTATTGGCTTGTTTATCTTGCCAAATCCGTTAAAAAACACAAAAAAGTAATCTATTAACGTAAACTGGGGGGTGAAAATGGCCCATGAGATTGGCGGCAGCGCGCGGCCTGATCTGCCGCTGGCGGTGGTTATCGGTGCTGGCGGTCTGGGAATGGCAGTGGCGCGGCGGCTGGGGCAGGATTACCGCCTCTACATCGCCGACCGCGATGAACCTCGGCTCACCAGCCAGATTCTCGCGCTTCGCGATGCTGGCTATGACGCTACCGGGCAGGTCTGCGATGTCACCAAACCAGAGGATGTTGCCCGCCTTGCCGCCACGGCCAAAAAAGCGCGCGCCCTGGCCAATGTGGTGGGGCTTTCGCCTTCAATGGCCGATTTTCACACCATCATGGCTGTCAACCTCATCGGCGCCGCCACGGTGGCGCGGGCGTTTCTTCCCGTCATGCAACCAGGCGCCGCCGCATTATTCATCTCGTCCGCTGCCGCGCATATGGGCCCGGTAGAAGAAACGCTCTGGCCATTGCTGCAATCTCCTCTTGAGGACGGGTTTTTGCCATCTCTGCATGAAGCGCTGGGCGAGGGCGCGACTTCCGCTGCGGCCTATGCCCTCTCCAAAGCCGCGCTCAACCGTATGTGCCAGCGCCAGGCAACGGCTTGGGGCGCGCGGGGGTTGCGGATCGTCTCGCTTTCCCCCGGCCTCATTGCCACACCGCAAGGGGCGCTCGAATTCAAGAATGCGCCCAGTAAACATAGGCTGCTTGCCGCCACGCCGCTTAAGCGTGAATGCACAATGCTGGAAATTGCCAGCATTGCCGCTTTTCTGCTCTCGGATCACGCGTCCTTCATTTCGGGCACCGATATTCTTGCCGATGGCGGCATGGTTGCCGCCTTGCGTCACGGCTAGAGTTTCCGATCAATCGGAAACGCTAAATTTGCTTGGGCGAGCAATCAATAATCTTGTTTAATGACTTGAGATGCGCTCGCTTTGCGCGCGCTTCGAAAGTCTGAATCGCGCTCTACCTCATTGGTTGAATTTTGTGGGCGTTGCGCCATTCCATAGCTGTTGGTGCCACAGATTGCGCATATGCCGTGCCGCCAGCGCCGCCAGCTCGGCATCGCCATCTTCTATGGCGCTCAGTTCCATTTTTTTGGCTTGGCGCCAAGCCTGCAGGAAGGTCCGGTGTTCTCCGCCGCCGTCCGGCGCGGGCGGGGAGGTGAAGTGGCGCGCGGCGAAGGCCACGTTGATTTGGAAGATCAGTGCGATATAGGGGCTTTGCGCCAGTTCCAGCACGGCGCGCTGGCATTCTTGTTCCAGCCTGGTTATTTCGGCAAATGCCGCCGCTGGTTTCAGCCGCTCCAGCTTGCGCCGCAAGGTTTCAACCACGGGCAGGGCATGTTCGCGTGGCCGCAGCGCGGCGCGGCGCATGACCTCCACCCATAATACCGAGGCCACGGTCGCCAGATCTTCCGTCTCCATGCCCAGCGTTTCCAGATAGGCGCTTACCGCTGTTTGCACCGTGGCAATGGTGGGGCGCGTGCCATAATAACCGCCATTGATGCCGCGTTTTACCCGCAGCAATCCCTCGCGCTCCAGCAGCCTTGCAATTTGCCTCACCGTGCTGCGCGACACACCAAGGCGCGCCAGCAGCGCATCCTCGCTCCCCAGCAGCGCGTCCGGCTCCGCGGCCAGCACGATGGCGCGCATCTGTGCCGCCGCCGCATCTATTGTCGATCGTCCCGCCGCCACGTCCACCCTCGTCCTTCATGTTTTCAACGCGCACGATGCGTGGACGCAAGAAGTTTGGCAAATTTTTCGTGCCGATTGGCCGAAATTTTCTATAATAGATCACTCTATATTGTATAAATACCTAATATATGCTCTTTTAAGGTATCTAAATTAACCAGACAAAAGATGGAGCGGCCACCCCATGGGCATATTCACAGGCAACAGCGCGCTGATTTTTGGCGCCGGGCGTAATATTGGCCGCGCCATCGCGCGTGAATTTGCCCGGCGCGGCGCGCGTGTCGGTATCGCCGATCTCGATTTTGAAGGCGCCACGGAAGCTGCCGCGCTCATCCAGGCCGAGGGGGGGCAGGCCATTGCCCTGCGCTGCGATGTCACGAGCAGCGATTCTCTGCGCGAAGCCGCTGCCGCGGCCGAGGCGGCGTTGGGCGAGATCGGCATCGTCATGAATAATGCCGGGCTGCTGCATAGCGGCAACCCAGAGGATTTCCCCTTCAGCGAGTGGGAGCGCATGATTGGCTGCAACCTGATGGGCATGGTGCGTAGCCTGGAAATCTTTCTGCCCAAAATGCTTGCGCGCGGCAGCGGCCATATCGTCAACACCGCTTCCTTCGCCGGGCTTTATCCTTACGCCGCCAGCCGTATTCCGTATGCCGTCTCCAAGGCCGGTGTCATTTCCTTGTCGGAGAATCTCGCCATCTACGCCATCCCCAAGGGGGTGCGGGTGAGCTGTTTTTGCCCTGGCCCGGTCATGACCACCTCGCCGCATGGCATGAAAATCTTCTCCGCGAACGTGCCCATGCGCGGCCCGGGCGGGCATCTCTGGCTGAAAAGCCAGGAGGAGGTTGCCACAATTCTTGCCGAGGGCATGGAGGCCGGGCGGATCATGATCCCCACCCATCCTGAAGTCCGTGCAACCTTGCTGGAATGGGCGGCCTCGCCGGATGATTTCATTCACAAGCAAATCGCCAGCTTTGAAGCCGGGAATATAGGCCAGCCGCAGGTTGACCGGGCCAAATTCGGGCTTTAGCACAAGGGGCGATACACCGGCCGGCCGGGGGAGGATCCAGATGAGCGTCACAGGCCTCAATCATGTGAACATTCGCAGCCGCGATGTGCTGGCCTCAGCCGCGTTTTACGCCAAGGTGCTGAATCTCTCAGCCAAGACAGGCCCCATGGCCACGGCGCCGGAGCAATCGCAATGGCTGCTGGATGCCAATAACCAGCCCATCATCCATCTGCGCCAATACGATACGGAACCCGGCCCGACCGGGCCCATAGACCATGTGGCGCTGAGCTGCACGGACCCTGAAGCGATGATCGCCCATCTCGACGCGCTGCAGATTCCCTTCAACCGTTTCAACGGCCTGGGGGTCACTCAGCTTTTTCTCAAAGACCCGCATGGCGTGATGCTCGAATTGCAGTTTTCCACCTAGTGTCCCGGTTCTGAAATCCGTTGGATTTCAGAACCGGGACACTAGAAAAATCAATAAGCTAGTGTGATCCAGCTTCTGAAATTCGCGATATTTCATATCACGAATTTCAGAACCATCACACTAGAGCAATTTCATCCGATCAGCTTAAATCTTCGATTCAAGCTGATTTGCTGGCCGTCCCGCGCTTCGTCCTTAACGCCACGAGACTCAATGAACTCGCGACGCACTCCGAAAAGCCGCTCCGCCGCCGCGCAGAGGTGCGGGGATGGCCTGGCGGACTCGGTAGACTCCCGTTGTTGGGTGCTTTGAAGGTCAGCTCATGACGGGGGGCATTATAGCACCGCTTTGTATCACACCAAGCAAAACAAGCCTTTGATTTACCTTGTTTTATGAGATTTCAACGGCTTAATTTCAGCGGCTTAAGGTATGGCTGGAGCGGGTAGCGGGAATCGAACCCGCGCATCGAGCTTGGGAAGCTAGCAGGCTACCATTACATCATACCCGCCCAGTGGCTCCCTATTAGTCTGGACGGATTGACCGCGCAAGCGGGCGGGCGTAGGCGGAATATACCTCGTGATTTGTCCAGCCGGATTGCGGCGAGGCTGGCTTGGGCCAGGAGCAAAACAAGCGCTAAAGAGGCTCATGGCGGTATGCCGCCATGTGTTTTTTGGCTGGGCAACCAATGGGCTGGGCAACCAATGGAGAGCCAAGATGACCGACACGCCAAAAACCCGCCTTGCCACAGACCTCATCCATGCCGGGCGCATCCGCAGCAATCTGGATGAAAACGCCGAGGCCCTGTTCCTCACCTCGGGCTTTGCCTACGAGAATGCGGAGCAGGCCGAGGCGGTGTTCACCAACCAGGTTCAGCATTTCCAATATTCGCGCTTCGCCAACCCCACGGTGCAGATGCTGGAGCAGCGCCTGGCCAAGATCGAGGGTGCCGAAGCCTGCCGTTGTACAGCAACGGGCATGGCGGCGGTCAGCTCGGCCCTGCTGTGCGGGCTTAAGGCGGGCAGCCGCGTGGTGGCGGCGCGCGCGCTGTTCGGCTCCTGCCACTGGATCGTCTCCACCCTGCTGCCCCAATACGGCATCGAGACCGTGTTCGTGGAAGGCTCCAGCCTTGATGAATGGCGCGAAGCCCTCTCCAGGCCCACCGCTTTGGTGCTGCTGGAAACCCCTTCCAACCCTATGCTGGACATTGTGGATATGCGCGAAGTGGCGGCGCTGACGCATAAGGCCGGCGGCATTGTGGTGGTGGATAATGTGTTCGCCACCCCGCTGCTGCAAAAGCCGCTGGAAATGGGCGCGGATGTGGTTGTGTATTCCACCACCAAGCACATGGACGGCCAGGGCCGCGTGCTGGGCGGCGCCGTGCTGGGCAGCAAGCAATGGATTGATGAAGTGTACCAGCCCTTCTTCCGCAATACCGGCCCCGCAATGTCGCCCTTTAACGCCTGGGTTACGCTGAAAGGGCTGGAGACGCTGCATCTGCGCCTCGCCGCCCAGGGTGCCGCGGCCGAAACCATTGCCCGCTACCTGGAAAAAGCGCCGGGCGTGAAGCGCGCTCTGTACCCCACGCTGGCCTCTCACCCGCAGCAAAACCTTGCCATGAGCCAGATGAGCGGCGGCGGCACGATGGTGACATTCGAGCTGGAAGGCGGCAAGGAAGCTGCCTTCCGCTTCATGAACGCGATGCGGATCATCACCATCTCCAACAATCTGGGCGACACCAAATCCCTCGCCACCCACCCCGCCACCACCACGCATATGCGCATCGGGCCGGAGGAACGCGCCAGGCTGGGCATCACGGATGGGGTCATCCGCCTCTCGGTGGGCCTGGAAGATACGCAGGATTTGATTGAGGATTTGGCCCGCGCCCTAAGCGCGGCCGCGGCGAATCGCTGACTCCCCAAACCGCGCGCGTAAGGAGTCGATAGCCTCCTGGCGCGCGCGGCGGCGCGGGGTTTGCGTGTCGGCAAGGTCGCCCTTATCGGCCAAAGCGGCGCCGGCCAGCGGTGCCGCGCCAATGCCAATCAGCCGGAACGCCGTGCCATCGGCCTCGCGCGCCAGCAGGGCGCTTGCGGCCTCGAACATCGTCTCCGGCAGTTGCGTGGGGTTGGGCAGGCGCTGGCTGCGCGTGCGGGTGATGAATTGCGCGGTCTTCAGCTTCAGCACCAGCCCGGCGGCGGCCTGGTTTTCGGCCCGCAAGCGGCGGCCCAGTCTCTCGCACAGGCGCCATAGCTCGCCCTCCAGCGCCGCCGGCTCCCGCAAATCCGTGGCAAATGTGGTCTCGGCGCTTATCGATTTGCTCTCCCGCCCCGGGTTCACCGCCCGCGCATCCTCGCCCCGCGCCCTTGCCACCAGCATTGGCCCTTCCTCGCCCAGCCGCAGCGCGGCATGCGGTTCCAGTGCTGCCAACTGGCCCAGTGTGGTTATGCCCAGCGCCTCCAGCCGCCTTACCTGCGCCGGGCCTATGCCGGGCAGAATTCCCACTTTCTCGGGTGCCAAAACGGCGGCGGCCTCGTCGCCAAACACGTAAAACCCGCGCGGCTTGCCCCGCTCTGCCGCCAGCTTGGCCAGCAGCCTGTTGGGGCCAAGCCCGATGGAGATGGTTATGCCAAGCTCCGCCTCCACACGCCGCGCCAGCCGGTTGAGCACGATGGCCGGGGGCGCTTTGTGCAGGCTCTCCGTGCCGCGCAAATCCAGCACCGCCTCGTCTATCGACTGCATCTGCACCAGCGGGGTCAGCGCCTCCAGCATCGCGCGAATCTGGCGCGAGGCAGCGGCGTATTTACGCATATCCGGCGGCACAAAGATGCCCTGCGGGCAAAGCTGCCGCGCCTTGAAGATGGGCATGGCCGAACGCACCCCGTAAAGCCGCGCCACATAACAGCAGGTGGAAACCACCCCGCGCGCGCCGCCGCCCACGATAACGGGCAAATCCCGCCATTCCGGGTGGCCGCGCTTCTCGACGGACGCGAAGAACGCATCGCAATCGATATGCCCGATGCTGAGCGAAAAAACCTGCCCGTGCCGCACGATGCGCACGCTGCCGCAGGCCGGGCATGCAAGGCCCGTTACGGCGGTATCGCAATTACGGCAGAAGGCAGGCATTGCGGCGGTATAGCAGGGACTGAAACCCCATGCCTAACCCCATGCCTAACCCCGTTCAAACGCCCAAGCGGCTGGTGGAGGAGGCGGGGTTATTGCAGGTTGCGGTTAGGCGCGCCGTTACTCACGCCGGGCTGCGCCGGGGCTTCCGCCACCTCGGTGCTCTGG
This sequence comes from Pseudomonadota bacterium, assembly GCA_021805545.1. Taxonomy (GTDB): domain Bacteria; phylum Pseudomonadota; class Alphaproteobacteria; order Acetobacterales; family Acetobacteraceae; genus Acidocella. The sequence goes on along the minus strand of JAJZFB010000037.1, from coordinate 32,451 downwards.
CCATTCGCGGCGATAACAGTGCCAATGGCGGGATGGTCATAGATGAACCCGTAGGTTGGGTACGGCGCGCCCCAGCGGCTGGAATCACCCAGTTCCACACGCACCAGCGTCCAGTTATTATTGGGCGACACATCCTGTATCGTCACGTCGTTGGTGATTGTGCCAGGCACCCAGTTGGCCTGGGTAACGAGAATGGTGCGGCTGTTGATAATGCCGGTAACCACGGCGACATGGCCCAGCGGCATGCGGCCAATGGCGCGGAAATTGAGCACAGCACCTTGTTGCGGCATGTTGCCGCGCGCGTAGCGCCCAGCGGCCTCAGCCCACCAGAGATAGGCATTTCCGGTTATGTCGATATGCGAGATTTCACGCGCATAGGGCACGCATTGCAAGCTGGAACGGCGGAACTCAGCGGCGCGCGGGTAATAGGCAGTGTTATGTATGTAACGATGATACGGGTAAGCCACATGCCGGTGTTCCACATAGGCAACATGGTGATAGGCAACATGGTGATAGGCAACATGGTGATAGGCAACATGGTGCACGCTGCTGGTGAAATGGCGGGCCGTGTACTGCGCTACATGGTGATAGCTGTGGTAGGCGTGATAGCTATGGTAGGTATGGTAGCTGTGGTACGATGTGCGGGTATAAGCCACATGGCTGCGGTGTTGCAGGGTTTCGGCCTTGGCCGCACGGGCGGTTAAGGCACTCACGGTTAATGCACACAGGGCCAGAGCGGCGCCCAGAAGCATGGTGCGGGCGGAAACCCGGATCATCTTCGTCCTCTCAAAGGCCATTTTGCCCCAACCTGTTGTCACAAATGGTTCTTCAACCATGCCGCATGGCTAAGGGTGGAATGCGCTACACGCAATACAAAGCTGCGGCAAAAATGCCACATCAATGGCAAAATTTTGATTTACACTAAGTGTAAAGGCAGAACTTATGACAAATTTCCTATCGTCTCAAAATCGTACAAAATAAAGGGGCGCCAGTGCCAAGCACGGGCGCCCCGATTCGAGCCGGTTCCGGTATTATTGAGTCATAACCATTTAATTCTTAACAAATAACAAGCAGTTCTGGGCCGGTCTGGCGTCACCGGCAGGCGGTGATCATAATCTCCACCAGGTAGCGTGGGTCCGCCAGCTCTGCCTGCACACAGGCGCGCACGGGGGCTGCGCCCTCGGGCAGCCAGGCTGTCCACACCTCATTCATGGCAGCCCGATCCGCCATATTCTTTAACCAGATATGCGCCTGGAGCAGGCGCGTATTGTCCGTGCCATGCGTTTCCAGCAGGCTGTCAATCTGCGCCAGCACGTCTTGCGTCTGCGCCTTTATGCCGCCGGCCGGGTCGTTGGCGACCACGCCCATGGTGTAAACAAAGCCGTGATACTCCACCGCCTTGGACAGGACGGGGCTGGGTTCGGTGCGGATGATGCGGCTCATGGAAATTCTCCGTTCAGTTCGTGATGATATGCGGGACGACGGGTGAGAAGCCGCCGGCTTCGGGCTGCCCGTTATTGGTGCCCGTCTCCTCGCATTGCTGAATCTGGCTGGCGCGCTCACTCAGCGCCCCCATATGCTCGGCATCGAATACCTGGGTGGGCATGGCGCCGTAGCGCTGCCCCAGTTGCGGCGGCCGCGCTTGCAGGTCCAGCGTGTTTTGCTGGTACTGCGTGTTGGCCTGGGCGGTGCAGGCGGCAGTATCGGCCTGCTGTGCCTGGCTTACGGGCGGTGTTGCGGCGCAGCCCGCAAGGGCCAGAAGGAGGGCGGCGGAGCAAAAAGGCTTCATGCGCTTGGCAATAGCTGGAATTGCGTAAAACTCAACCAGGGCGGCTCAATCGGCCACATGCAGCATTATTTTGCCGATATGCGTGCTGCCCTCCATCAGCCTGTGCGCTTCCGCCGCCTGTTCCAGCGCAAACACCCTGTCGATAACCGGCGCCACCTTGCCCGTGGCCAGAAGCGGCCACACTTTCTGCTTCAGCGCGCTGGCAATGGCGGCTTTTTCGGTGGCGCTGCGCGGCCGCATGGTAGAGCCGGTAATGGTCAGGCGCTTGGTCATGACATGCATCAAATCCAGCTCGGCCTTGCTGCCTTGCATGAAGGCCACCTGCACCAGCCGCCCGCGCGGGGCCAGGGCGCGTATGTTTTTCTGCATATACGGCCCGCCCACCATGTCCAAAATCACATCCACCCCGCGCTTATCCGTCTGCGCGGCAATCACGGCGCCAAAATCCTGCTCTTTATAGTTAATGGCGGTGGCGCCGTAGCGCTCGATAAACGCGCATTTTGCCGCGCTGCCCGCCGTGGCATAAACGCGCGAGCCCTGCGCCGCGGCAAGCTGTATGGCTGTCAGCCCAATGCCCGAGCTGCCGCCATGCACCAGAACACTCTCTTGGGGCTTCAACTGCGCCATGTCGAACAGATTGGCCCAGACGGTGAAGAAATTCTCCGGCAGGGCGGCGGCGCGCAGGGCATCGTAGCCTTCCGGCCAGGGCAGGCATTGCCCGGCTGGCACCGCCACATATTCCGCATAGCCGCCGCCATTGCACAATGCCGTTACCTTGTGGCCAGGGAAAAACCCGCTGGCCATGGCGCCCAGCCGCACCACCTCGCCAGCCACTTCCAGCCCCAGCAGCGGGCTGGCATCGGGCGGCGGCGGGTACAGGCCCAGGCGCTGCTGCACATCTGGCCGGTTTACCCCCGCGGCCTGTACGCGGATGAGTATCTCATCGTCGCGCAGGCTGGGCAGGGGGGCGGTATCCAGCCGCATCGCCTCGGGGCCGCCGGGTTGGGGTACGGTAATGCAGCGCATGGTCTCTGGCAGGTTCATGGGCGCAGACTCCTCCGCCGCCAGGGCAGCGTCAAGCCTTGCCCAGAAGGGGGCAAGAATGCGAGGAGATGGCATGACCTTATCCCGCCGCCTGGCGCTGGGCCTGGCTGGCGCCGCCATTCTGGCGCCCGCCGCCCGCGCCGCCAACGCCCTTACCTGCGGTGCCGCCTTGCCGCTCTCGGGCGCCGTTGCCCTGCAGGGCAACGAGGTGCTGCGCGGCATCCAGCTTGCGGCCGATGCCGTAAATGCGGCGGGCGGTATTGCCGGCGCGCCGCTTACCCTTGCCAGTGCCGATATGCCCGCCCCAGCCGCCGCCACGGCCACGGTGAACGGGCTGATCGCCGCCCATGCCGGGCTGATGTTCGGCAGTGGCGATTCGGCCCTGTCCTTCCCCGCCACCGCGGCGGCGGAGCTGGCGCAGGTGCCGTATATCGAGCTGAACGCGCCCGCCGATGGCATTTGCACGCGCGGCTTCAAATATCTGCTCCGCACCGGCCCCAGCACGCAAATGGCGGCGCAAATGGCGGTGCAGGTGCTCCAGCAACGTTTCAAGGGGCAGAAATTCGGCCTGCTTTACAATAATGGCGTCACCAGCGCGGCCTTTGCCGCGGCGTTTACCGCGGCCCTGGCGGCGGCCAAACTTACCCCCACCCTCATTGCCGGATATCCCGAGGGGGTGGAAGATTTGCACGGCGCGGCGGGGCGCATGATGCGCGCGGGCACCACGCTGCTGCTGCACGCCGCCGGGCCAAATGGCGCGCTGGGCCTGGGCTTGGCCATGCGGGGGCTCAACTGGCAGCCGCGCGCGCTTATCGGCTATGGCGCGGGCTATGAATACCGCGAGCTGGCGGCAGCCCTGCCGCAGGCTTATGCCGGCACTTATGTCATCGCCGCGCCGTTTTACCCCGGCTTGGCCGGTGCGGTGCGCGCCGCCTATCTTGCCCGTTACGGCATGCCGCCCCGCGCGGCGGACAGCCTTACCGCCTATGCCGGCGCAAAGCTGGTGTTCGACACGCTGAACGGCGTGAATGGCGATGCCGCCAAGCTGCTGGCCGCGCTGCGCCAGGCCAATTTGCCGCGCGGCACGCTGGCCAATGGTTTTGCCGTGCGGTTTGACCATAATGGCCAGAATACAGGGGCTTACGTGACGTTGCAGCAATGGCGCGGCGGCGCCTTGGCACCTGTTTAGGCAAGCGCCGCGATAAATGGCAAAGATTTGGGCGTAACGCTCTCACAACGCTTGATCTCGGCGTCCCCCGCTTCTATCACTGTGTTTATAAAGAAAGGCCGGGTAAAACGGCCTGCCGGCAGCGGGAAACAAATAAGCGGGACACCAGAGGCATGATGCGGCGTTGTGGATCGGTATTAGGGTTAACCTGTATTCTGATGCTGCTGGGGCACGCCGCCCTGGCGCAAAATACCCCAGACCCCACGGCGGCGGCCAATGCCTACGTCAACGCGCCGCATGACTGGCAGCTCTGGTTCCCCAAGGCCGGCTCGCCCATGCAGGCCAAAATCGACTGGCTGATGCAGTACGTGCTGTGGATCATGACCGCGGTGGTCGCCTTTGTGGGTGTGCTGATGGTGTATGTCATCATCCGCTTCCGCGCCTCGGTGAACAAGGTGCCGAGCCAGACCACGCATAACACGCTCATCGAGGTCGTCTGGATCGTTGTGCCGGTCATCATCCTGGCCATCATCATCGTACCGTCGATCAACCTGATCTACTACGAGGCGGACGATTCCAACCCGTACATGACCGTGACGGTAACCGGCCACCAATGGTACTGGGAATATAAGTATAATTCCGTGCCGGGCCTCGATTATACCAGCTACATGATCCCGGACGACAAGATTCAGCCCGGCGAAATCCGCCGCCTCTCGGTGGACCACCCGATGGTGCTGCCCGTGGGCGAGAAAATCCGCTTTGTCATCACCTCGGGCGATGTGCTGCACGGCTTCTATCTGCCCTCGCTGGGCGTGCAGAAATACGCCATTCCTGGCACCCGCCTCACCAGCTGGACCATTATAAACAAGGCTGGCACCTATTATGGCCAATGCAACCAGATTTGCGGGCTGGACCATGACGCCATGCCGATTGAGATAAAGGCCGTGCCGCTGGCCGATTACCTTGCCTGGACGAAGCAGGCGCTTGCCAATTACACGGATAATACCGTGAACACGCAGCCGCTTTCGTCGCCTATGCCCCGCAACCAACTGGCCGACGCCACGCCCTGAGGATTTCGCCGCATGTCCACCACCACTCATGACCATGGCCATGACCACGATCACGGCGCGCATAAGCAGAGTTTTGTTTCCCGCTGGCTGATGAGCACCAACCACAAGGATATTGGCACGCTCTACATCACCATGGCGTTTATAGGCGCCTGCGCGGGCGGCACGCTCTCCATGATCATGCGCCAGCAGCTCATGTACCCGCATAACGACATCATCACCAATGGCGATACGTGGAACGCCATCATTACCGCGCATGGGCTGCTGATGATCTTCTGGTTCGTCATGCCCGCGCTCATCGGCGGGCTGGGCAACTGGTTCGTGCCCATCATGATCGGCGCGCCGGACATGGCCTTCCCGCGCCTCAATAATATGAGCTTCTGGTTCCTCGCCTGCGGCTTTGTGTTTGTTATGCTGGGCCTGTTTTTGGGCCATGGCACAGGCGCAGGGTGGACGCTCTACCCCCCGCTCGATAACGCGCAATACTCACCTGGCATGGCGACGGATTTTTCGCTCTTCTCGCTGCATCTGGCCGGTATTTCCTCGCTGCTCGGCGCCATCAACTTCATTGCCACCATTCTCAACATGCGCGCCCCTGGCATGGGCATGCATAAAATGCCGCTGTTCTGCTGGTCCATCCTGGTCACCGCCTTCCTGCTGGTGCTGGCCATTCCGGTGCTCGCGGGTGCCGTCACCATGCTCATCATGGACCGTAATTTCGGCACCTCCTTCTTCGAGCCTTCCGGCGGCGGCGACCCGGTGCTGTTCCAGCATCTCTTCTGGTTCTTCGGCCATCCGGAAGTGTATATCATGATCCTGCCGGCCTTCGGCATCATCTCCCATGTGGTGTCCACCTTCTCCAAAAAGCCGGTGTTCGGCTATCTGGGCATGGCCTATGCCATGGTGGTTATCGGCTTTGTCGGCTTCGTGGTGTGGGCGCACCATATGTTCGTCTCGGCCATCGGCACCGACTCCAAAATCTATTTCGAGGTGGCCACGCTGGTCATCGCCGTGCCCACGGGCATTAAGGTGTTTTCCTGGATCGCCACCATGTGGGGCGGCTCCATCGAGTTCAAAACACCCATGCTCTGGGCCATGGGCTTCATCTTCCTGTTCGTGGTGGGCGGGGCCACCGGCATAGTGCTGGCCAATGCCGCACTCGACCAGGAATTGCATAACGACTACTTCCTCATCGCCCATTTTCACTACGTGCTGAGCATGGGTGCTGCTTTCGGCATCTTCGCCGGGTTTTATTACTGGATTGGCAAGATGGCCGGGCACCAATACCCCGAATTTTGGGGCAAGGTGCATTTCTGGAGCTTCTTTATCGGGGTGAATCTCACCTTCTTCCCCATGCATTTCCTGGGTCTGGCGGGCATGCCGCGCCGTTACCCGGACTATGCCGATGCCTTTGCCGGATGGAACTACGTGTCTTCCATCGGCTCCATCATCTCCGGGCTTTCAACCCTGGTATTCTTCTATGTGCTTTACCGTGTCTTTACCGGTAAGGACCAATTGGCCGATAACTACTGGGGTGAAGGGGCAACCACGCTTGAATGGGCCATCCCGTCACCCGCCCCGCAACATACGTTCCTTGAAGTACCGGTGATCCGCTGAAATGACTGCCTCGACTGCCAGCTTAACGCCGCCCCTGGGCGCCGAACCGAAGGATTGGATCGCGCTCCTCAAGCCGCGTGTATGCTCGCTGGTGGTCTTCACCGGCGCCATAGGCCTGGTTATCGCGCCCGGCCCCATCAACCCGTTCATCGCCGCGGTTGCCATTTTCTGCATCGCGCTGGGCGCTGGCGCCGCCGGCGCCATCAATATGTGGTACGATGCCGATATTGACGCGCTGATGCGCCGCACCGCCAAGCGCCCCGTGCCGGCCGGGCGCGTGGAGCCGGGCGCGGTGCTTGGCTATGGCATTGTGCTGGCCGTGTTCTCGGTGGTGCTGCTGGCCATGGCCACCAATCTGGTGGCGGCCGGGGCGCTGGCCTTCTCCATTTTCTACTACGCCGTCATCTACACAATGTGGCTCAAGCGCCGCACGCCGCAAAACATCGTCATCGGCGGCGGGGCGGGGGCGTTTCCGCCCATCATTGGCTGGGCCGCCGTTACGGGCCATGTTGGCCTGCTGCCGGTGCTGCTGTTCGCCATCGTGTTCTTCTGGACTCCGCCGCATTTCTGGTCGCTCTCGCTCTACGCGGCCAAGGATTACGAGAAGGCGGGCATCCCCATGCTGCCCGTGGTGAAGGGCGCTAAGCATACCCGCCTGAACGTGCTGGTTTATTCGCTGTTATTGCTGCCGCTATCCATTTCGCCCTGGCTGCTGGGCCTTACCGGGCGCATTTATGGCGTTACCGCGCTTATCACCAGTGCCATCTTCGCGGCGCTGTGCTTTGGCGTGTTCGCCGACCGCCAGGACGAAACCGGCGTGAGCCTTACCGGCGACAAGCCCGCGCGGCGCGCCTTCAAATTTTCGCTGCTGTATCTTGTTATATTGTTTACCGCCGTGGCGGTGGACCGGCTGGTGTAATGGCCGAGGATCATCTGGACCGCATGCCCCACGCCGAGCTGGGGCAGGCGAATTGGACACCGGAGGAGCGCGCGGAGTTTCTGCGCCGCCGCCGCGCGCGCAACTGGCTTATCCTCGCGGCGCTCACCGGGTTTTGTGTCATTATTTACGGAATCGCCATCGTAAAACTGCGTGAATACGGCCAAATGTGGTAGAGCCGGAACAATAAAGCGGATGAGGGAGAAAAAATGAGCGGCACAATCCATACCGCCACGGATCAGGTGAAGGGCACCGTCCCGCACCCGTACCATCTGGTGGATCCCAGCATCTGGCCCCTCTGCGGTGCCGTTTCGGCCATGACCACCTTCGCCGGCATCATCTTCGCCGCGCATCTGCATATGTATTACGTGCTCGCCCTCGGCTTCATCTGCGATGGCAGCGTCATGTTTCTGTGGTGGCGCGATGTTGTGCGCGAAGCCCGCACGCCGGGCCTGCACAAAATTGTCACCCAGGTGGGGCTGCGCTACGGCATGGCGCTGTTCATCTCGTCCGAGGTGATGTTCTTCGTCTCCTTCTTCTGGAACTACTTCAATTATTTCTTCTTCCCCGAAAAAATGGGAACGGCCTTCGCCCCGGTCTGGCCGCCGCAGGGCATTACCACCATCGACCCGTTCGCCATCCCGCTCTTCAACACCATGGTGCTGCTGCTCTCCGGCACCACCGTTACCTGGGCGCATCATTGCCTGCTCCAGGGCGACCAGAAAAACCTGGTGCGCGGGCTTGGCATCACCATCATTCTCGGCCTGATGTTTCTGTGCGGCCAGGGCTGGGAATATACGCATTCGCCTTTCCCCTTCTACCATGGCGGTATTTTCGCCTCGTCCTTCTTCATCGCCACGGGTTTCCATGGCGTGCACGTCATCATCGGCACCATCTTCCTCACCGTGTGCTATTTCCGCGCCCGGCGCGGCCAGTTCTCGCCAGAGCGCCATTTCGGGTTCGAGGCGGCGGCCTGGTACTGGCACTTTGTGGACGTGGTGTGGCTGTTCCTGTTCGTATGCATCTATTTCCTCGGCCGCAGTGCCATTACTGCCGGCTAAAGCCAGGGCCTTGCCCTGGCGGCGGCTGATTGCCCCGGGCATCACCGCCTTCATCACCTTCTGGCTGTTCATTGCCCTGGGGGTGTGGCAGTTGCACCGGCTTAAGTGGAAAGAGGGCATCATCGCCACCATCCGCGCGGCCCAGGTGGCCGCCCCCATTCCCTTGCCGGCGCACCCCTCGCCGTTCGAAAAAGTTATCATCACCGGTAGCTGGGTGCCCGGCAAGGCCGCCTTGTTTGGAGACATCGTGCACGACACTCCAACCGGCCCGGTGGCTGGCGGCGAGATCATCATGCCGCTGCGCCGCGATAACGGGCAGGTGGTGCTGGTGGATCTGGGGTGGGTGCAGCAAACCAGCCCCCATCCGCTTACGGGCCTGCCGGGCCAGGCGGTGGGCTATGTGCATGCGCCCGTAAGCCCAAGCTGGGTCTCGGGCACCGATGACCCGGCCCAGCAGCTATATTACACGCTGGACCCCGCCCGCATTGGCGCGGGGCTGGGGCTGCAAAACGTGGCGCCTTACATTCTCATCTCGCTCGGCCCCAAACCGCCGCCCGGCAGCCCTGCGCCGCAACCGCACCAGAATCTACCCACCCCGCCCAACAACCATTATGGATACGCGCTTACCTGGTTCGGCTTTGCCGGCGTATTGGTGTTCCAGTTCTTCTTTTTCGCGCGCAAAAGGTTGCTTGAGCCATGAATGATTACGCCGCCCTGGAGCAGAAATTCGCCCGTATCGCCTGCCTCAACGAGGCGGCCTCGATGCTGAGCTGGGACGCCGCGGCGATGATGCCTGATGGCGGCGCCGAGGCGCGGGGCGAGCAGCTCGCCACTTTGGCCGGGCTGGCGCATGAGTTTCTCGCCGCCCCCGAAATTGCGGAAAACCTGGCCGCCGCCCGGCCCGAGACAGATTGGCAGGAAGCCAACGTGGCCCTGATGCGCGAGGCGCATATCCGCGCCACCGCCCTGCCGCGCGATTTGGTGGAAGCCAGCGTGCGCGCCGGGCGCGCCTGCGAGAATATCTGGCGCCAGGCACGGCAGGAGAGCGACTTCCCCGCCGTGCGCGCCGCGCTGGCCGAGGTGGTGAACCTCACCCGTGAATCCGCCACCATTCTCGGCGGGGCGCTGGGCATGGCGCCGTATGATGCGCTGATGAGCCAGTACCAGCGCGGTATTACCGCGGCGGATGCCACCGCCATCTTCACCCGTTATGAGACTTTCCTGAAAGACGCGCTGCCCAAGGCCGAGGCGCTGCAGGCCGCGCGCAAAACCGCGGCGCTTCCCCCCGGCCCATACCCTGAAGCGGTGCAGGAAAAACTGGCCCGCGAGCTGGCGGCAGCGGCGGGGCTGAAATTCTCATCCGCCCGGCTGGACCGCTCGGCCCACCCGTTCTGCGGCGGCACACCCACCGATATCCGCATCACCACGCGCTATGATGAGTCCGACTTCGCGTCCTCTCTGATGGGCGTGCTGCACGAAACCGGCCATGCGCTGTACGAGCAGAACCTGCCCGCCGCATTCCGCCGCCAGCCGGTGGGCGAGGCCGCGGGCATGGCGGTGCATGAGAGCCAGTCGCTGATTATCGAGATGCAGGCCGTGCGTTCCGATGCGTTTCTCTCGCATTTGGCCCCCATCCTTACCAATAGGTTTGGTAAGGGTATCACGCTGGGCGCGCTCAAATCCCGCCTTCGCCATGTCGCGCGCAGCTTTATCCGGGTAGAGGCGGATGAGATGACCTACCCCGCCCATGTGCTGCTGCGCTTCAGGCTGGAGCAGGCGCTGCTCTCGGGCAATCTGGCGGTGGCTGATTTACCCGGCGCCTGGAATGACGGGTTCCATGCCCTGCTGGGCATTACCCCGCCCGATGACCGCCAGGGCTGCCTGCAGGATATTCATTGGTACGATGGCGCCATCGGCTATTTCCCCTCCTATACGTTAGGCGCCATGGCGGCGGCGCAGCTTATGGCGGCGGCGCGCAAGGCGGTGCCGGATATGGATGCGCTTTTGGCACGCGGCGACATCTCCGGCCTGTCCGGCTGGCTGGCGCAGCATGTGCACGGGCTGGGCAGTTCGCTCGGGTTTAACGAGATTCTCACCAATGCCACGGGCGAGGCGCTGAACCCTGCCTGTTTCGAGGCGCATCTCACCGCGCGCTATCTTTCATGAGCACCATCTTCGCGCCCATTACCGGGCGCGGCGGGGCGGTTACGGTGGTGCGGCTTTCCGGCCCGCAGGCCTTGGCGCAGGCCGAAGCCCTGACCGGCCGTTTGCCGCCGCCGCGCCGCGCCGCCTTACGTAAACTGTACCACGAGGGGCGGCTGCTCGATGAAGCCCTGCTCGTGACCTTCCCCCGACCACACTCGTTTACCGGGGAAGATTGCGTGGAACTTTCCCTGCATGGCGGCCGCGCCGTGCTGGCGGTGGTGAGTGCCGCGCTGGTGGCGCTGGGTGCCCGCCCCGCCGAGCCGGGCGAATTTTCCCGCCGCGCCTTCGAGGCCGGGAAGCTGGACCTGCTCCAGGCCGAGGCCATGGCCGACCTCATCGCCGCCGAGACGGAGGCCCAGCGCGCCCAGGCCGTGGGTGGGGCGCTGCACGAGGCCTGTGCCGCCTGGCGCGAGCGCCTGCGCCAGCTCATGGCGCGGCAGGAGGCGCTGATCGACTTCCCCGACGAAGATTTGCCACCCGAGGTGGAAGCGGCCCTTACCGGCGGCATCGCGGTGCTGCGCGACGAGCTGCGCGCCGCCCTGGCCCTGGCCCCGGCGGCGGAGCGGCTGCGCGAGGGGCTGGAATTCGTGATTCTCGGCCCGCCCAATGCCGGTAAATCCACCCTGCTGAACGCGCTGGCGGGCGAGGATGTGGCCATTGTCTCCGATAGTCCCGGCACCACGCGCGACGCGGTGGGGGTGCGGGTGGATTTTGGCGGTGTGCCCGTGCACCTGACGGATACGGCAGGGCTGCGGGACACGGCGGATGCCATAGAGGCCGAGGGCGTGAAACGCGCCCAGGCCCGCGCGGCGAAGGCCGATTTCGTGCTGCTGGCGGCCGGGCCGGGCGAAGATTTTGCCGCCCCGCCAGAGGGTATTCCGTTTTTGCGCCTGCGTACCAAGGCGGATTTGGGTGGCGAGGGCGTTTCGGCCCGCACTGGCGCGGGCATGGCGCAACTGCGCGCGCAACTCGCCGCCCAGGCCCAGGCGCTGACCGGTACAAAAGGTGCTCCCGCCCCCGCCCGCCCGCGCCAGATGGCCTGCCTGCGCGATACGCAAGCCGCGCTCAGCCGTGCCTTGGCGCTGGCGGAGCCGGAGCTGCGCGGCGAAGAGCTGCGGATAGCCGCCTCCGCCCTGGCGCGGCTTGCGGGCGGCATCGCGGTGGAAGAAATTCTGGACGCGGTATTTTCTGGCTTCTGTATTGGTAAATGATCTTGGTCTGCCCGATTTGTTGCGGTAACGCCGCACGCCTGGTTTATACATGGCTTCGCGGGTCTCGTTGCGATAAGGCTAGAGCAATATCCGATCAGCTTGAATCGAAGATTTAAGCTGATCGGATGAAATTACTCGCCCAAGCAAATTTAGAGCGTTTCCGATTGATCGGAAAATGCTCTAGTATGGCGGCGCGTCGTGTATCGTGCCGGAATCTTAAGCCAGTTTCATGATCGGGCAGGGCATGGTGGATTTACATCCCCGCGCCGCATCTAATACCAACGGTCATTGAGCATGACCGTTGGTATTACGTTCAGCAAACATAGGGTATCATTAAGAACCATGGGGTATTTTGCCCGGTGTCCGGCATGCCGGGGTTGACGGTGGCGTACTCTGCCGGAGAAGATACAGTTACGGAGCATGGACCATTAAGGACAGCCTTATGTTCGAGAGATTCCAGCCCAGGGCCGTGGCGCTTTTAGTGCTCGGCAGTGCCCAATTGCTGGGGTGCGCGCCGCCGCCGGCGCCCGCCAAGGCTGCGGATTCCAAAACCGCATACTCGGTAAATACGCCCATTTGCGTTATTGCCGCCGATCCGCGCGGCAAAATGGTGCTTGTGCAGGATGTTCCGGGTGTCATGGCCAGCCCCAAATACCCGCTTTTCTCCGATATGAGCCTGGCGCAAATTGCCATTTTCGCCCGTGGCCAGTTGCCTCAATCGAAGCTCGATCAGGTGCAGGCCGACCTCGACAAGCTGGCGGCGCAACAAGGCGCTGCCCCGTAGCCTCAACCAGCCCGCCGGACGGTTGAGGCAGCTACCCCGCCAGCGGATTAACCCCGAGCATGGCCAGCCCGGCCCAGCTTGTAGCGCTTAGCGCAGGGCGGCGGTAATAGGTAAAAGCCTGTTCCTGCTGGTTTTTGCGTAGTGCTGGCCCCACTGAAAGCCCGGTGGCCATGGAGGCTGCCACCGTGGCATATACATAGCCCCGCGGCGAAACATTGGCGCGCACGGTTTGCAGAAATTGCGCCGCCAGGGCATTGCCCATCTGGCGCAGGGCCAGCGCGGCAAAGCCCGTGCCTTCCAGCCAGATACCCTTGCTGGCGGTGGAAAACCCTATGCCTGCGCCATGTTGCAGCGCGTTTATGGCCGCCAGCGCGCTTGCCGCATCGCCCAGCCCGGCCAGATAGGGCCATAGACCGGCATCCGCCGCCAGCAGCGTGTTTTTATGCCCGTCAGGCGTAGTGCCGGAGCCAAATTCACGGGTTTTGGCATTATACATGGCGCGTACAAAGGCGGCGGCGTGGGCCTCATCCTCTGGCCGCCCCAGGGCGCGGAAGGCCGCCGCGAGGTCTGTGTTTTGCTCCGTGCTTTGCCATAAAAGGCGCTGCTGGGCATTATCGAACCCGTAAAACCCGCCATAATAGCCGCTGGGCGCGCGCAGCGCGGCATCGAGGAAATGTCCCGCGTTATCCGCCGGTGCCTTCATGCCCAGGGCCACCCATAGCAGCATGGCCCAGGCCATGGGGCCGGTATCCGTGCCCACCTGGTACGGGTCTTCATCCCATTGCCCGGCTTTTTTGTCCCAAAACCCCGGCAGCTTGGCGGGTGTGCTCATAACCCCCGCCGCATAGGCGTTGCGCAGCCGCCCATCGGTGAATTTACGGTCATGCGCCTGCGCCAAGGCCAGCGCCTGCCCAATACGTAAGGCCGCCGCGCGCTGCCCCGCCGCCAGCAGAAACAGCCCGGCCAAGGCATTGTCGTACACATAAGCCGCATCCGCCTGGGTGAGGTCAAACGCATCTCCCCGCGCGCCCGGCTCTATCAGGTAAGAATTCAACAGCACCGGGCCATCGCCCAGCGCCGCCATCTGCCCCAGCAGCGCCGCCACAAACGGCACCTCCGCCGCCCGCGCCGGCGCTGCCGCCAGCGCGGCAACGCCTATACCGAAGCTCCTGCGGGTGAGGCTCATACGTCCATGCCCCCAGCACGGGCCTCGCCCATAAGCCTCACTCGAGGATTTCGGCCAGGAGTTCGGTGGTGCGGCCATTGGCGATGGTGGCGGCGCGGGCGTCGTAATGCACGCCGCCGGGGCGGGCGAAGGCGTGCATGACATCTGGGTAGATGAAGGCGTCCACCCATTCATTGTCTTCCAGGGCGTCGAGCACTTTTTCCTGCACGTCGGGCGGCACGAATTCGTCTTTTTCGGCGATATGCAGCATCAGCGGAGCGCTGATATTGTCGAATTCTCCGGCGAGGTTATCGAGCATCACGCCGTAATAGGAGATATTGGCATCGGCGTCGGCGCGTGTGGCCATCATCACGGCCAGGCGCCCGCCCAGGCAGAAGCCCATGGTGGCCACGTTGCCGTTGCAGCCGGGCAGTTTGCGCGCGGCGGCGAGGGTGGTTTTAAGGTCCTCGATGCCTTTATCCTGGTCGAAATTCTGCATCAGGCCGAAAGCCTGCTGCCATTCGGCGTCGGTTTTGTCCGAGATGTTCACGCCCGGCTGCTGGCGCCAGAACAAATCTGGGGCGATGGCGATGAAGCCTTGCGCGGCAAGCGAGGCGCCGGTTTCGCGCAGCGCGTCGTTCACGCCGAAAATTTCCTGGATGAGCAGGACGGCCCCGGCTTTTTCCTTGTTTTTGGGTGACCAGACGAAGGCGGAAAATTCGCCCGAACCGTCGGCGGCTTTCAGTTTAATTTCTTTCATGGCGTGCTCCATTGCGTGGCCTCGCCGCCAGGATAGGGCGCTTCCCCTGAACGGGGAAGCGCAGGCGTGTTAAATATAGTGTTCGGCCAAGGGCGCGAAGCCGTTGAAATTCTGGCTGGCGTAGCTGGTTACGTAGGCGCCCGTGCCGTGGATGAGCACGCGGTCTCCCGATAGCAGGCTGGCGGGCAGCATGCAGGGGGTTTTCTCGTACATCACATCCACACCGTCGCAGGTGGGGCCAGCCAGCACGCAGGGGCCGGTGGGGCCGTTTCCGGCGGTAACGCGGTAGCGTATGGCCTCGCCCTCGGTTTCGGCCAGGCCGCCGAAGCGGCCAATGTCGAGATAGACCCAGCGGCGCGGGTCTTCGGGGATGCGCTGGCACACCAATATGGCTTCCGAGACCACGGTGCCGGCATTGCCCACCATGGCGCGGCCTGGCTCGATGAGCATGTCTGGCAGGCCGTTGCCGAAATGCTCGACCATGGCATCCATGATGGTGCTGCCAAAATCCTCCGCGCCCGGAACATCGCGCTGGTAGCGAATGGGGAAGCCGCCGCCGAGATTGAGCATGCTCAGCTCGATGCCGCTTGTCTTCAGATCGGTGAAGATCATCGCCGCCTGGGCGATGGCCAGCGCATAGGCGGCCGTACCGGTTTGCTGGCTGCCAACATGGAAGGAGATGCCGTGCGGTATAACGCCAAGGCCGGGCGCGGCCAGCAGCATCTCTTTGGCGCGCTGGCTGGTGGTGCCGAATTTATTGGAGAGCGGCCATTCCGCGCCCTCGTTCTGCACGGCGATGCGGCAATACACCTTGGCGCCGGGGGCGTGCGCGGCGATCTTGCGCAGCTCTTCCTCAGAGTCGAACGCATAAAGCGGCACGCCATGGGCATGGGCGGCGGCGATGGCGGCGGGTTTTTTAACCGTATTGCCGAAAGAGATGCGCGCCGGGCTGGCACCCGCGGCGAGGCAGGCCTCGATTTCGGGCAGCGAGGCCGCATCGAAGCTCGACCCGGCACCGGCCAGGAGCGACAGGATGGGCGCGGCCGGGTTGGCCTTAACCGCGTAATAAATGGCGGCGGCGGGCAGCGCGCGGCGCAGCGCGGCGTAGTTTTCGGCCACCACATCCAAATCCAGCACCAGGCACGGCGTGGCCGGCATGGTCTCAAGAAACGAAGCGACTTTGGGGGTCATCGTCCTCAATCCTTCTCACGAACTGTCCGTCTGATTCAGGCGGCGGACAGGGTTACAAAACGGTCCAACGAACCAGCCAACTTCCGGAAGCCTGTCCGCGGGCCTATGAAGGCCCGCCAGATGGCGCCCGGCTGTGCTGCCAGAACGCGTGACGCCGTTGCGTAACCGGAGACCGGCAGAGGCACGTACGTTGCTGCGTGACGCGCCCAATAGGGGCAAAGTACCGGGGGCGCAAGGGGTTTTTGCGGCGCTGCCCAACACCGCCAACCTTGCCAAATTGTCACGAAGTGCAACCTGGCCTGCACAAAGCCCGGATTGGGGGCTATTGTAACAGACCATGGAAACCATGCCGCATATTCTGATTGTTGATGATGACAGGGAAATCCGCGACCTGCTGGCCAAGTTCCTGGAACGCAACCGGTTGCGCGTGACCACGGCGCGGGACGCCAAGGAGGCGCGCCGGGCCTTTGCCAATGGGCATTACCAGCTTGTGGTGCTTGATTTGATGCTGCCCGGCGAGAGCGGGCTGGAGATTGCACGCTGGTTCAGGTCCGAGGTGAATGTGCCCATCATCATGCTCACCGCCATGGCGGAGGAGACGGACCGTATTGTGGGGCTGGAGCTGGGGGCGGATGATTACGTCACCAAGCCCTTCAACCCGCGCGAGCTGCTGGCCCGCATCCGCGCTGTGCTGCGCCGCACCGGAGACCCGGAAGAGCGTGCGCCGGAACATGCCAAAAGCTACCATTTTGCCGGCTGGGTGCTGGAAACCGCGCGCCGCCGCCTGCTGGACCCCAGCGGGGTGGAGGTTTCGATAACCGGCGGCGAGTATGATTTGCTGGTGGCGCTGCTGGACCGGCCCAACCGCGTGCTGACGCGTGACATGCTGCTGGATTTGCTGCGCGGCCGCCAGGCCGGGCCGTTCGACCGCGCGATTGATGTGGCCGTGTCGCGCCTGCGCCGCAAGCTGGAGGATGACGGGCGCAATGCCCAGCTTATAAAAACCGTGCGCGGCGGTGGCTATGTGCTCTCTACCCCGGTGGAGCGCGCCTAGCATGGCCGGGCGGCGCGCGCGGCTGTAATGCGGGTTCCTTTTCTGCCCAAGAGCCTGGCGCGGCGGATTATAATGATCCTGCTCAGCGGCTTTGCGCTCATCCAGGTGCTGGGCTTGCTCATCCACACCCTCAACCAGGTTAAGCTGGGCAAATTGGAGGAGGAGCAGGAATTCGCGGTGCGCGCGGTGATTATCTACCGCCATATTGCCATGGCGCCGCCGCAGGAGCGCGCGGCGATGCTGGCCAAGGAGCCGCTGCCAAAAGGCGATACGGCAGTGCTTTCGCTGCTGCCGCCGTTGCAGGGCACCTACCCCATGCCCTTGCCAGGGCGCGAGGCGATCCGCGCGGGCATATTCGCCTATGGCATACCGCCGGATATACGCCCGCACGGAATGATTTTGCGCGTGACCGGTAACCCGGCGCGCTATGTTGTCAGCTTCGGCATGCCCGATAACCTGCTTTTGCCGGGTTTGCCGCCTGCCCCGCTGCAAATGGGCGGTGCGCAGGGCGGTGGTGGCCCGTTTGGGCTGGGGCCGCCGCCGGATGATAACGGGCCGTTCAGTGTGCTCAACCAGCTCTTCAACGGGCTGCTGCCGGGCGCGGCGCTTCCGCCGGTTTATTGGCTGACCATCAGCTCTACCCTGCCGCCCGTGGTGCCATGGCGCTCGCCCGGCTTTGCCTCGGCTTTCATCATCATGACGCTGCTGGGCGCCCTGATGATTACCTGGGCGGTGCGTGAGCTGCTGGCGCCGGTGAAAACGCTGGCCGCCGCGGCCGAGGCGCTGGGGCGCGATGTGGTGCATGCGCCGCCCTTGCCGGAGACCGGGCCGCTGGAAATTGTTACCGCGGCGCGCTCCTTCAACACCATGGCGGCGCGCATAAGGCGCTTTGTGGAGGACCGCACGTTTTTGCTGACCGCCATAGGGCATGATTTACGCACGCCCATAACGCGGCTGAAATTACGTGCCGAATATATGGAAGATGACGAGCAGCGCGCGAAAATGCTGGCGGATTTGGACGAGATGGAGGCCATGGTGGCCGCCACCCTGGCCTTTGGGCGTGATGCCGCCGCCACCGAGCCGGTGGCCAGGCTGGACCTTGCCAGCTTGCTGCGCACCATTCTGGACGATGCCGCCGATGGCGACCCCGACCATGCCGATGCGCTGACCTATAGCGGCCCCGCGCATATGCCGGTGCGGGCGCGGCCGCTGGCGCTGAAACGCGCCGTGGCGAACCTTGTAGGAAACGCGCTGAAATATGGCGAGGCCGCGCGCGTGACGCTGCACCCGCTGCAACGGGGGCTGGCGCGCATCGACATAGAAGATGACGGCCCGGGGATTCCGCAGGAAGAAATGGAGCGTGTGTTCGAGCCCTTCCGCCGCCTGGAGGGCAGCCGCAACCGCGAGACGGGCGGCTCTGGCTTGGGGCTTTCCATCGCCCGCAACATTGTGCGTGCCCATGGTGGAGATATTACCCTGGCCAACCGGCCCGAGCGCGGGTTGCGCGCCACGGTGGTGCTGCCCGTGTGAGGCTTGCCCGCACATCACGTTTGCGTGCGCGGCATTTCAGGCCTCTGCCAGGGTGTTTTATATGGGGCGATTGCCGCACGGGGATAGGCTATGCTGGATGCGCCGCCTGGATTTTTAGAAGGGTCTGGCGCTGTTCCGGCGGGCAAGCTGCCCCGCAAGCTGCCCCGCAAGCTGATAGCCATTGACGGGCTGCCCTGCGCGGGAAAGACCACATTGGCCTATAGGCTGCGCGAAATATACGGGTTTGAGATTTTGCAGGTGGATGAATTTTTGCGCCCAGAGGCGGATTGGCCCACGCGCAAGCCGGGGTTTCCATTCCCCTATCTCCGCTACGATGAGTTTTTGAACGCGGTGACATCTCTGGCCGAGACGGGGGAATGCGTTTACGCGCCGTTTGACTGGGAAACGCTTGGTGTTTCCACCACTGCGCGGCGAATCACCCTGCAGCGGCCCGTGATTGTGGAGGGTATTTCCGCGCTGGTGCCGGTGCTGGCGCCGTATTACGGGTTGAAAATTTTTGTCCGCAGCGCGCGGGAAGATGTGCTGGACGTGGCCTATAACCGCAATTTTGGCATATGGGCGCAGGAATGGCGCAAGATTTTCATGCCCAGCGCGGATATGTACATGATGACCCGGCCAGAGGAGCGCGCCGATGTGGTGGTGCCAGGGCGCGGTGCGCGGGCGCTGGCGGCTGGATGATTGTTTGAAAAGCTCTGCCTGCGCCGGTCATGCCCGCGCAAGCGGGGATCTTGCGGCGGCTGGGCAACATTCACGAGATCTCCGCTTGCGCGGGGATGACGGGTGCATTGGCCCGGCATTGCCTGCGCTACATCAGCCGGCCGCGGCCATCTCCAGCGCCTCATGCGCTTCCAGCCAGGCCAGCTCGGCGGCTTCCAGGTTTTTGTTTACCTGTGCCAGGCGCTGCGTGGTTTTGGCCAGCTCCGCCGCCTTGCCCGCGGTGTAGAGCGTTGCATCCGCCAGCCTGGCTTCCAGCGTTTCCTTTTCCGCCTGCAATTTGTTCAGGCTTTGCTCGGCGGTTTTGGCGGCCTGGCGCAGCGGGGCAAGGCGGGTGCGGGCCTCGGCGCGGGCTTCCTTGCTGTTGTTTTTCTGTGGCGCGGCCTCGGATTTTTTGGGCCCGGCGCGTTCGCCCATGCTGGCGGCATAGGCGGCCAGATCGCCCTCATACGGTGTTACCGTGCCATCGGCCACCAGCAGCAGGCGGTCCGCCACCAAATCCACCAGATACGGGTCGTGGCTGATGAGCACCACCGCGCCCTCGAAGCTGATGATGGCTTTTACCAGCGCGTCGCGCGCGTCGATGTCGAGATGGTTGGTTGGCTCATCGAGAATGAGCAGATGCGGCGCGTCGCGCGTGGCCAGGGCCAGCAGCAGGCGGGCTTTCTCGCCGCCGGACATGGCGCCGACCTTGGTGTTCACCCGGTCCGCATCCAGCCCGAAGCGCGCGGCCTGGGCGCGGATTTGCGGGGGCGTGGCCTGCGGCAAGGCGCGGGCGAGGTGGCCGTAGGGTGTGTCCGTCAGCACCAGATCGTCCTCCTGGTGCTGGGCGAAATAGCCGATGCGCAGGCCCTTTACGCGGAATTCGCGCCCGCGCTGCGGCGCCAGGCGGCCTGCCAGCAGCTTGGCCAAAGTGGATTTGCCGTTGCCGTTCTGGCCCAGCAGGGCGATGCGGTCTTCCATGTCCAGCCGCAATGAGACGCCGGAGAGGATGGGGGTGCCGTTATAGCCGATATTCACCCCGTCCAGCTGCAGCATGGGCGGGGGGAGTTCCTCGGGCGAAGGGAAGGAGAAGACCGTGGCGGCATCTTCCACCACAGCGTCGATTTGCGGCAGTTTTTCCAGTGCCTTCAGCCGGCTTTGCGCCTGGCGGGCCTTGGTGGCCTTGGCGCGGAAGCGGTCCACGAAGGATTGCATATGCGCGCGCTGGGCCGCCACTTTTTCCGCCATGCGGGCCTGCTGCAAGGCGCGCTCGGTACGGATGCGCACGAATTCGGCGAAGCCGCCGGGGGTGAGGGTGAGCTTGCCGGCATCGAGATGCGCGATGGATTGCGCCACATTATCCAGCAGCCGCCGGTCGTGGCTGACCAGCAGAATGGCGCCGGGGAATTTTTGCAGATAGGTTTCCAGCCAGAGCGTGGCTTCCAGGTCCAGATGGTTGGTCGGCTCGTCCAGCAGCAGAATATCCGGTGCCGAGAACAAAACCGCCGCCAGGGCCACGCGCATGCGCCAGCCGCCGGAATAAGAACTCATGGGCCGGGCCTGCCATTCCTCGTTAAAGCCCAGCCCGGCGAGGATGGCGGCGGCGCGCGCGGGGGCGGAATCGGCGGCGATGGCCAGCAGGCGGTCATGGATTTCGCCCAGGCGCTCGGCCGGGGTGCTTGGGTTTTCGGCGGCGGCCAGCAGGGTGGCGCGTTCAGTATCGGCGGCCAGCACCACGTCCAGCGGGGTTATATCGCCGCCCGGCGCTTCCTGTGCTACATAGCCCAGCCGCGCGCGCTGGCCCAGGCGTACAACGCCGCCATCGGGCCGCAGCGTGCCGGCGATGAGCTTGAGCAAGGTGGATTTGCCCGCCCCGTTGCGGCCGATGAGCCCCACGCGGCGGCTTGCCTCCACCATCAGCCCGGCATGTTCCAGCAAGGGGCGGCCGGCGATGCTGTAGGATAGGTCTTCTATGCTCAAAACGCTCATGAAGCCTGCTCTATCCTGGCTGGCTGTTATTGCCCAGCCTGGGTTTCACCCAGGCCAGGGGCTTGCCCAGCCTGGGTTTCACCCAGGCCAGTGACTTGCCCAGCCTGGGTTTCACCCAGGCCAGGAGCTTGCCCAGCCTGGGTTTCACCCAGGCCAGGGGCTTGCCCAGCCTGCTGGGCCCCGCTATTGGCGCCGCAACATTCACACCGGAAAGTTATAGACATGGCCATTGAGCGCACCCTCTCCATCATCAAGCCCGACGCCACGCGCCGCAACCTGACCGGCAAGATCAACGCCAAGTTCGAAGAGAACGGCCTGATGATCGCCGCCACCAAGCGCCTGCACCTGACCAAGGCCCAGGCCGAGGCGTTCTACGCCGTGCACCGCGCGCGCCCCTTCTTCGGCGATCTGGTGAGCTTCATGATCTCTGGCCCCGTGGTGGCCCAGGTGCTGTATGGCGAGAATGCCATCGCCAAGAACCGCGACATTATGGGCGCCACCAACCCGGCCAATGCCGCGCCTGGCACCATCCGCGCCGAGTTTGCGGAATCCATCGAAGCCAACTCCGTGCATGGCTCCGACAGCCCGGAAGCCGCCGCGCAGGAAATCAGCTTCTTCTTCGCTGAAATCGAGATCGTGGCGTAAAGCCGGGGGTTTGCCCTGAATTTTAGGGGATGGGCGGGAGCGGTTGTTCCCGCCCATTTTCTTTTTTATGGCCGAGAGGCTGAAATTCTCCCCATACCCGTCATCCCCGTTTGCGCGGGCATGACGGTGCGCCTTGCGCGCGGGGCGTCAAGCAGCCTCTAACCCTCCGGCCATAGCCAGGCAGCGCCGCGCACGCCGGAGGAGTCGCCGTGTTTGGCCTGGACGATGCGCGGGGCGCAGACATCGGAGAAGATGAACGGGCGCATCAGGCCGGGCAGGGTCGCGTAAAGGTGCGGCAGGTTGGAGAGGCCGCCGCCAAGCACGATGGCGTCCGGGTCCAGTATGTTGGTGATGTTGGCCAGGGCGCGGGCCAGGCGGCTGGCGTGGCGGTCCAAAGCGGCCTGGGCGGCGGCATCGCCCGCTTCGGCCAGGGCGGGGATGGTGGTGGCGTCGCGCGCGCCGGTGCCGTGGAAATCTTCGGCCAGGCCGGTGCCGGAAAGGTAAAGCTCCAGGCAGCCTTCCAGCCCGCACCAGCATTTGCGGTAGGGGTATTCGTCCGGCTTGGGCCAGGGCAGGGGGGTGTGGCCAAATTCGCCGGCCAGGCGGTGGCGGCCTTCCAATATGCGGCCATGCACGGCGATGCCCCCGCCCGTGCCCGTGCCGAGGATGACGCCGAACATCACTTCCGCCCCGGCGGCGGCGCCGTCTGTTGCCTCGGACAGGGCGAAGCAATTGGCGTCGTTGGCCACGCGGATTTCGCGGTTGAGGAGCGCGCCGAAATCTTTGTCGAACGGGTGGCCGTTAAGGGCGTTGGAATTGGCGTTTTTAACCAGGCCGGTAGCGGGCGAGATGCAGCCGGGTATGCCCACGCCCACAGTGGCGGTAACCCCGGCTTCGGCCTCTACTTCGCGCACCATGTTCGCCATGGCGTGCAGGGCGGCGTTGTAATCGCGCGGGGTTTGGGTGCGGCGGCGCAAAATCTCCTGGCCCGAGGGGGCAAGGAGCAGGATTTCGGTTTTGGTGCCGCCGAGGTCGATGCCAATGCGATGAGTCATGGGGCTATGTTCACGTAATTCGAGCCTTGCTCAAGCCTATGGGGCGGCGCATGTTACAAAAACCATGAGTGAAACGCTGATTGACGCGCAATTCCAGAAAGGGCCGATACCCGTGCTGCGCGCGGCGCGGGCGCTGCGCTTTATGCAGCCGGGCGAGAAGCTGCGCGTGCTGTTTACCGACCAGCCGAGCCTGCATGAATTCCGCGAGTTTTGTAAGCTGACCGGCCATGCGCTGATTGCCGCCTCGGAGGCCAAGGGCGTGTTCAGCGTGTCGGTGAAATGCGGGGGCGTGGCATGAGCGTGGCTCTGTTCACCCATTCCTCGGCCCTGGCGCATGATACGGGCGAGGGCCACCCGGAGAGTGCCGCGCGGATTGGCGCCGTGCTGCAGGCGCTGGAATTGCCGGATTTTGCCAATCTGCTGCGCGAGGTGGCGCCGCCCGCCACGGCGGAACAGCTTACCGCGGCGCATGACGAGGATTATGTGGAGGCGATTCTGGCCCTGCCGCAGGACCGCGTGACCTATGTGGATGGCGACACGGTATTTTCCCCCGGCACGCGCGAGGCCGCCTTGCGCGCGGCGGGAGGGGCCTGCGCGGCGGTGGATGCGGTGTTCGAGGGCTGGGCCGAGGCCGCTTTTGTGGCCATGCGCCCGCCTGGCCACCATGCCGAGCGCGGCCGGGCCATGGGGTTTTGCTTTTTTAACAACGCCGCCGTGGCGGCCTGGCATGCGCGGCATAAATGGGGCGTCAAGCGCGTGGCCGTGGTGGATTTCGACGTGCACCACGGCAATGGCACGCAGGATATTTGCCAGGACGACCCCGATTTTTTCTACGCCTCCTCGCACCAATCTCCCTGCTACCCGGGCACGGGCAAGGAAAGCGAGCATGGGGTGGCGGGCAATGTGGTGAACGCGCCACTGCCGCCGGGTGCTGCGGGCGAGGCGTTCCGCGCCGCCTGGGAGGAGCGGATTTTACCCGCCCTGGCGGCCTTCAGCCCGGAGTTGCTGATTATGTCCGCCGGGTTCGATGCCCATGCGGCCGACCCGCTGGCGCAGTTGCGGCTGCGCGAAGGGGATTTCCGCTGGGTTACGGAAAAGCTGCTGGCGGTGGCGGATGGGTGCTGCCCGAAGCGCGTGATCTCGCTGCTGGAGGGCGGGTACGATCTGGACGCGCTGGCGGCCTCGGCGGCGGCGCATGTGCGGGCGCTGATGCGGTTGTGAATCTCTTGTGAGCCGGGTAGGGCAGGGTGATGGACGATATTGCGAAATTATCTTTCGAGGACGCGCTGGCGCAGTTGGAGGCGATTGTGCGCGGCCTGGAATCGGGCCAGCAGAAGCTGGAGGATGCCATTGCCGCCTATGAGCGCGGGGCCGCGCTGAAGGCCCATTGCGAAACGAAGCTGGCACAGGCCGAGGCGCGGGTGCAGGCCATTGTGGCCCGTGCCGATGGCGCGCTGGCCCTGAAGAACGAGGACTGACCATGGCGCTTGATGTTGTGCCCAACCCGGACGCGCTGGCCGCGGCCATGACGGAAACCGCCCGGCTGGTGGAGGCGCAGCTTGATGCGCTGCTGCCCGTGCCGGAAACCGCCGAGGCCAGGCTGATAGAAGCGATGCGCTACGCGGTGCTGAATGGCGGCAAGCGGTTGCGCGCCTTTTTGGTGATGGAAGTGGCCAAGCTGTTTTCGGTGAACCGCACCTGTGCCGCGCGCGTGGCGGCCAGCGTGGAGATGCTGCACGCCTATTCGCTGGTGCATGACGATTTGCCGGCGATGGATGACGATGATCTGCGCCGGGGCATGCCGAGCTGCCACAAGAAGTTTGACGAGGCGACGGCGATTTTGGCTGGCGATGCGTTGCAGACCCGCGCCTTTGAGGTGCTGGCCGAGGAGGACACCCATGCCGATGCCGAGGCGCGCTGTGAGCTGGTGCTGGCGCTGGCCGCGGCTTCTGGCATGCGCGGCATGGTGGGCGGGCAGATGATCGACATGGAATCGGAAGGCAAGCAGCTTTCCGGGCCGGAGATTACCCGGCTGCAGGCGTTGAAGACCGGGCGGCTGATCCAGTTCGCGGCGGAAGCCGGGGCGATTCTGGGCCGGGCCTCGGCGCAGCAGCGGCACTTCATCGCTGCCTATGGGCGCGAGCTGGGCGGGGCGTTCCAGATTTACGACGATGTGCTCGACGAAACCGCCGATGCGGCGGCGTTGGGCAAGACGGCGGGCAAGGATGCGGCGCAGGGCAAGGCGACCATGGTGTCCATTTTGGGCCTGGAACGTGCCAGGGCGCAGGCGGAGCTGCTGGCCGGGCAGGCGGCGGGGCATTTGGAGAGCTTTGGCGCGCGCGCGGATTTGTTGCGGGCGCTGGCGCGGTTTACGGTGACACGGAAGAGTTGAGGCAAAAGCACCCCCGATGCGGGGCTGCTGGGTATAGGCGCGATTTAGAGCATTTTCCGATCAATCGGAAACGCTAAATTTGCTTGGACGAGCAACGGGTAATTTTACCCGCAAAAATTCTCAGGCCGCCGTGCCCCCGACCGTGAGGCCAGAAAGTTTGAGGGTGGGCTGACCCACCCCGACCGGCACGCCCTGGCCGTTTTTGCCGCAAGTGCCAATGCCGGGGTCCAGCGCCATGTCGTTGCCGATCATCTCCACTTTGGTGAGCGCATCTGGCCCGTTGCCGATAAGGGTTGCGCCCTTCACCGGGGCGGTCACCTTGCCATCCTCGATCAGATAGGCCTCGGCGGCGGAGAACACGAATTTGCCCGAGGTGATGTCCACCTGCCCGCCGCCGAAATTAACGGCATACAGGCCGCGCTTAACCGATTTTATCATGTCCTCCGGCGTGGCCCCGCCGCCCAGCATAATGGTGTTGGTCATGCGCGGCATGGGGGCGTGGGCGTAGGATTGGCGGCGGCCATTGCCGGTGGCGCGCATGTTCATCAGCCGCGCATTCTGCCGGTCCTGGAGGAAGCCGACCAATATGCCATCCTCGATGAGCGTGGTGCGCGATGTGGGGGTGCCTTCGTCGTCTATGGTGAGCGAGCCGCGGCGGTTGGGGATGGTGCCGTCGTCGATGACGGTGACACCGGGGCTGGCGATGCGGCTGCCCATCAGCCCGGCGAAGGCGGAGGTCTGCTTGCGGTTGAAATCGCCCTCCAGCCCGTGGCCGATGGCCTCGTGCAGCAAAATGCCGGGCCAGCCGGCGCCCAGCACCACTTCCATCTCGCCCGCCGGGGCGGCGACAGCGCGCAGATTCACCTCGGCCTGGCGGATGGCCTCGCGCACGGCGGATTGCCAGAAATTGGGGTCCACATAAGGCCCGTACCCCGTGCGCCCGCCCGCGCCATGGCTGCCGGATTCGCGGCGGCCATTCTCCTCCATCACCACCGAGACGTTGAGCCGCACCAGCGGGCGTATATCGGCCATGCGGGTGCTATCGGCGCGGATAATCTCGATCACCTGCCATTCGCCGGAGATGCTGGCCATGACCTGCACCACGCGGGAATCGGCGGCGCGGGCGAAATCGT
Organism: Pseudomonadota bacterium; assembly: GCA_021805545.1. Taxonomy (GTDB): domain Bacteria; phylum Pseudomonadota; class Alphaproteobacteria; order Acetobacterales; family Acetobacteraceae; genus Acidocella. The sequence continues at coordinate 5,937 of JAJZFB010000037.1, read as the reverse complement.
CGATCTGCTTCAGCAATTCGGCGCGGGTGGCGAAGGGCGCCTCGGCCAGCGGGTTCACGCCCTCGTATAACGGTGCGCTGGCGGTGGCGGGGCCTGCGGCGGTAAGGGGGATTTCCAGCGCCTTGGCGGCGCGTATGGTTTCCGCCGCGCGGGCCAGGGCGGGGGCGGAAATTTCTCCCGCATGGGCGAAATAAGCGGCCTCGCCCAGCACGGCGCGCAGGCCAAAGCCGCGGCGCGTATCAAAGCTGGCGGCGCGGATGCGGCCATCGTCGAGCGAGATGGATTCGGATTCGCGGTATTCCAGAAACAGCTCGCCATCATCCGTGCCGTCCAGCGCCGGGGCCATGGTTTTTACGGCGTCAACCGGGTCCAGCCCCGCTTCGCCGTGGAAGAGTTCGGCGGCTTTGGCGAGGGCTTCGGTCATGGCATGGCTCCTTGGGCGCCGCGCAGCCCGTGGCGCGCGGCAATGGCGGTGGCAAATAGCAGCACGGCGTTGAGCTCGTGCACATAGCCCAGCCCGTTGCTGCCAAGCACGATGGTGGCCATGCCGAGCAGATATTGCAACGCCACCAGCCCGGCCAGCAGCAGAAAAAGGTCGCGCAGGGCGGGCGGCAGGGTTGCGCGCAGCCCCGCGATGCAGGTGGCCAGCACGGTAAGCACGGTGATGGTGGCCAGCAGCCGGTGGCCGAATTGCACGAAGGCCTTGTTGGCCCAAAGCGGCGGGGCGAGCAGGCCGGGGGGAAGCCAATACCCGCCCATGGTGGGAAAGCTGTGATAGACGGTGATGGCGTTGGAGGTGGCGACGAAGGCGCCAAACCCCATGGTGATGAAAATGAGCAGCGCGCTGGCCGTGGCCCCATGCTTCAGCCGCGCCGTGCCAGGCACGGCAAGGGGCTGGGGTGTGCGGTAGGTAAGGCCGGTCCAGAGCAGCAAGGCGAGAATGGCCATGGCGGAGAGAAAATGCGGCCCGGCCCAGGCGGGGGGCGGGGTGAGCACGCCGGGCTTCAGCCCCTGCTGTACCATGTACCAGCCATAAGTGGCCTGCCCGGCGCCCAGGGCGAAGATGAACAGCATCCACACCACCCCCTTGCCGCGCAGCCGGCCCGCGATGGTGAACCAGGTGAAAGGCAGCAAAAACACCAGCGCCATCAGCCTGCCCCAGTTGCGGTCCAGAAACATGGGCCAGAACAGCGATTTATACTGGGCGAGCGATATGGGGTGGGATTGGTAGAGGGCCGTGTTCTGGAACAGGGCGAATTGCGCCGCCCAATCTTTGCCATTGAGCGGCGGGATGAAGCCGGTGACGGGGTGCCAGACCTGGATGGAGAAGCTCGCGCCGATGGTGCGGGCATGGCCGCCGCCAATGGTCATGCCAAACACCATGGCGGCGAGGATGAGGCACCAGTTACCCAGGACCCGGTCCGCCTTGAGCGGCGCGCGCAAGGCGGTGAGGCCGGTTTTCAGCCAAGGCGGATTATATTGCGTCATGATCCTGTTTCATGTGGCGCCGCGCAGCCGGTGCAGCGCCAGTATCAGCGTGCCGAGCAGCAGCACCGCGTTCATCTGGTGCGCCACGCCAAGGTCGATCCGTTTAGAGACCAGGGCGGTGACGCCGAGCGCGAATTGCAGCAGCACCAGCGCGCCCGCGGCCAGGGCGGCATCGCGCACCGGGGCCGGGGCGTTACCGCGCAACGCCCGCACGGTGAAGGAGAGAATGGCGATGGTGGCCAGCACGGCGAGGAGCTGATGGTCGAAAATAATGGTGGCGGTGTTGGTGAAAATGCCGCTCGCCGGCCAATGCGCCGGGGGCTGGCCGGTGCCGATGCCTTTGGCGATGCTGAAGGCATCGATGCCATGAATGCCTGACACGAGCGTACCGCCGAACATGGCGAGCAGCAGCATGGTGAAGGCCACCCCCGCATGGGCGCGCAGCCCCTTGCAGCCCGCATGGCGCGCTGGCGCGGGCGATTGCACGGAAAGCGCCGCCCACAACACGGCGCCGAGCAGGAACATGGCGCCGAAGAAATGCAGGCTGAGCCGCCAGGGCTGCACGGCGGTGCTGCCGGGAATAAAGCCGGAATGCACCATGTACCAGCCAATGGCGCCTTGCACCCCGCCCAGCACGAACAGCAGCACCAGCCAGGGGATGAGGCGTTTTTCGATACGCCCGGCCAGGGCGAAGATGATGAGCGGCACGAGCAGCACCACGCCCATCAGCCGCCCCCACAGGCGGTGGAAATATTCCGGCCAGAATAACTGCTTGAACCCGGCAAGGTCCATGCCCTGGTGCAGCAGCTTATATTGCGAGATTGTTTTGTATTTGGCGAACAAAGCCTCCCACGCATGGTGGGTAAGCGGAGGAATGGCGCCGATGATGGGGTCCCAATCCATGATGGACAGGCCCGAGCCGGTATCGCGCGTGTAGCCGCCAATGCCAGCCATGACCCAGATCATGAAGGCCAGTAGAAAAAGCCAGGCGGCGACAAGGCGGCGGTTGTGCGGGCTGGCGGCGTTTTGTGGCATTCCGTGCTCCTTTGCCCGGGCGGGATACCGCTTATGGGGGCCGGATGCCAGGGGGGCATACGTAAGGGAGCGTTTCAGCCACGGCACCTTTAACCGCCCAGGCCATGGCATATATATTTGTGCCTGGCTTGGTTTGCGTTGTCAGCCCCGCCATGGGGCTGGCAATGCGTTAAAATTCCACCGCGCTGCAGGAGCGGGGCGAGATCATTGCCAAAAACTCCCGGCGCGTGGAGGGGTTGTCGCGGAACTCGCCCAGCATGCGGCTGGTGACCATGGAGGCGCCGGGCTTGTGCACGCCGCGCGTGGACATGCATTGATGCCCGGCCTCGATAACCACGGCCACGCCGCGCGGCTGCAGCACTTCCTGGATGGTGTTGGCGATTTGCGCGGTCAGCTTCTCCTGAATCTGGAAGCGGCGGGCATAGGCATCCACCACGCGGGCCAGCTTGGAAATACCGACGACGCGTGTGCCTGGCAGGTAGGCCACATGCGCGCGGCCGATAATGGGCACCATATGGTGCTCGCAATGGCTTTCCAGCCTTATGTCGCGCAGCACCACCATTTCGTCGTAACCCTCGGTTTCCTCGAAGGTGCGGGCCAGCAAGGCCTCGGGGTCTTCCGCATAGCCCTTGAAAAACTCCTCGTAGGCACGGGCCACGCGCGCTGGCGTATCGAGCAGCCCCTCGCGCGACGGATTATCGCCCGCCCAGCTTAGCAGCACGCGGATGGCCGCCTCGGCCTCCGCGCGGCTTGGCCTGACGAGCGATTGCGCCTGTTTTTCGCCGCGTTTTTGCTTGCTGAGTTTCGCGGCGGGGGGCTTTTTAGTCAACGGCGCTTCTCCAGGCTGGCTGAGGGCCCGACAGAGAGCCCAGGGCTACAGATATGGGCAAGGAGGAAATCCCGCAACCCGGCAATGCGCCCGGCGGCGGAAACAGCGCGGCGGCGTTATAGCCGCCGCGGGTGATCCGTTCAGCTCAGCAAGTTTACTTCTCCGGTACCCAGCGCGTAATACCCTGCCGCTATTTTCAGTTTTCCGTCTTTTATGAGCCCGGCGAGAAGCGGTGAGGCGGTAGCCAGCACATGCGCCTGGATTTTCGCATTATCCTTGATGGTTGCTTCCAGATTGCCTTTGCCTTCGTCCACCGCCGGGCGCAGCGGCGCGAACAGCTCGCTGATCTGCCCGGGCACCGGTTTGCCCGCCATGGCCGCCTTCACCGCGCCGCAGCCGCTATGCCCCAGCACGAGAATAACGCTGGTGCCCAGCACGGCCGCGCCATATTCCAGGCTGGCGATCATCTCGGATGTCGCGATATTGCCGGCTACACGGGTTACGAACAAATGGCCGATGCTTTGGTCGAAGATAAGTTCCACGGGCACGCGGGAATCGGCGCAGGATAGCACCGCCGCGAAAGGCTCCTGCTTGCTGATGGTCTTCTGCTGCAAAACCGACAAATCCGTGCTGCAGGATTCAAGTTTTGCCTGCATGTAGCGCTTATTGCCATCCATCAGCGCCTGCAGCGCGGCATCGGGTGTAAGCGCCGTCTGCGCGAAGGCCCTGCCAGGCAAGGCCGCCACGCCCAGCGCCCCGGCGGCGGCCAGGCCAGCCCGCATAAAGCCGCGCCGCGAGGGCTGGCCAAAACGGTGGCGCCCAGGGCCGCAGCACCCGCAAATCCATCCAGCATCATTCATCGCCCGTTCCTCCTTGTTGCTGATTGCATCCGCATCCATTCGTGCTGCGGCCCTGCAGCCGCCAGTGGCCCGCCGCGCCGCGAATTTATCCGTTATTTTCCAGCCAACCGGCCGTTCCGGGGGCAGATTTGACCATCTGCCCGCACCGGTCAACTATTTTCGGGTAGGTAACATAACCCCCCAGCCTGGCGGTTCTTAATGCAGGCTGGTGTTCTGGAAGGGGCTGTCGAGGCTGAAACTCGGGATGTTGATGTCGAAATCCTCGCCCGACGGCATGGCGCGCATGTGGTAGAGGCCGGTCATGAAGCCCGATGGCGTGGGCAGCGGTGTGCCCGAGGTGTACTCATACCGCCCGCCCGGCTGCAGCACGGGCTGCTGGCCCACCACCCCCTCGCCGTGCACATGCCGCACGCGCCCCAGCGCATCGGTAATATGCCAGGTGCGGCGCAAAAGCTGCACCGTGGTGCCGCCGCCATTGGTTATGGTGACGTGGTAAGCCCATTTATAATCGCCGGACTCAGGCGCGGATTGTTCCGCCAGATAGAAAACCTGTACCTGGACGGTGATGCCGTGCGTGACCGCCTGGAATGATTGCGCCATGGCGCAAGGCTATAGCAGCCCGCACGGCACCACAAAAGCGGCACGTTTTGCCGGACACCAAAGGCGCTGCTACAGCTTGGGCATGAATCTAAATCTGCTGTCTGGCCGCCGCGGTGCCGCCGCCTTGTGCATTTTGCTCTCATCCTGCGCCGCCGGGCCGCTTGGCGCGCTGGGCCCCCCCGCGGACATAGACCCGGCCTATGGCGCCTACCTGGCCGCCCGCTATGCTGATAATACGGGAGACATGGCGGCGGCGGCGCATTATTACCGCATTGCCCTGCACAGCCAGCCGGATGATCCGGCGCTGGTCTCCGAGGGCTTTATGGCCGGGCTGCTGGCGGGCAGCCCCGGCACCGCCGCGCTGGCTTTGCGCCTGCCTGACAACCCGCTGGCCACCATGATGCTGGGCAACAAGGCCGCCCAGGCCGGCCATTTTGCCCAGGCGCAGCAATATTTTGCCGCCTTGCCGCAGGATGAGCTGATCGGGCTGATCAAGCCGCTGCTGATTGCCTGGGCGCAATTCGGCCAGGGCGACGAGCAGGCGGCGCTGAACGGGCTGGGCGATGATTTCAACAGCCCCGCCTTTGGCGCGGTGTACGTGCTTAACGCCGCGCTGATTGCCGATGCGGCGGGCGATACGGCGAGCGCCACGAAGCTGTATGGCGCGGTGGATGGCAGCCAGCCCAATTTGCGCCTGGCGCAAATTCTGGCGAGCTGGGATACGCGCCAGGGCCAGAATGGCGCGGCCATGGCGGAGCTCTCTGCCCTGGTGGCGGCGCATCCCGACCTTTCCATCGCCCTGCCCGCGCTGCAAAGCCAGTTGGACAAGCCGGTGATCTCCACCCCCACCCAAGGCATGGCGGAGGCTTATCTCACCCTGGCCGGCTCGCTCACCCAGCCGCAGGCGGTGCTGCTGCGCACTGTGTTCCTGCGTTTCGCGCTGGACCTGCGCCCGAACCTGACTGCGGCGCGCCTGCTGCTGGCCGATACCCAGGCCAGCCTTGGCACACAAGAGACCGGCCTTAGCACGGTGCAGGTGCAAAACGCGCTGGATACGCTGGCCCCGGTGCAGAAGAGCTATGCGCTTTATGCCCCTGCGGCCATGCAGCAAGCCAGCCTGCTGGC
>JAJZFB010000019.1 GCA_021805545.1 Pseudomonadota bacterium | reverse complement strand
GGCCACGCGTATTGGCGTGAACCACCTCACCATCAACCTGCTGATTAAAAGTGCCGCCAGCCGCTTCGGGCTTGTGGTTTCCGACAAGCTGATGGCCCAGGCCGTGCCGCTGGCCGGTGCCGTAACTGGCGCCCTGCTGAATTACGCCTTTACCGAGTATTACCAGAGCATGGCCCGGGTGCATTTCTGCCTGCGCGCGCTGGAGCGGCGCACCGGCGAGGCCCAGGCCCTGCACGCCTGCTTTGACGATATGGTGCAGGCGGCCCGGGACCGGCGGCGCGTGGGCCGCCGGGGTCGCGCGCCCGCGGCGGCAAAATACCTGCCGCGGGAACAGATTATTCGAAGCTGATCAGCTCCACATCGAAAATAAGCGTGGCACCCGGCGGAATCAGCCCGCCCGCCCCGCGCTGGCCATAGCCATGCTCAGCCGGCAGTACCAGGGTGCGCTGCCCGCCCGGCTGCATGGTGGAAACACCGATGTCCCACCCGGAAATCACCTGGCCGACGCCGAGCTTGAAGGTGAAAGGCTGCCCGCGGTCGCGCGAAGAGTCGAATTTTTTGCCCTTCTCTCCGTTATTATCGAGCCAGCCCGTGTAATGCACGGTTACGCGCTGCCCGGTTTTGGGCGATTCGCCAGCCCCCACCACATGGTCGGTATATTTCACGCCCGAAGGCAGGGTTACGGTTTCGGCCATTTCAGCTCCTGTTCCTGACGGGCGGCGCACCTGCCGCCCGGCATTGCCATATCAGCTTTTGGACTGATGGAAACCAGCCGCTACCGCATCATCCTTGCACACATAAGCGCCATGCTTGGTTTTGCCATACCAGCGCGAGCCGCTGAGGTGGAAGCAATGGGCGCGGCTGAGGCTCGACCAGACCACCGTGCTGTGCGGGCAATGCGCGGCGGCGGCGGCGAGGCTGGTGAATTCTTCCGATTTGGGCAGCTTGTCCACATGCCGGGCTGGTTTTGCCCCATTGCTTGCCGTGCTCACGGGCACCATGCTGCCCTGCGTGGTTTGGGCCACGGCGGGCGCCATACCGAGACTGCAGACAACCCCCAGCATGATGACGCTCCGGGCCGAGCGGGTGGATTTTTTCACGCAGTTCTCCTATGTTTGGCCACTAAATGCTATCATAGGTTGAGCAATACGCAATACACACACCTTAGCGCGATGACTTGAGATGCGCTCGCAAAGCGAGCGATTCGAACGTCTGAATCCGGCTCTCAGGAAGGCAATTTACGCAATGCCCTGCCGGGCGCGGGCGCGATTTGCGCCAGCCGCGCCGTGGGGTTAGAACCCCAGCGCCCGTAACCACCGTTGGAATGCCAAAATGAGCCTGATTGCCGACCGCCTGAACCGAATCAGCCCCAGCCAGACCATCGCCATTTCCTCCAAGGCAAGGGCGCTAAAAGCCGCGGGGCGTGACATTATTGGCTTGTCCGCCGGAGAGCCGGATTTCGACACGCCGGAGCACATCAAGCAGGCGGCCATCGAGGCGATTAAGTCCGGCGATACCAAATACACCGATGTTGCCGGCACCCCGGCGCTGCGCAAGGCCATTGCCGCCAAATTCCTGCGCGACTCCGGCATCGATTACAAGCCGGAAGAAGTTATCGTTTCCACCGGCGGCAAGCAGGTTATTTTCAACGCCATGCTGGCCACCGTGCAGGCGGGCGACGAGGTGATTATCCCCACCCCGTGCTGGGTGAGCTACCCGGATATCGTGGCGCTGGCCGAGGGCACGCCCGTATTCGTGCCCTGCAGCCAGAATAACGGGTTCAAGCTGCGCGCCGAGGATTTGCAAGCCGCCATCACGCCCAAAACCAAATGGTTCTTCCTCAACTCCCCCAGCAACCCCACCGGCGCCGCTTATTCGGCCGAGGAGCTGCGCCCCATTTGCGACGTGCTGCTGCAGCACCCCAATGTCTGGGTGTTCACCGACGATATTTACGACAAGCTGACCTATGACGGCTTCAAGCCCGCCACCATCGTGCAGGTGGAGCCGCGTTTGCGGGCGCGCACCATCACCATGAATGGCTGCTCCAAGGCCTATGCCATGACCGGCTGGCGCATCGGCTTCTGCGGCGCGCCGGTGGAGCTTATCAAGGCCATGGACAAGCTGCAGAGCCAGTCCACTTCCAATACCTCCTCCATCTCTCAGGCGGCCGCCCTGGCGGCGCTGGAAGGGCCGGAAGACGCGCTGGTTGAAATGGTGAAGGTCTACAAGGACCGCCGCGACCTGGTGGTGGACATGCTGAACGCGGCGGAAGGCATTACCTGCCATAAGCCGGAAGGCGCTTTTTACGTGTTCCCCGCCATCCATGGCTGCCTGGGCAAAACCACGCCCAAGGGCGCCAAAATCAACAATGACGAAGATTTCGTCACGGCCCTGCTGGATGAAGAAGGTGTTGCCGCCGTGCACGGCGCGGCCTTTGTTTATCCCGGCCATTTCCGTATTTCCTATGCCACCTCCACCGAGGCTTTGCGTGCGGCCTGCACCCGTATTCAGCGCTTCTGCGCGGCGCTGAAATAGGCACAGCCGGCCGAGAGATGGGTTATTTGGCGATTTCCCGGACGTTTTGGGCAAAAAGGCTGGACAAAGCAAAAAGGTCTTGCCCATAAACAATCATGGCAATGACCGCGCCCACGCCCAGCGGGCTGGCAGCCCCCAGCCGCCACCGCTTGGCGCCCGCTTTGGCTTTGTCACTGGTGGCAGCCTCGCTGTCGGCCTGTGCCAGCAACCCCGCCCCTGCCGTGCAGGCCGGCCTGCCCCTGCCCCCGCCTGCCCAGCCCGTGGCACCAGCACCCGCGCCGCAACTGGTCGATGCCGGACCAGAAATTTCCGGCACCGCCTCCTGGTATGCGCCAGGCCCAGGCATGCGCCGCACCTGCACGGGCGCGGTGTTTACACGCGGCGGTATGACGGCTGCCTCCCACACCATCCCGCTCGGCACGCAAGTGCGGGTAACGCTGCCGGATGAGGACCGCTCCGTCATCGTGACGGTGGATGATTGCATGCCCCGCAACCACCGGATTCTGGACCTGTCGGAAGGGGCTGCCGAAGACCTTGGGATTGTGCGCATGGGTGTGGCCCATGTAATCGTCACGCCGGTGATGACGCAGGTGGCCAACCGCTGAGGCAAGCGCCACGGCCACCTGGCCCGTGGCCATCATCCCGCTCCGGCCGTTATGTTTGCGTGTCTGGCGGCGCCACGCGGCGCACGCGCAGGCGGCGTATGCGGCGGGCATCGGCATCCAGCACCAAAAATTCGATGCCGGACGGGTGGGTGATGATCTCGCCCTTGGCCGGTACATAGCCCGCCAGGTTGAACACCAGCCCGCCCACGGTCTCGATATCGGCGTCGCGTTCATCCTCGGACAGAATGGGGCCGAGCTTGGTCTCGAAATTTTCCACAGGCAGCCGGGCATTCAGGTCCAGCGCGCCATCGGCCCGCTCGGTCAGCATCGGGCCTTCAATCTCGTCATGCTCGTCGGCAATATCGCCCACAATGGTCTCAACCAAATCCTCAATCGTCACCAGCCCGTCTATGCCGCCATATTCATCCACCACCAGGGCCAAATGCGTATGGCGCTGGCGCATTTGCAGCAGCAAATCCAGCACGCCAATCTGCGGCGCCACCATTAGCGGGCGGCGCAAAATCTTCTCCACCGCAAACTCTTCGGCGGGGCCGGTATAGGCAAACACATCCTTCAGATGCACCATACCCAATACGTCATCCAGATGCTCGCGGTACACCGGCAGGCGCGAATGCCCCTCGCGGCGCAGCAGGTCTATGGCCTGTTGCAGTGTAACATCCGCGCGCATGGAAATAATGTCCGGGCGCGGCACCATCACGTCATCGGCGGTCATGTCGCGCAGGTGCAGCACATTGGCAATCAGCGCCCGCTCCTGCGAGTTCAGCCCCACCGCCGCATCGGGCGCTGCCTCATGCGCCGCGTCCTGCACCAGCTCGGCTATGGATTCGCGCACCGATTGCTCGGTATTACGCAAACGTCCCAGCAGGCGGCTCAAGGGGGAGTTCATCGCGGTTTCCACGGGTTGGGCACGCCAAGGCGCGAGAGCAGCCGCGCCTCCTCGTTCTCCATCTCCCGCGCCTCGCCCGGGTGGTCATGTTCATACCCATGCAAATGCAGCGCGCCATGCACCAGCAAATGGGCCAGATGCTGGGTAATGCTCTTGCCCTCGCGCGCTGCCTCGCGCGCCACCTGCCCAAAAGCCAGCAGAATTTCGGGCGGCTGCTCGTAGGTCAGCACATTGGTTGGCTTGTTCTTGCCGCGGTCGCGGTAGTTCAGCCGCTTCACCGTGCGGTCATCGGTCAGCGCCACGCTGGCCGTGCATTCCGCCGCCGCCAGGGCGCGCGCCACAAGCCGCACCACATTTGGCACATGCGCCCGCCAGCGCCTGTCGGTAATTACCAGCTCACCGCCCCCGAAGGGGCCTGTACTTCCAGGTTCCATCTCTACCTAGCCCATACGTTCGCGGGCATGATCCTTCAGCGCGGCATAGCGCTGATCGTAGGCCTCCACAATCCGCCCCACCAGCGGGTGGCGCACCACATCGCTATTGGCAAAGCGCGCCACGCCGATACCTTGTACACCTTCCAGCGTTTCCAGCGCATCCGCCAGGCCCGAGCGTGTGTTGGGCGGCAGATCAATCTGGGTAAGGTCGCCGGTAACCACCATGCGCGTGCCTTCGCCCATGCGGGTAAGGAACATCTTCATCTGTACCGGGGTGGTGTTCTGCGCCTCGTCCAGAATAACGAAGGCATGTGACAACGTTCTGCCGCGCATAAAAGCCAGCGGCGCAATCTCAATCTCGCCCGAGGCCATGCGCTTGGTCAGCGTGTCGCCTGGCAGCATTTCGTTCAGCGCGTCGTAAAGCGGGCGCAAATACGGGTCCACCTTCTCCTTCATGTCGCCCGGCAAAAACCCTAGCCGCTCGCCCGCCTCCACCGCGGGGCGCGAGAGGATAATGCGGTCCACCTTGCCCGAGGTGAGCATGGCCACAGCCTGCGCCACGGCCAGGTAGGTTTTGCCCGTGCCGGCGGGGCCCATGGCAAACACCATTTCGTTGCACGCCAGCAAATCCATATACGCCGCCTGGCCCGCGCTGCGCGGCCCCACCGCGCCCTTACGCGTACGTATGGCTGGCAGATCCGAGAGCGGCAAACGCGGCTCGGCGGCGGGGTCGGTCAGGCGCAGCACCGCATCCACCTTTGGCCCGTCCAGCACCTCGCCTTGTTCCAACTGCCGGTAGAGCGCGGCCAAGGCCGCCTCCGCCGCCGCCACCTGCCCGGCCGTGCCGGATATGGCGATGCGGTTGCCCCGGCACGCCAGCCGGACGCCGAGCTTCTGCTCGATACGCGCCAAATGCCGGTCATGGTCGCCGAGCAAAAGGGGCAACAACGCATTGTCGCCGAAGGTCATGGTGAGGGACCGCAGCAGCGGCACCGGGTTGGAGAGGGACGAGGTGAGGATCTGGCTCAAGCGGCGATTTGCTCCCGTGGTAAGAGAACTCCGGTAATAGAATTGGTGTTGGTGCCGGTGATTTTCACGGTGCGGACCTGCCCGTTCAGTGCCTCGCCATGCGCGACGACAACAGGCTGCAGCCAGAGCGAGCGCCCGGCAATCTGCCCCTCATACCGCCCGCGCCCGGTAAACAGCACCGGCGTGGTCAGGCCCACCGTTGCGGCGTTGAATGCATCCTGCTGGCGGCGCAGCTCGGCCTGCAATTCATACAGCCTTGCATCCTTCACCTCCTCGGCAATTTGCGGCAGGGCGGCGGCGGGCGTGCCGGGCCGCGGCGAGTATTTGAAGGAATAGGCCAGGGCGAAGCCGGTCTCGCGCACCAGCTTCATGGTGTCGGCAAAATCCGCGTCCGTCTCGCCAGGATGGCCAGCGATGAAATCCGATGTGAAGGCGATGTCCGGCCGCGCATCGCGCAGCTTGTCCACAATGCGGCGGAAATCATCCGCCGTGTGCTTGCGGTTCATGGCGCGCAGAATTTTATCCGAGCCCGACTGCACCGGCAGATGCAGAAACGGCAGCAGCTTGGCATTATCGCGGTGCGCCGCAATCAGCTCATCATTCATATCGTTGGGGTGAGAGGTGGTGTAGCGCAGCCGCTCCAGCCCCGCTATTTCCGCCATTTCCGCCAGCAGCCGCGCCAGGCCCCAGGTGGCGCCATCCGGCCCCTCGCCATGGTAGGCATTCACATTCTGGCCGAGCAGCGCAATTTCCCTGGCCCCCAGCGCCACCATGCGCCGCGCCTCGGCCAGCACGCTGGCGGCAGGGCGCGAGGCTTCCGCGCCGCGCGTATAGGGCACCACGCAGAAGGAGCAGAATTTATCGCAGCCTTCCTGGATGGACAGGTAAGACACAACGCCCTGGGGCGCCGCCACATCGGGCAGAAAATCAAATTTCTGCTCCGCCGGGAACTCGGTATCAATCACCACCCCCTGCTTGCGGTGGGCGGCGGCAATCAGCTCCGGCAGGCGGTGGTAGGATTGCGGGCCCACCACCAAATCAACAAACGGCGCGCGTTTGGCCAGCACCTCGCCTTCCGCCTGCGCCACGCAGCCGGTCACGGCAATCATCATATTGCCGCCCTGCTCCTCTTTCATCACGCGCAGGCGCCCCAGGGCGGAAAATACCTTCTCTTCCGCGCGCTCACGTATGTGGCAGGTATTCATAATCACCATATCCGCGCCTTCGGGCGTATCCACGGTGGTGTACCCCAGCGGGCGCAGCAAATCGGCCATGCGCGCGCTGTCATACACATTCATCTGGCAGCCATGCGTCACAACATGAAGCTTACGGGGCGCGCGCTCCGCGTTGGTTAAATCTGTGCTAAAATCTGGCGCGGTCATACGTCTAATTCCATCCGGTTTTCCCGGATGGAAAAACGCTTGGCGGCAAGGCAGGTCAAGTTCAAATTCGCAAGATCCCCCTGAGCATACCGCAATCTCGCTATGTTTCAGCGCGCCGTGTCAAGAAATTTCAGGTGAATCTTTGGTTTAATCAGCCCGCCGCCCACAGCGCGGCGGCGGTATCTTTAATCTCGCGCTCCAGCGCCGCCGCCAGGGTTTTACGGTTTTCATACACGCCTGGCGCAACTGGCGCGCCCAGGCTTATGGTGGCGCGCATGCTGCGCCGCCGCCCCAGCTTCAGGGCGTGTGGCGCCAGCTCCATATCGCCATACCACGCAACTTCCTGGCGCCCCTTGGCCCCTGCGGGTTGTCCGTCCAGCTCGTCGTACACAATGGTAACAGCTTGTACGGCGGGCCGGGCCGGGCTGAAGGCGGGTGCCAGAAAGGCTGACGTAAAGGGAAGGATGCGATTGCCGTCTGATGTTGTGCCCTCGGGGAAGAGCAGGATATTATCGCCCGCCGCCAGCCGTGCCGCCAGCTCGCGCTGCTCGCGCCCCACGCTCTCGCGCGCGCGTGAGACAAAAATAGTCCGTCCAAGCCGGGCAATCGTGCCAATGCCCGGCCAGCGCGCCACATCGCCCTTGGCCACGAAGCAAGCGGGCAGCACCGCGCCCAGCGCCACAATATCCATCCAGGATGTATGGTTGGACACGAATAATACCGGCCGCGCCGGCGCCAGCTGGCCGGTAACCCGCAATTTAAGCCC
>JAJZFB010000065.1 GCA_021805545.1 Pseudomonadota bacterium | reverse complement strand
TCATTGATTGAGAGCCGGATTCAGATTGAAGGCCGGATCACAAGGTGATCCGGCCCTAGTGTAATGGTTCTGAAATCCAACGGATTTCAGAACCGGGACACTAGAGCAATATCCGATCAGCTTGAATCGAAGATTTAAGCTGATCGGATGAAATTGCTCGCCCAAGAAAATTTAGAGCGTTTCCGATTGATCGGAAAATGCTCTAGAATCATCCGGCCCTAAGCCCCCCTTTCCAGGCGCCGCAGAACCAGTTACGCGGCCTGCGGTAATTCGGCGGGCTTGGATGCCAGTGTATTGATGACGATGCGGCGCGGCTTCGCACTTTCCGGCACCTCGCGGCGCAGGGCAATGTGCAGCAGGCCGTTCACGAGCACGGCGCCATCCACCACCATATGGTCAGCCAGGGCAAAACGGCGCGAGAAGGCACGCGCGGCGATGCCGCGATGCAGATACTCGGCCTTTTCCTCTGGCTCGGCCACCTTGCCGGACACAAACAGCGCGTTATCCTTCACCGTCAGCTCAATATCTTCCGGCCCAAACCCGGCCACGGCCAGGGTGACACGGTAAGAATCTTCACCGGTCTTTTCGATGTTGTACGGCGGATAGCCGGTGGCGTCCTGCGGCAGCGTGTCCGCAAGCCGGGCAAGCCGGTCGAAGCCAATGGCGGTACGGAAAAGCGGCGCGAAATCGTAAGTCATGAGCAAACCTCCTTCAAAAGCAAGGTATTTTGTCAGTCTCGAAAAACAGCCCGCGAACCCCCGTGATGGCGGATTCAGTGGGCGCCCGGCCCCTCATCAAGGCGGCTGGACAATGGATATTATAGGAATATTTTGGCGCGCTGCAAGATGAATTGTGGCGCGTTGAGCAGGCTGGTCAGCCCGCGGCGGCCACCAGATTGCCCCCGACCAGGCGCCAGATGCGGTCCAGCGTCTCCATGCCCGTCAGACGGTGCAGAATGAGCAGCACGGTGCGACCCTCGGTTACGGTATTGAGCGTGCGGAAAAACTCCTGCTCAGTGGCCGCGTCCAGCCCGGCGCAGGGCTCGTCCAGCACCAGGATCGGCGTGTCCATGAGCAATGTGCGCGCCAGCACCAGACGGCGGCCTTGCCCGCCGGAAAGCGTGGCTCCCCCCTCGCCCACCCAGGTTTGCAGCCCATCGGGCAGAGCGCGCACCATGCCGGCAAGCTGCGCTGCCTCCAGCGCCGCCCATAGCCTGGCATCATCCGCAGTGGGGTCGCCAATGAGCAGATTATTGCGGATGGTGTCGGCAAAAAGATGCGTGGCCTGGCTGAGATAGGCGATGCGGTGGCGCACCGCCTCGGCGGGCAGGCTGGCGATTTCCGTGCCGCCCAGGCGTATTTTGCCCCCCTCGGGCGCCACCAGCTTAAGCAGCAGCGCGGCGATGGTGGATTTTCCCGCACCCGAAGGCCCGAGAATGGCGGTGCGCGAGCCTTGCGGGAGCTGAAGCGATAGATTCTCGAACACGTAAGGCCGGTCTGGCCCGTAACGGAAACTTACATGCTCGAACGCCACGGCATTGCGCGAGGGCATGGGCGATGGCGTTGCCGGTTCGGGCACGGGCGGCGGGGCCTCGGCAGCCTGCACCACGCGCGTGGCAGCGGCGGCGGCCTGGCCGTAAAGCACGCCTGCGCGCGGCAGGCCTAGCACCGTTTCAAACGCCGCAATAAGCACCAGCACGGCCACAAGGGCAGGCATGGGCAGGCCAAAAAACCCCAGCAAGATAGCCAGCAGAATGGCAGCCTGGGCAAGAATGTAGGATTGCGCGTTGAGTGTGCTGGTACGCGCCACCAGCTCGCGCTGGGCGGCCAGCAAGGCGGCCTCGCGCGCTTGCACGGCAGCCAGCATGCGGCCCTCGGCCTCGAACACTTTTACCTCACGCAAGCCTTGCAGCGCGTCGAGCGAGGCGGAACGCAAACCGGCCATGGCCAGCCCGGCCTTGCCGCCATTGCTGGCCGCCGCGCGCGCCGCGCGCACGGGCATGTAGAAGGCCACGAGCAGAAACGGCAGAATGGCCAGCGGCGCCAGCCCGTGCGCGCGCCACAGCACCCAGCCCAGCACGGGCGCCAGCAGCAGCGCCGAGAGTCCGGGCACGAAAATGCGCAGGAACAGCCCATCCAGCGAGTCCACATCATTCACCAGCCGGGTGAGCGCATCGCCCGCGCGGCGGAAGCCCAGCCCGCCCGCGGCGCTGGCGGCCAGGCCCTGGAACATCCACACCCGCACATCGGCCAAAGCGCGGAAAATAGCCGCGTGGCCGATCAGCCGCTCCAGGTAGCGCAGCACCACGCGGGCCGCGCCAGTGTATTGCAGCAGGAGCGGCACGGCGAGCGGCAGGCCGAGCAGCATGGCGGCGAGGTAATGGCCCGACACGCCCATAAGCCCCAGGCCAGCGGCCAGCGCCGCCAGCGCCAGCAGCACGGCCAGGCTCAGCCACAGAAAATGCCGCCCCCATAAGGCGGCAATGCGTAAAACCGGGTTCATACCGTCTCACTCCGCCAGCTTGCGTAACGCAACGCGTCTAAATCGACCCTCTTGGCGCCTATTGTTTTGGCAAAATCCATGGCCTGGGTGGAATGTGTGGCCAGCACCACCGTTCTGCCAATGGAAAGATGCCGCAAACTCTCCAGCAAATCGCGCTCCACCGCGGGGTCCAGATGCGCGGTGGGTTCGTCGAGCAGCAAAAGCGGGGCATCTTTGAGGAAGGCGCGGGCGATGGCGATGCGCTGCGCCTGCCCGCCGGACAGCCCGAACCCGCCCTCACCCAGCATGGTTTTCAGCCCGTTGGGCAGGGTGGCGATAAGCTCGGCCAGATGCGCGTGGCGGATGGCGTCGGCCAGCTGCGTCTCGCTCGCCTCCGGGCGGCCGAAACGTATATTCTCCTCAATCGTGCCCGCGAAAATCACCGGCTTCTGGCCGATCCAGCCGAGCATCTTGGCGCGCGCGGCGGGCACCAGCGTGTCCAGCGGCGCGCCGTTAATGGTCACCTGCCCGGATTGCGGTGTGAGAAAGCCGAGAATGAGGTCCATGATGGTGGATTTGCCGGTGCCGGACGGGCCGGTGAGCAGCAATACTTCGCCCTTGCCAACACGGAATGAGAGATTCTCCAGCACCGGCCTACCCTCACCCCAGCCGAAGGTGACATGCTCGAACCCCAGCGTGACGCCATGCGCGGCGACGGAGCGTATATTCACCGGCGGCACGGGGGCAGGCGGCGGCGGCAGGTGCATGAATTCATCCGCCACGGCTTCCACCGCCATGCGGTCCGCATACACGGCGGAAAACGCGCGGAGCGGGGCGAAGAACTCCGGTGTGAGCAGCACCAGGAACAGCGCCGTGGGCGCCAGCGCCAGATGCCCGTGCAGCAGCGGCGAAAACCGCAACACGATGAGGATGAGCGCGGCGGCAGCGGCCAGGTCCAGCGCCGTGGATGAGAGAAACGCCACGCGCAGCACGCGCATGGTGCGCTGGCGCAGCTCCGCCGCCGCCGCTTGCAACGCCTTGGCCTCGTCACCCGCGCGGCCGGCCAGCACCAGGGTGGAGATGCCGCGTATGCGGTCGAGAAATCGCGTTTGCAGGCGGGTCATGGCGACAAATTGTTTCTTGGCCGCCACGGCGGCGCCAATGCCGGCCAGCGCCATGGCAAAGGGCACAAACAGCCCGGCGATGATGAGAATGAGGCCCGCGCGCCAATCGGCATACAAAGCGGCAATACCCAGCAGGGCCGGGCCGATGATGGCCTGCGCGGTGGCGGGAATCCAGCGCGCGTGGAAGCCATCCATCGCCTCCACACGGTCCACGGCCGTGGCGGCCAGCTCGGCGGAATGGCGCCCGCGCAGCTTGGCGGGGCCAAGGGCCAGCAGCGTGCTGAGCACACCCCCGCGCAGGCGGCGGCGCGCGGCGGCGCCCAGCTCAAACCCTTCACGCTCGGCCAGCATTTGCAAATAGGCGCGCAGCAGCACGGCGGCGGTAAAGCCCAGCACGGCCAGCACCATGCCGCCCGCGCCGTGCCACACATGCAGCATGGCGGCCAGCAGCACCGCCGCGCACGCGGCCTGTGCAATAGCGGCCAGCGATTGCAGCGCGCCCAGTGCCATGGCCCAGCGTGCCGCAACAAAGCCCAGGCGCTGCTCGGCTTTTATCCAGGGATTGGCCCGCCGCCCCCTGGTTTTGCGTTCATCTTTTCCCAAGGGTTCAGCGTTATGCTCCATGCTGCATGTCTAACCTCGCTATCCCCGCTTGCCCAGAGGGGCGCGGGGCTGGACGGCACACGTAAAATGGTCAAGATGTTGCATTGCAATGATTATCGCCAGAACACTTGCTGAGCTTAACGAGGCCCGTAACGCGCTTGGCCCCGTAGGATTTGTGCCCACAATGGGGGCGCTGCACGAGGGGCATTTAGCGCTGGTGGACGCCGCCAAGGCGGGCGGGCTGCCCGTGGCGGCAAGCATCTTCGTCAACCCCACGCAATTTGGGCCCAAGGAGGACCTTGCCCGCTACCCGCGCGACGAGGCAGGCGACCTGGCCAAGCTAGAGGGCGCTGGCTGCGCCCTGGTTTGGCTGCCCGGCGTGCACGTAATGTACCCGCCGCATGGCACGACGATGATCCATGTAAACGGCCCCGCCACGCATTGGGAAGGTGCTTCCCGCCCCGGCCATTTTGCTGGCGTTGCAACCGTGGTGGCCAAGCTGTTTGGCCAGATGCGCCCAGAATCCGCTTATTTTGGCGAGAAAGACTGGCAGCAGATACAGGTGGTGCGGCGCATGGTGGCCGATTTGCACCTGCCCGTGCGTATTGTGCCCGTGCCTACAAGGCGCGAGCCATCCGGCCTCGCGCTGTCCTCGCGCAATGCCTACCTCACGCCCGAGGAACACCGCGCCGCCCCGGCGCTGCACGCCGCCCTGCTACATGCGGCGCGCGAGATTGTGGCGGGCAAGGAAGTGGCCGCCACCCTGCACCATGCGCGGCACGAGGTGGCGCAGGCCGGTTTGGTGCCGGATTATATCGCGCTGGTGCATGCCGAGACGCTGGAGCCAATTTCTGGCCTTATCCGCCCTGCCCGGCTTATTGCCGCCGCCAAGCTGGGCCATGTGCGGCTGCTGGATAATATTCCGGTTGGCTGAGCGGGCCGCCGGTACTCAACCGCCCGGGCGCAGCCAGAGCAGCGGATGCGGCGCAACCACTAGCCAGATGAAAAACGACCAGATGGTGCTGACGGCAACGCCCAGAATGAGCCCGGCGGCAGTGCCGGTGCTGGTTTTGCCAAAGCCCGCGCGCACCAGCGGAATGGGCATTCTCTGCCCCAGCAGCACGTTGCTGAGCAGCACGCCGGTAATGCCCGCCGCCAGCGCGGGCACAAGCCGCGGCGCGCGGGCCAGCATGGCCAGCAGGGGCAAAGCGAGAATGAAGAGCGTGGCATAGACCGAGGCCGCCATTGCCGCCTGGCGCGGCATGGTCTGCGGTACCGGGGCGGAGGCCGCCAGCTCGGGTATGGTCTCGCCCCCCGCCAGTACCGAGATGAAGAACAGCCCAAGCTGCCCGGCCAGAAACACGATGAGCGGCACCGCCGCGCTCATGCCCCCCGCCATGTGGAATTTGCCGGTGAGGATAAAGGCCACGGGCACAAGGGTGAGGGAGCGGTAGACGATTTGGGTAAAAATGCCCGGGAAACGGGCGATCAGGCGTAAATCCTTGGCCAGGGCGGCGGCGAAGGGCGAGGCGCGGAACCGCCCGGCTTGTGCCGTGGCGCGGCCGCGCGGGCGGCTGGCGGCGGCGGTAATCACGCCATCGGCAAAGGGCCGGGCGAGGAATATCCACACGGCGCAAAATCCGGCCAGGGCAAAAGCCAGCGAGGCCGCAAGGGCGGCTGGCTGGCCCAGCAGCCCGCGCGCGAACAAAAACGCCACCCCGCCGCCATGCGGCCCGGGCAGCAGCGAGGCCCAGAACCGCGCCACCACGGGCTGCGGCACAAAGCGCGGCGCCTGGCCGAGAATGAAAATGCCAATGCCGGTGGCAAGCGCCAGAGAATGCCCCGCGCGGCGCGCCGCTTGCGGGCTGACAACGCGCAGCAGCGCCACCACGAAGGCGAAGGCCAGGGCTGCCACCAGCAACGCCTCGGCAAAAAACATGGGGTACACGCTTAAGCCCCAATACTGCCCGTAAGCGGCCAGGCCATTGCCCAGCACGCCGCCCAGCAGCAGCCAGGGCGCGGCGATGGAGCACGCCACCCCCAGCATACGCACCGCCAGCACGCGCCCCGGCGGGATGGGCGAGGCCAGCAGGAAATCGGCATCGCCCCGGCCATAGATTACGTCGATGCTCGCCGTGATGGCACGCGAGAACATGAGGATGAACAGGAAGGCGAGATTGATATTGGCCGCCAGCAGCGCGGTAGGCAGCGCAATGGCGTGCGCCACCTGCTGCCGCGCCAGAAACAGCACAATCTGATGCGCCAGCAGCAGCGCCACGCCCTGGAACAGCAGCGCCACCACCAGCACCGGCACCACCACATGGCGATGCGTGCGTACCAGAATGGAATTGCGCCACAGCACGCGCAGCTCGTGCCGCAGCAGCCAGGGGAAACCGGGGGCAGCGAGCATTATTGCGCCGTGGTGAGGTGGAGGAACACATCCTCCAGCGTGCCATGTTCCAGCCCGGCCTGGGCCTGCAGCGCGGCCAGATTGCCCTCGGCCAGCAACGTGCCGCCGGAGAGTATGCCGATGCGCGTGGCCAGCCGCTCCGCCACTTCCAGAATATGGGTGGTGAGGATAATGGCGGCGCCCTTCGCGGTCTCGGCGCGCAACAGCTCCTTCACCAGCCGGGACGCGGCGGCGTCCAGCCCGGTCAGCGGCTCGTCCAGCAGCAGAAATTGCGGCTTGTGGATCAGCGCCCCCGCCAGCACGGTTTTCTGCTTCATGCCGCGCGAAAAACCCTCGCACCGCTCATGCCGGTGCGGCCACAGGCCCAGCGTTTCCAGCAGCTCATCGGCCCTGGCGCGGGCGGTTTTAGGCTCCACACGCCACAGCCCGGCGATGAATTCGAGATATTCCAGCGGTGAGAGCTTGTCGTAGAGCAGCGGCTCGTCCGGAACCCAGGCCATGATCTGCTTGGCACCCAGCGGGTTGGCCAGCACATCGCGCCCATAAACGCTGATGCTGCCGGCATCGGGGCGTGTAAGCCCCGCGACCATGCGCAGCGTGGTGGTTTTACCGGCACCATTGGGGCCGAGCAGCGCGTAGAACTCGCCAGGCCGGATGGTGAGGTCGAGATTTTCCACCACTTTACGGCCGAAGGATTTGCTCAAGCCCCGCACCATAAGGGCGGGTTCGGCAATCACACGGGAATTTACGCCGTCCATAACGCCCCAGCCAAGTTTTGGGCGATGCTAGAAGCGGGCGGGCTGTTTGGCTAGAGCATTTTCCGATCAATCGGAAACGCTCTAAATTTGCTTGGGCGAGCAATTTCATCCGATCAGCTTAAATCTTCGATTCAAGCTGATCGGATGAAATTGCTCTAGGGCCTGTGGTCATTTGAGACAGATTACGACGGCTGCGAGGTGTACACCGGCCAGGAAGTTTCTGGCGGTTTTGTCATAGCGCGTTGCGATGGCGCGGAATTGCTTGATTTTGGCGAAGAAGTTT
>JAJZFB010000070.1 GCA_021805545.1 Pseudomonadota bacterium | reverse complement strand
GCCTCGGCCACGCTGGCCAATACCTGCGCTTCATCCAGAATCCGGTGCGCGCCCGAGCCGGTAATCCAGGCGCGCGGCAGCGGCCAGCCATCGCGCGGGGCCACCAGGCGCAAATGGAACAGCCCGCCATTGCCCATGGCCCGCGCCACCGCGCCGATATTTTCGCCCAGTTGCGGGCGCACCAGAATCACCACCGGCGAGGGGTCGATGGGGGTCAGCTCCGCGCCGCCGTCACGTCCGGTCATTTCAGGCTTTCCGCAACTTGTAGGCGCCGCGCGGGCCATCCTGGATAGCATAGCCCAAGGCCGCAATTTCATCGCGCAGCCGGTCGGATGCCGCGAAATCCTTTGCCGCCCGCGCCGCGATACGCGCCTCCACCAGCGCCGTTACCGCCGCCGGCACATCACCCGCGAACCATTCCGCCGAAGTTACGTTAAACAACCCGAGTACCTGCCCTGCCGCGTGCAAACCTGCCGCCGCCTTAGCATCCCCCGCCAAGGCCGCATCGGCCAGCGCGTGCAGCGCCGCAATGGCGCCGGGCGTATTCAAATCATCCAGCAAAGGCCAAAGCACACTCGCGGGCACTTGGTCCGATGCCGCCATATCCGGGAATGCCTCCAAAGCCCGGTAAAACCGGTCCAACTCCCGCCTCGCCTCCACTAACCCCGCATCGGAAAAATCCAGCGTCGAGCGGTAATGGCTGCGCATCAGCAAAAACCGCACAGCCTCGCCCGGCGCCTTTTCCAGCACGTCATGCAACACCAGGAAATTGCCGAGCGATTTACTCATCTTCTCGCCATTCACCAGCAACATGCGGTTATGCACCCACACATTGGCAAACTTGGAGCCGGGAAAGGCGCAGCAGCTCTGCGCGATCTCATTTTCATGATGCGGGAAAATCAGATCATCCCCGCCGCCGTGAATGTCGAAATTCTCGCCCAGATGCCGCCAGCTCATGGCCGAGCATTCAATATGCCAGCCCGGCCGCCCGCGCCCCCACGGGCTATCCCAGCCCGGCAGATCGGGCGTGGAAGGCTTCCACAGCACGAAATCCCCGGCATCGCGCTTATAGGGCGCCACATCCACCCGGGCGCCCGCAATCAGCTCATCGGGCGTGCGGCCCGAGAATTTGCCGTAATCCGGGTCGGAGGCCACGGAAAACAGCACATGCCCCGCGGCCTCGTAAGCATGCCCATTGGCAATCAGCCGCTCGATCATCTCGATAATCTCGCCCAGATGCGCCGTGGCGCGCGGCTCGATATCCGGCGGCAGCGTGTAAAGCGCGCCCATATCCTCGTGGTACCAGCGTATCGGCCCTTCCGTGACCTCCTCGATGCTCACCCCGCGCTCCTTGGCGCGCGTGTTTATCTTGTCGTCAATGTCGGTGATATTCCGCACATAAGTCACGCGCGGGTACAGCCGGCGCAGCAGCCGCACCAGAATGTCGAAAACCACCACATTGCGCGCATTGCCCAGATGCGCCCGGTCATACACGGTTGGCCCGCACAAATAGGCCCGCACATTGGCGGGGTCGATCGGCGTGAAAGCCTCTTTGGCGCGGGTACGGGTGTTATAAAGCATCAACTGGGTCATGCGCGCTCTTTTGGCCGGTTTACGTGCCAAATCAAGCCACGTTGATTTTTTACCCATCCGCGCCCCAGATAGAGCCATGCATAAGATTCTCGACAGCATCGACGCCACGCAGCCCGCCGCGCTGGACCGGCT
Organism: Pseudomonadota bacterium; assembly: GCA_021805545.1. Lineage (GTDB taxonomy): Bacteria > Pseudomonadota > Alphaproteobacteria > Acetobacterales > Acetobacteraceae > Acidocella. The sequence continues at coordinate 6,243 of JAJZFB010000070.1, read as the reverse complement.
TTTCGCCTTCCTGCGCATTCCCTCCATCTCCGCCCAGCCCGCGCACAGGCAAGACTGCCTGCGCGCCGCCGCCTGGGCGCGCGATTTGCTGGCGGAAATGGGCTTTTCCGCCCGCCTGTCAGAAACTTCGGGCCTGCCTGGCGTGGTGGCCACCAACCATGCAGCCGGGCCGCACGCGCCCCATGTGCTGTTTTACGGCCATTACGACGTACAGCCCGCCGACCCGCGCGAGCTATGGCAGTCCGGCCCGTTCGACCCGCAGCTTATGGACAGCCCGCGCGGCAAAAAAATCGTGGCGCGCGGGGCGGTGGACGATAAGGGGCAGGTCATCAGCTTTCTGGAGGCCTGCCGCGCCCATATCGCCATAAACGGCAAGCTGCCGGTGCGGCTTACGGTATTGCTGGAGGGCGAGGAGGAAAACGGCAGCCCCTCCCTGGCCGAACTCCTGGCCAAGGAACGCGAGACGCTGGCGGCGGCGGATTTCGTCTATGTGGCGGACACGAATATGTGGGATCCGGCCACCCCCGCCATCACCGCCTCTCTGCGCGGCCTGGCGGCGGTGGAGCTGCGCATCCACGGCCCCAGCCGCGACCTGCATTCCGGCTTTTTCGGGGGCCTCGCGCTTAACCCCATCCAGGTGCTGGTCAACATTCTCGGCCAGCTCAAAGACTCTCAGGGCCGCATTACCATCCCCGGCTTTTACGATGGCATAACCCCGCTTACCAAGGCGCAGGAAAAAGCCTGGGCCGCGCTGGGCTTCGACACAGCGGGCTTTCTTGGCGGCGTTGGCCTCACCACCCCGGCCGGCGAGGCCGGCCAGATTCCCCTCGCGCAAATCTGGGCGCGGCCCACGGCGGAAATCAACGGTATTTACGGCGGCTACCAGGGCGATGGCAGCAAGACGGTCATCCCCGCCCATGCCACGGCCAAGCTCACCTTCCGCCTCGTCGCGGGCCAAGACCCGGGTAAAATTCTCGACGCGTTCGAGGCCTTCGTTACCACCCGCCTGCCGCCCGATGCGCGGGCCGAATTCACCCGTGGGGGCGCGGCCCCGGGCTATGGGCTCAACCCCAGCGCCACATTCTTGCGCGCAGCGCAGGCGGCCATGGCGGAGGAATTCGGCAAGCCCGCCGCTTTGGTTGGCTGCGGCGCCTCAATCCCGGTGGTGGAAGCCTTCAAAACCCAACTCGGGCTGGACACGCTGCTGGCAGGCTTCGGGCTGGATGATGATTGCGTACATTCGCCAAACGAGAAATTCGACTTGGCATGCTTCCACCGCGGCACCCGCGCCCATGCCAGGCTGCTTGCCGCGCTGGCGGTGCCTGCCTAGCTGTAGCGTAGGGCGTCCGGCAACATCTCAACATTGCCCCCCGCCACCAGCGCCACATCAAAGCGCATTTCCTCCCGCGCCCAGCCTGGATTTTGCGCCAGCGCCAGGCTGGCCGCCTCCAGCAACCGTGCCTGCTGCCGGGGCAATACGGCATAGGCCGCATCCACCAGGCAGCGCCGCGCCTTTACTTCCACAAATATCAGGCAACCCGCATTTGCAGCCACAAGGTCGATTTCCCCCGCCTTGGTCCGCAGCCGCCGCGCCAGAATGATGCAGCCTTGTGCCTGAAAATATTCGGCCACCACATCCTCGGCATCGCGGCCCAGATACTCCGCGGCGCGGCGCCGTGCCAAAGTACGGGGCACACCTGGAAACACACCCTGCCAATAGGCTTGGCCCGAAGCCAAGCGACCCCCGGCATTTTGCCACGGCGCCAATGGGGAGCCGTTCTGGCCCTGTATGTTATTTGGTTTCCGTATGTTGTTTTGGCTATCTACCTTCATGCCCTTAAACTTACAGAAATTAGTTAATTTTTTCCTAACTATTTCTGCGCGGGCGTCCGCCATGTGCCGCGCTGCTGCCCGGCAAACTCCTCGGCCATTGCCAGCCCCAGCGCCAGCAGCACCGGCCCCACAAACACGCCCAGCGCGCCAAAGCTGATGGCCCCGCCCAGCACACCGATCAGCGTCACCGCATAAGGCAGCGCCGCCCCGCGCGCTATCAGCCAAGGGCGCAGCAGGGAATCGGCCCCGCCCACCACCACGAAACAATAAATGAGCAGCAGCACGCCAAATACCGGGTGCCCCGCCGCCAGCATGTAAAGGCAAAGCGGCACATACACGACCATCGCCCCCGCCGGCACAATCGAGACCACACCCGCCAGCACCGCCAGCAACAGCGGCTGCGGCGCCCGGAACAGCTCAAACCCCGCGGCATACAGCACGCCCTGAAACGCCGCCGTGCCCAGAATTCCCACCACCACGCCGCGCACCGTGGCCGCCACCAGGCCAAACAGCTCATCCAGCCGCGCCTTGTCGATCATCCGCCCCAGCACCAGCCCGATTCGCGCCACGATCATCTCGCCCGAGATGAAAAACAGGAAGGTGAAGAACAGCGCCACCACCGTGTCGATAAGCCCATGCGTGGCATGCAGCAGCAAAGCCAGGCCGGAATGCGCCACCGTTCCCAGCACCGGCCGCAAAGAGGAAACCATCCCGCCCAGATCATCGGCCGAGTTGTTCCAAAAATCGCTCAGCGCCGCGCCAATAAGCGGGATTTTCAGAAAAAATGCCGGTGCTGGCGGCAGCCCATTTTGCAACACGCCCGTCAGCAGGTTACGATTCTCCCGCGCCTCTCTGGCCGCAAGCAGCGCCACATGCACTAATGGCACCAGCACCAGGGCCGATACCACCAAGGTAATCAGAATCGCCGCCACGCTTGGCCGCACATAGCCACAGAGCCACGCATAAACCGGCCACAGGCAGTAAACCAAAATCGCCGCCCAGATCATGGCTGGCAAAAAAGGCAATAATATTAAGAAGCAGCCAAACCCTAATGCCAGGGCAATGGACAGCAAGATAAGCCGGTCAGGTTTCATGCGCCAGTGATGCCGGGCTTAGCTCCGCCCGGCAAGTACCACCGCGCCGGGGCAGCTTCTCACCTGGCCTGTCATTATCCACATTTCCGCCATGCGTAATTTTCCCTGGTAAAATTTATTGTTTTATGAGATGGTATCTCGGTTAATTTTACACTCTTCACTTACAGCTTTCGATGAGTGCACAACCTATATTCCCATATGGTTTGTAAGGACTACCCATGCGCTTCAATGAAATCGGTCAACAATTGCGCGCATACAGGATGGAATCTGGCCTGAAGGCTGAGGAAATATCCGCGCGCCTTGGCGTATCCCGCGCCGCTCTTTACCGTTACGAGAAAGGCGAGGTCATCAAGCTCGACACGGTCAACCGCCTTGCCGAACTGCTCAAAATCTCGCCCCTCACCCTGCTTGGTATTGGCGTGGAATACTACGCCAAGCCCGTCGGCTATGCCGAGCGCCTGCGCCAGATCGAGGAAACCTCGGACCAGATTCTGCAAGTATTTGGCCCGCTCTGCTACCTTATCACCTCCGATCAGTACGATTCGATGCTGGCGCAAATTTTCGAGGAACATGCCGAAAGCCAGGGCGCCGACCGATTAACCGCCCGCGCCAATGCCGAGCAGCTTTTAAGCGTGATGATTTCGCGCAAGCGCATGTACGCCTCGCGCAAGCCCTCCATTATCGGCATCTTCACCATCGGCTCCATCCAAAAATTCCTTGCCGAGGGCATCGCTCCCGCCGCCACGGTGAGCGAGGCTTTGCGCATTGCCGCGCGCGAGGCCGCGGCGCGTGAGATTGAACTGGTGGCCAACCTCATGGAAAGCGAGCCAATCGGCCTACAGCTTGGCCTTATGGCACATGGTGAGCCCAACGGACCGTTCACCCTGCTGCGCTCGCGCGAGCGCGCCACGCTGGCCATCAACCCATTCCCGGCCGACGCTCCCCCCAACCAGCAATCCGGCGTGGCCATGATCACCAGCGCAGAGGATGCCTTGGCGGCGCATCAGCGCGTCTCGGAAATGGCTTGGCGGGAGGCTATTAAAGGCTCTGCCGCCGCCAATAATGTGCGCGCCCTGGTTGCGGCCTCGCGCCAGTGAGTCCGCTTATACAGGCAGCCGGACTCGCCGCCCTGCCATCCGGCAGCGTTAAGCTGCTCGACGCCAGCTTTTACCTGCCCAGCGAGGGCCAGGATGCGCTCGCCCTGTTCACCCAGGCGCATATTCCCGGCGCCAGATTTTTCAATATCGACGAAGTGGCTGATAAAACCACGGATTTACCGCATATGTTGCCCAGCCCAGAGGTTTTTGCCACCGTCATGGCCGGGCTTGGCGTTTCCTCAACCGACCGCATCGTGGTTTACGACCAGCGCGGCATTTTCTCCGCCCCGCGTTTGTGGTGGATGCTGCGCGTGTTCGGCCACAATAATGTACAGGTGCTCGATGGCGGCCTGCCCGCCTGGGTTGCCGCCGGCCAGCCCACGCAAAGCGGCACACCCGCCCCCGCCGCGCCCGGCCAGTTCAGCGCCAGCTTTAACCCCAAAATGGTGCGCAGCCTGGAAGACATGCGCAACAACCTGAAAAGCCGCGCCGCCCTTATGCTCGACGCCCGCGCCACCGCGCGTTTTTATGCGCAGGTGCCAGAGCCGCGCCCCGGCATGCGCGGCGGCCACATGCCTGGCGCCATCTCGCTACCTTTCACCGCGCTGCTGGATAACGGCAAATTCCTGCCGCCGGAAAAGCTGCGTGAAATTTTCTTCAATAACGGCATCGATGGCGCCGACCCGCTCATCGCCTCTTGCGGCTCGGGCGTTACCGCCTGCGTATTGGCGCTGGGGCTGGTTTTGGCCGGGCTGCCGGAAGCCGCCATTTACGACGGTTCCTGGGCGGAATGGGGCGCGCTGCCGGATACACCGGTTGCCGTGTAGGGGACTTTCCAGCCATTACCCGGCATCACAAATGATTGCCCCGTATATTGGAAATCCCCACCAAAGAAACGCTTGGTGACCTCGTGAGTGCCAGCCCGTTTCCGCCGATAGAAACAGCCCGTCTCCACATACGCTGTGTTGAGCCGAAAGATGCTGAAAGCACCGCTGCCTTAATGACGAAAGCGGTAAGTGATTGGCTCGCCTCGTGGCCAGCCCCATTCACAACAGAAATGGCACGAAGCAGGATCAAGCTGGCAAGAAACTCCGCAAGCCAAAGAGAAGCAATGCCCTGTGCAATCACGCTCAAAAGCAACGGGGCACTTGCTGGATGGCTCACCTTGACCAAAACCGAGAGCGATCGGCGGCGCGGAAGCCTTGGATATTGGCTTGGCACACAATATCACGGCCAGGGTTTCGCTCGTGAGGCTCTCAACGCCCTTCTTTCAGCCGGCTTTAATTTTCTGGACCTCGACATAATCGAAGCAGGCGCCCAGCCAGAGAATCTTGGTTCTTTTGCCTTAATGCGGGCTTGCGGGATGGCCGAAATTGGAAAGCGCATGGTCCACGCAACGGCACGGCAGCGCGATGAATTATGCGTTTTTTACGAAATAAGTCACACCACATTTGATAGAATATCAAGAGTCCAAGAGATTGTTTGAAAAGCCGCGGTGGCGGCGTCCGCACCGTCATCGCGAGCGCAGCGTGGCGATCCATCTTTCGTGATAAACCAAGAGGCTTCGTTCGTGGCCGGAAAAATGGATCGCCACGCTGCGCTCGCGATGACACAAAGAATAGTCAAGAGCGAGACAACCAGCACAGAGTAAACTTTTCAAACAACCTCAAGCCGCCACCCTCTCCCGCAGCACCGGCAAAACCTCGCTTGTCTCCACCCGCCGCACCGTAACAGCCGCGCCAGCCGGCGCCTGAAAGCAGAATCCGCACCGTCCGGCACCAAACCCCGCCGCGCGCACATCCGCACGCGGTAAATTGGCCAGAACATTGCCCAGCCTTGCCCCATCCGCCAGAATCTCCAGCAGCACCGGCAAATCCGGGTTGGCTTCATCCTGCGCCCAGCCCGTCACCACCCCGCGCGGCGACATTTTTTCCACATAGCCGCGCAGCCCGCCGGGCGAGGTCTCCTCTGCCGCGCGCGTAACAACCGGCAGCAGCGCCGCCGCCAGTTCAGCCCCGCCCAGCGGGCGCGGCGCGCAGAGTTGCGGCGCATCCGGCGCCACATGCTCTGGGTAGCGCGCGAAAAAATCGGCCGCGTTATGGAATTTGGCGCGCAGCCCGGGGCAGTCCGCATAGGTTTCGGCCCAGGCGCCTTCAGCCAGAATGCAATCATGCGTCTCCAGCTCGATATTGAAATAATGCACCTCATCGGGCGCCCAA
>JAJZFB010000014.1 GCA_021805545.1 Pseudomonadota bacterium | reverse complement strand
CCGCTCCCATTGCTCAGAATTCAGCCCATAACGACCCATCGATCAGCCCTTCAAAATGCTGATCGGCTATGAATCAGGAAAAACCCCGAGCCGGAATCCCCCAAGTCAAATGACCACAGGCCCTAGCTTATTGATTTTTCTAGTGTCCACCATGGTTCTGAAATCCAACGGATTTCAGAACCATGGTGGACACTAGTGAGCTGCGTGGTGGCCCCGGCGTTTGAATTCGCGGGATTTGAACTGGCGCCCAAAGGATGGAAGCCTGGCTGAGACGGCTTATTGCGGTTTGTGGCAGCAGCAAGCCACCGCCACGAACTCGCAACGGATTTAAGCTATTGCACGAAGGCCGCGCTGATAATCAGCGTCACCTTGTCGCCAATGAGCGGCACGTAGGTGGATTGGTTGAAGGCCGAGCGCATGAGTGTGCCGGTGGCGTTGAAGCCGATTGTGTATTGTTTTGTTATTGGGTTTATGCCGCCGGCGTTGAAGGTTACAGCCAGGGTTTCGGGCTTTGTTACGCCGTGGAAGGTCAGCTCGCCTGTTACCTTTGCCGTATCCTGGCCTGTGCGCTGCACCTTTTCGGACTTGAAGGTGATGGTGGGGTATTTTGCCGTGTCGAACCATTCCGGGGAGTTCAGCTCCTTGTCCAGCACCGTGTTGGTGGTGCTGACGGAGTCGGCGGGGATGGTGATGGTAAATTTAGTATCGGCCAGCTTGGCGGGGTTGAGGCTGAGCGTGCCGGTGGCGCCGGTGAAATTGCCGTACCAGGTGGTGAAACCCATATGCGATACGGCGAAGAGGATGCGCGTATGGGTGGATTCCACCTGGTAGGTGCCGGGCTTTACATGCGCCGGGTTGGGGTCCGCCACTGTTTGCGCCAAGGCGGCGGCGGGGGTGGTGAGCAATGCGGCGGCGAGCAGGATGGTTCTCATTGTTTGTCCTTCAGGCAAGGGTGGCGATGGCGGCGTGCGCGGCTTCGAGAGACGGGGCTTTGGCATCGGGGACGGCCATGCCGTCGGCGTTGATAATGGTTACATTCGTGAGGCCGATAAAGCCCAGCATCGCTTTTAAGTGCGATTCCTGGTGCTCCAGCGCCGCCGCTGGCGCGTTTGGCCCATAAAACCCACCGCGCGTGGAAGCGATGAAGACTTTTTTGCCCGCGGGAACCAGGCCGATGGGCGTGCCATCCGGCCCGTATTTGAAGGTTTTGCCCGCCACCAGCACACGGTCCGCCCATGCCTTGAGCTGGCTGGGGATGCCGAAATTATACATGGGCGTGCCAATGACGATAACGTCAGCGGCAAACAGCGTATCAATGAAGCCCTGGCCGCGGGCGATGTCGGCAAGGGTGGCTTCATCGGCAGGCGGATGGCCGAACAGAGCGCCGATATGGGCCGGGGAGAGATGGCCAACCGGGCTGGCGGCAAGGTCGAGATATTCCACCTCCAGCGCCGGGTTGAGCGCCTTTTGGCGCGCGGTGATAGCGGCGGAAAGCTGGCGCGAGGCGGAATTATCGCCCAGGACGCTGGAATCGATATGCCATAGCTTCATGATGGTTACTCCATTGCGGGCGCCGGGAGCGGCGCGATGGCGGAGCTTTAAGCCTGGGCAACCAAGCCGTGTAGCCTATATATAGAGATAGATAGTATCGTCTTTAACGATGGATTGGCGCCATGCTCGACGGCATTACCCTTGACCAGCTCCGCATTTTCACCGCCGCCGCCGAGGCGCGCAGCTTTTCCGCCGCCGGGCGGCGGCTGAACCGGGCGCAATCGGTTATCTCGCAATCCTTAGCCAATTTGGAGGCGCAGCTAGGCGTGGCACTGTTCACGCGCGAGGGGCGCTACCCGGCACTGACCGGGGCGGGCGAGATTTTACTGGCCGATGCGCGCACCGTGCTGGGCGGCATGGCAGCGCTGAAAGCCCGGGCGCGGGGGATGGAAGCCGGGGTAGAGCCGGAACTGGCCGTGGCGATTGATGTGATGTTCCCCATGTCTGCCCTTACCGCCGCCGCGGCGGCGTTTGGGGAACAATTTCCCATGACTCCGCTGCGTATTTATGTGGAAGCGCTGGGCGGTGTGGCGCAGGCTGTGCTGGATGGGCAGTGCAGCCTGGGGGTTGTGGGGTCGCTGCCGCTGGCCACGCCGTCTTTGGTTACGGAACGGCTGCTGGGGGTGGAGATGGTATTTGTGGCGGCGCCGCTTCACCCTCTGGCCACCATACGCGCTGGCATTACCGAGTGCGATTTGAGCCAGCATGTGCAGCTTGTGCTGACCGACCGTACCAGCCTCTCCAAGGGGCAGGAATTCGGCGTGTTCTCCGCGCGCACCTGGCGCCTGGCGGATTTGGGCGCGAAGCACGCGTTTTTGCGCGCCGGGCTGGGCTGGGGCGGTATGCCGCTGGAGATGGTGCAACGCGATTTGGACGAGGGCGCGCTGGTGGAGCTGGGGCTGCTGGACCGGCCAGGACGCGGGCATATGGTGATGGCGGCGGCTTATCTGGGCAGCGCCCCGCCAGGGCCGGCGGGGCGCTGGTTTATCGAGCGTTTGCGGCTATTGGCGGGCGATAAACCGCCAGCGTGACAGGGCGTGCCGCGGCAGACGCATGTCCCGGTTCTGAAATCCGTTGGATTTCAGAACCATGGTGGACACTCGAAAAATCAATAAGCTTAGTGTGATTCAGCCTCACAGCTGACTGGTATAAGCACGCAGATACTCGGCTATGAGGTCGGCATCCTCGCGCAGGGACATGGCGGCCACGTAGCCATCGGGGCGCACCAGCCAGACGCAGCGGGGACTCAGGGGCGGGCGCAGCTCATCTTCCAGCAGTGAAGGAAATTGCTCGCGCAGCCGGTTTACGCCGGGGCTGGGGTCGGCCAGCAGGGCGAAGCGCGGGGCATTCCCCGCGCCGAACGGTGTTTCGCCCGGTTTTTGCGCCACGCGCTGGCCGGGTTGCGGGCCTGGCAGAGCGTGGTCCTCGATGCCGTTGATGGGGCTGTGGTCGTAGCTGAAGGAAACTTCGGTAATTGTCTCTGCCGCCTGGCGCCGCCCCGGTGCCAGGCCGAAATAAATATTGCCAAGCAGATTACGGGCAAATTGCAAGGTGGGATTGCGCACCGTGGCAGCCTGGGCGGCGCGGCCCAGATTGGCCACCACACGTTCGGCCACGGCCTGGCGCTCGATTGTATAACTATCCAGCAGCAGCTCGGCATTGGCCGCGCCGCGCAGGGCGTAAACCAGCTTCCAGGCCAGGTTGCAGGCGTCCTGGATGCCCATGTTCAACCCTTGCGCCCCCACCGGGTTGTGCACATGCGCGGCATCGCCCGCCAGAAACACGCGGCCCTTGCGGTACGAGGCGAGATTTTGCTCCTGCACCTGAAACGCATAGAGCCAGGCCGGATTGACGGCGGTGATGCCGCCGGGGCCACGCTCGTCCAGAATGTCCTGAATACGGCTGAGCGGCGGCGTGCCTGGCGCGAACCCGCCCTTGCGGCCAGCGCTGGCGATGATGCGGAACAAGCCGCCTGGCATGGGCAGAACGGACATAAAGCCGCCCTCATGCCAGAAAGAGTAGAACTCGTTGCGCGCGAACGGGCAATTTTGCAGCTCCACATCGGCAATATACCAAGCGGAGCGATGCGGTGCCGCGGCACTGGTGATGCCCAGACTCTGCCGCACAATGCTGCCGCCGCCATCGCAGCCGATGAGGTAGGCGGCGCGGAGGGCCTCCGCCTTGCCGTTGGGGTGGGTGAGTGTCACGGTAACGCCGTGATCATCGCTCGTGAAGCCGCTCAGCTCCACGCCGCGCTCCACATCCACGCCCAGCTTGGCCAGATGGGCTTCCAGAATCGCCTCGGTCCGCGCCTGCGGCAGCAGCACGGCGTAGCGGTATTCGCTGTCGATACCGATGAAATCGAGCCGGCCAATGAGTGTTTTGCCCGAATAGATATTGGAGGCGGTGAGCTTTTCACCCGCCTCGATAAGCGCCGGGGTGGCGCCGCCGCGCGCCAGCAATTCCAGCGTGCGTGTCCATAGAAACAAGGCGCGCGACTGTTCGTCGGCCTTCGGCTCCTTCTCTACCACGCGCACCGGCACGCCGTAGCGGCGTAGCTCGGCCGCCATGACCAGCCCGACCGGACCCGCCCCTGCAATGAGAACACTATCGCCCATGACTTCCCCCTTATATGCACCGGTACCAGTGCCGGATTGCGATGCACGGTCCCCCCTCATTGCCGCAGGGGGGATGCGCCGTCCATGACGTAAATCAAGCTGGAAAAGAGCGCGATTTCAAGTCTCGCCATGGGAACTGGCGCCGCCCCGGATGGAATGACCCAGCCGCCTTCTGGCCGCGCGCGCATTGATTCGGACCCGCTTACTTGAACCGCGAACGTTGCCGGTCCAAACTAGGGTCTTATGGGTAGTTGGTCAGATGCTGGTGATGCGACGCGGGAATGCCCGCAATGCGGCTTGTTGTGCAAGTTGCCGCCGCGTTACCCTGGCCTGGTGGCGGAATGCCCGCGCTGCGGCGAGGTGCTATGGCGCATGCGCCGCGCGCGCCGCAGCTACCCGCTGGCCTGCGCCCTGGCGGCCTTGCTCTTTTACCTGTTCGCCCTGGTGGCGCCGTTTATCGAAATAAGAGCCTATGGCCGCTTTGCCCTGGCCAAGCTGGATACCGGGCCAGAACAATTCATGGTGCAAGGCTTTGGTTTGGCCGGGGCGCTGGTGTTTATCGTCACGCTCGTGGCCCCGGCGCTTAAGCTGGGGCTGCTTACCATTACGCTGGCGGGGCTGCGCCGCCTGCCGCCGGGGCTGCTGAAATTATCGTTCCGAATCTATCAGGTTCTTGCCCCCTGGGCGATGATTGATGTGTATCTGCTTGGTTTTCTGGTGGCCTATACCAAGCTGACCGCCTACGCCCAGGTGCATCTGGACACCGCCTTGTACGCACTGATTGGCTGTATGCTGTGCATGGCGGCGGCGGATTCCAGCGTTGATGCCGAGCAGGTGTGGCGGACGCTGGACGGGCGCTCTACCCGCACGCCCGCGCCAGCGGATGGCATGCCACAAGGCTGCCATGAATGCGGCTACCTTAACCATGTGGGGTATGACCATGGGCCCGGGCCTTTGCATTGCCAGCGTTGCGGCGGGGCGCTGCATGCGCGCAAACGGGACAGCTACAGCCGCGCCTGGTCTTTTTTGCTGGCGGCCCTGGCAATGTATTTACCGGCCAACATCTATCCGTTCATGGTCCTCACCTCGCTCTCGCACGCCACGCCGTATACAATCATCGGCGGCATTATCGAACTGTTCCAGTCGGGGTTATGGCCGCTGGCGCTGCTTGTCTTTTTCGCCAGCATCACCATTCCGCTCGTGAAGATTTTATTGCTGGGCTATATGCTCATCACCGCACAGCTTGGCAGCACGGCGCATCTGCATTTCCGGTGCAAGGCTTATAGGTTTATCGATTTTATCGGCCGCTGGTCGATGATTGACGTGTTCATGGTATCCATCCTCATCGCGCTTATGCGCTTTGGGGAGTTTGCCAGTGTGCAGGCCGCGCGGGGGGCTGTATGTTTCGCTGCCGTGGTGGTATTGACGATTTTCGCTGTTGAAGCCTTTGACCCACGGCTGATGTGGGACGCGGAGCACGCCCTGCATGAGTAAACCCTCTACCCCCGGTCCGGTTTTTACCCCGCCCTCGGCCAAGCTGCGCAAACCGCATTTCCAGCTTGTTTGGCTCATCCCCATTTTAGCCGCCATTATTGCCGGGTATCTGGGTTACCGCACCATTATGGAGCGCGGGCCGTTGCTGACCCTTACCTTTAAGGGCGCCGAGGGGCTGGCGGCGGGGCAAACGCAACTGGAATATAAAAACGTGTCGCTCGGCACGGTGGAAAGCATCGACCTCTCGCGGGACAATTCGCATGTTATTGTCAAAATCCGCATGACGAATGTGGGGGCGCGCTTCCTCACCAGCAATGCGCGCTTCTGGGTGGTGCGGCCACGCTTTAATACGTCGGATGTATCCGGGTTCGAAACACTCCTCTCTGGCACGTACATAACGGTGGACCCTGGCAAGCCCGGCGGCCATTACCAAAGCCGTTTCATCGGGCTGGAAGAGCCGCCCGGCGTGCGCTCTGACGAGCCGGGCAGCACCTATATTCTCACCGCGCACAGGGTTGGCTCGTTCAATTCCGGCTCGCCCGTGTTCTACCGCGATGTGCCCGTGGGCGAGGTGCTGGGGTACGACCTTGGCAATGGCCTGGGGCTGGCGAAAATCACCATCTTCATCCGGTCGCCGTATGATAAGCTGGTGCGGCCGGATAGCCGGTTCTGGAACACGTCGGGCATATCTCTGGGGCTGCAGGGCGGTGTGCTGCAATTGCAGTTGCAATCCATCCAGGCGCTGCTGGCGGGGGGAATCGCCTTCTCGCTGCCAGATGCGGGCCACAATGAAAGCCCCAGCCCGGATAATGCAACCTTTCCGCTCTATTCCTCGTACCAGGAGGCGCAGGCGGCCTCTTACAACAGGCAGATCAAGCTGATCACATACTTCAAATCTGACGTTTCCGGCCTTACCCGCGGCTCGATCGTGAATGTGCTGGGAATACAGGTTGGCGTGGTAACAGGTGTGACGCTGGAGCTGGACGGCGATAATGGTTCTGCGCGTGTGCGGGTAGATATGGAGGTTCAGCCGGCGCGGTTTGACCCTGACGACAAGGAGTTTCCGGTTAACGACCTGCAAGGCAAGCTGCAATTGATGGTAGACCATGGCATGCGCGCCGAGCTGGGCACGGCCAGCTATGTAACGGGACAGAAACTTATATCGTTTGTGCTTGTACCCCATGCGACGCCCGCGAAAGTGACGTTGGACCATGGCGTGATGGTTGTGCCCTCGGCGCCCGGCGGGCTGGACGAGGCGGTAGCCCAGATGAACGCGCTGGCCACAAAGCTGAACAACATCCCCTTTGCGCAGATTGGCGACCATTTGAACAATTTGTTGTTGACGGCAAACGGCACGTTGGGAGGGCCGCAGATGAAACAGACGCTGACGCAACTAGACCAGACGCTGAATAGCGCCAACGATACGCTGAAGATGCTCGATGAAAATTTTGGAAACGATTCCAGCTTTCAGCGCGGCCTGAACCAGTTGTTTCAGCAAACCTCGGATACCGCGGCCTCGGTGCAGGCGCTGACCGATTACCTGAACCGGCACCCGCAGGCCCTGCTGCTGGGACGGAGCAAATAATGAGGCGGCGTTATTTTACCCTGGCGTCTCTGGCGCTTTCCGGCTGTGGCGGCGCCACGCTGCTTAATTACCAGATAGCCATGGCGCCGGGCGCCGTGCGCGGCGGCAATGGGCAACGTATTGGCGTGCGCCGCATTGGCGTGCCGGGAGCGCTGGCGCAGAGCAGCCTGCCCATGCCAGGCAGCCCCTATCAGGCCAACAGCTTCGCCAACGACCAATGGGCGGCGCCGCTGCCCACATTGTTGCAAACCGCCATGGTGCGCAATTTGGCCCAGCGCCTGCCGGGCGATACAGTACTGGCCAATGGCGGCAGCATTGGCGCCGCGCCAGATGTTTATGTCGAGATCAACATATTGGCGTTCTCACCCGATGCATCGGGCACCGTAACGCTACAGGCGCAGCTTGCCATCCGGCCCGTAAATACGCAGGACTGGAAATTACAGAGCTTCCACGCCAGCGCTGCCGGAGGCACCACCCCCGGCGGCATTGCCGCCGCCATGAGCACGCTATGGGGCCAAGCGGCGGATGCGATGGCGGGGATGCTGGCTGCTTAGAGCCGGACGATTTTAGACCGGATCACGTCGCAATCCGGTATAAAATCTGAATCCGGCTCTAATACCAACGGTCATTGAGCATGACCGTTGGTATTAGGCTTACGCTTGGCGCGTGGCCGCCCCGCCAGCCCCACGCGCGATACCAACGGGCATTGAGCATGACCGTTGGTATCAGGCTTACGCTTGGCGCGTGGCCGCCCCGCCAGCCCCACGCGCGATACCAACGGGCATAAAGGATGAGTCATCCTTTATGCCC
>JAJZFB010000015.1 GCA_021805545.1 Pseudomonadota bacterium | reverse complement strand
TGACATCATCTTTTTCTGGGTGGCCCGGATGATGATGATGGGGCTGCACTTTATGGGCGATGTTCCCTTCCGCACCATTTATATTCACGGGCTGGTGCGCGACGAGAAGGGGCAGAAAATGTCCAAATCGAAGGGCAATGTGCTGGACCCGCTGACGCTGATTGATGAATACGGCGCGGATGCGCTGCGCTATTCGGTGGCCGCCGCGGCGGGGCAGGGGCGCGATGTGAAGCTGGGCGCCAAGATTGTTGAAAATAACCGGGCGTTTATCACGAAAATTTGGAACGCGGCGCGGTTTTTGGAGATGAACGGGGTGACGCCGAACCCGGCATTCAGGCCGGAGCTTGCGAAGCTGCCGTTGTGCCGGTGGATTCTGGCGCGCGCCAATGAGGCGATTGCGGCGGCCACGGCCGGGCTGGAAGCGTACCGGCCGAATGATTATGCCGCCGCGTGCTACCGCTTCGCCTGGGGCGATGTGTGCGATTGGTTCATCGAATTCGCCAAGCCCGGCTTCGCGGGCGAGGATGCGGCCGAGATTAAGGATACCGCCGCTTATGTGCTGGGGATTTTGCTGCGGCTGATGCACCCGCTGATTCCGTTTGTGACGGAAACGCTATGGGACCATTTCGGGTATGGCGCGGAATATTCATTGAGTTCGGCGCCCTGGCCGCAGGCTGTTACGGTAAGCGGCGTGGCCGAAGCCGGGGTGGAAATGGGCTGGGTGGTGGATCTCATCACCGAAATCCGCTCGGTCCGCTCCGAGATGAACGTGCCGCCCTCGCTTAAATCGCCCGTGCTGTTGCAGGATGCTGCACCCGCGACTCTGGCGCGGGCGGAGCGCTGGCTGGAGGCGCTGTCGCGCATGGCGCGTGTTTCTGAAATTGGGCCGCTGACCGGCGCCGCGCCGAAGAATGCGGCGCAGGCGGTGCTGGGCGAGGCGACGATTATTCTGCCGCTGGAAGGGCTGATTGACCTGGACGCCGAGCGCAAGCGCCTGGCGGGTGCCTTGGCCAAGGCGAAAGCCGAGCTGGACAAGGTGCGCGCCAAGCTGGGCAACGCGGATTTTACCGCCCGCGCGCCGGAAGCCGTGCTGGAAGAGCACCGCGAGCGTGAGCAGAATTTTGACCTGGAGGTGAAGCGCCTGAGTGCCGCGCTGGAACGCATTTGCTGAAAGCCTGAGCGGGATAAGCCTGGCTGAAACAGAAAGGGGAGGAAAACCGGTGATTGTGCGAGACATTAAGCCCGAAGACCATGCGCAATGGGAAATGTTGTGGGAAGGTTACCAGAATTTCTACCAGGTGGATCTTCCAGACGCCGCCACGGCCGCGAGCTTTGCCCGTTTCTTCGACGCTGCTGAGCCGGTTTACGCCATGGTGGCGGAGGAAGATGGCAAATTGCTCGGGCTGGTGCACTATCTTTTCCACCGTAATACGTGGTTTGAGACGAATGTGTGCTATTTACAGGATTTGTTCACGGCGCCCGGGGCGCGTGGCAAGGGCGTGGCCACGGCGCTGATAGAGGCTGTGTACGAGAAAGCCAGGGGCCGCAGCGCGCCGCGTGTGTATTGGATGACGCAGGAAAATAACGCAACCGCGCGCAAGCTGTACGATAAGGTCGCGGAATATTCGGGGTTTATCCAGTACCGGAAGAATTTTTAAGGCGTAGTGTACTTGGCGCCGAATGGGATTCGATCGGTGCAGGTATGGCGAATCGAAGTCTTTGGTGAAAGATTTGTCATGCGGCGAGGATTTGTCCCGGCGTGAAAATGTTTTGACGGGGGATAGGTTCATGCGGGCCAAATGGAAGCGGCAGCTTCGCGGCTTATGCCTGCCGCTGGTTTTGTTTGTTGCCGGGTGCGCCGCCAGCCCGCCGCCGCCACCGCCAGTGCCATTAAAGCCTCTTGCCCCCACGGCCAGCCGGTTGCTCTTTTTCCGGCCCTATAATCTTGTGGCGATGGGGGGCATTGCCGCGGTTGAGATTAACGGTGCCTCAACCTGTAATCTTGCCAATGGGAAGGGGTTTGGAACGGATGTTGCGCCGGGGGCGGTTGCCGTAACAGCCACATTGCCAGATTCGATGAGCGTCTATGTAACGGGTACGAGTTCGCTGACTTTTACAGCGAGCGCGGGACAAACCTATTACATTGTGTTCCGTCCGGCGCCGGAGAATTTTGGCGCCATCGGCGTTCTGGTGGAGGCAGCGAGCGCGGGTGAAACCGGCCCCTTCGATATTTCTCTCGGCGGCCCGGATGATTTGGGCAAGTTCAAACCCATGGCCTGTAGCATTGCCAGTGGTCAAACCCCGGCGGGCTGACGAAAATCTTTTCGTTCATCTGGCATCTTCGTGTAAGGTTTTTTAACCAAACCATGAGCGGAGGACGGGCGATGAGTCAGTTGGAAGCGGCTGATGCGGATGATGTGCTTGAGGGGGCGGTGCATGCGGTTACGCTTTCTGGCACCAAAATTGGGCTGACACGGGTAAATGGCACGGTGCAGGCGTTTGTGAACAAATGCCCGCATCTGGGCCTGCCGCTTACGAAGGGCAAGATCGTGGACGGGGTGATTACCTGCCCGTTTCACGGGTCCAGTTTCAGCCTTTGCTCGGGCGCGGCGCAGGATTGGGTAACTGGCATTATGGGGATGAATATGCCCGGGGCGGTGCGCGGTGTTATCACCATGGGCAAAACACCGCGCGGGCTGGCCATGCTGGAAGCCAGCGAGGTGGCTGGGAAAGTGTTTGTGGCGCTGGGGTAGCTGCCTTCATGAGCAAACAGATGCGCTGACTGGCTAAAAATGTAACAAACCCGTCTGGGCGCCGCCGCCGCCGGGGGTTTGCCTCTGGCACGGTGCTTGCGTGATGGCTGATGTCCCGGATGATGGCTGTTGTCCCGGATGATGGCTGTTGTCCCGGATGGTTATGCTCTCCGGCCGGGATATTCCTGTGTGTACGCGGCAAAGCCGGGGCCTTGCGCTCCGGCTTTGTTGTGCGAAAGAAAAGCCCATGAACAATGCCGCTATTTTGCTGCTTCTGACCCTTGCCGCCGTGCTGGAAGCAGGAGGTGATGCCCTGGCCCGCATTGCGCTGCATAGTCATGCGGTTCCGCTGCTGCGCCTTGGCCTGTTTGGCGCCGCGGCACTGGTGCTGTTTGTTTATGGGGTGTCGGTAAATCTGCCGCCCTGGAATTTTGGGCGGCTGCTGGGTGTTTATGTGTGCCTGTTTTTTCTGGTGGCGCAAATCATCAATTTTGCCATTTTTGGCATGCGCCCCAACCCGCCCATTTTGGCTGGGGGCACGCTGATCATGGCGGGCGGGCTGGTGATGACGTTCTGGCGCGGATAGGCGTTATGCCACCAGGCGCCGGTACATGTGCCAGGTGGCATGGCCCAATATGGGCATGACAGCGGCAAGCCCCAGCAAGATGGGGAGTGAGCCGAGGAAGAGCAGCACGGCCACGAGTGCGCCCCAGACCAGAATAACGGTGGGATTTTGCGTGATGGCGCTGAACGCGGTGGACAGGGCCTGGAAGGTGGTTACGTCGCGGTCCAGCGCCAGGGGGAAAGAGACGAGGCCGATGCCGAGCATGATGACGGCGAAAACCGCGCCCGCAACGCAGCCAATAATGGTCATGTGCCATCCGGCGGTGGTGGTGACCACACTGGCGAAGAACCCAAGCCCGCTGGCCGGGCCGGTGACGCCGAGCGTGTGGAAGTAAATATACCCCGCCACGGCAACCCAGGCCAGGTAAAGACCAATGGCAAGCAGGCCGAGATTTTGGATGGTGATGCGGCGCGGAGAGTCGAAAATGGCGGCGGCCTCTTCCGCGCTGGCGCTGCCGGTTTGCTCGCGTACCCGGCTGAGGGCCGCGAACCAGATGGTGGCGATGGGGCCAAGCAGCGCGAGGCCCGCGCAGATGGGGAACACAAACGGCATGAGCTGCGGCGCGGTGACCACGGCGGCCAGCACAATGGCGGCAACGGGCGCAAGCAGGGCGAGGATGGGCACCTCGGTATGGCAGCTTCGCCAGTCTTCCACGCCAAGGCGCAGCGCGCCGCGCATATCGCCCAGGCTGGGGTGGTTTATGACGAAGCCTGGCTTCTTCGTGTCCGTGGCGTGAAGATGGCTAACGGGTGCTACGCTCATCGAGATACCCCTTTCATTCCCTCAAGATCACCGCCGCTTTCGCGGTCTTGCTTGGCTGCAACATAATGCGTTGCTTGGTCTTTTTCTAGCCAAAAGCGTGAGGGGGGTGAAAAATCTTGCCGGTTCCGGTTGCGCCCCGCAGGGTGGCCTTGCGGCGCAAGAGGATGAGCGCATGGCGGCCTTAAGGATATTGTTGGCGAAGGAACGCGGCAGCGCGCTCATCCACCGCGCAACAGGGCGAGGCCCTGGTCCAGATCTTCGATCAGATCGTCCACATTTTCCAGCCCGATATGGAAGCGGGCCATTTCGCCTTCAAACACACCCGTGCCCTCCGTGCGGCGGATGGTGCCGGTGGTAGGCAGCACCAGGCTCTCATACCCGCCCCAGCTTGCGCCAATGCCAAAAAGTTTCAGCCCGTCGATCATGCGCACCACATCCGCCGCGCTGTATTGCGGCTGGTACACCACGCCGAACAGGCCGCACGCGCCGGTAAAGTCGCGTTTGAAAAACGCGTGGCCTGGGCATGAGGGAAAAGCAGGGTGCAGGATGCGCGCCACCTCGGGCCTTGTGTGCAGCCAGGTGGCGATACGCAGCGCGGCCTGCTCCTGCGCCTTCAGCCGCACCAGCAGCGTGCGGATGCCGCGCAGGGCCAGCCAGCAATCATCCGGGCTGGCATAATTGCCGAGTTCCAGAGAGCCCATGCGCAGCCAGTGCCAATCTTCCGCCGTGTTTACCGTTACGGCGCCGAGGATGATGTCCGAATGGCCGCCGGGATATTTGGTGAGGGCCTGGATGGAGACATCAACCCCATGCAGAAAGGGCTGGAAATGGTGGATGCCCCAGGTATTGTCGAGGAACAGCTTGGCGCCGTGTTCATGCGCCAGCGCGGCGAGGGCGGGAATGTCCTGCACCTCGAATGTATGGCTGCCGGGGCTTTCGGTGAACAGCACGCGCGTATTGGGGCGCAAATGCGGGCGCAGCGCCTCGGCTGTGGTCATCGGGCCGTAATAACTCGTCTCGATACCGTAGCGGCGCAGCAGCCCGCCGCAGAATGTACGCGTGGGGCCATAGACGGAATCGGGCACCAGAATATGGTCCCCCGCGCGCAGATAGGCGAGCAGCGGCACGGTAATGGCGGACAGGCCGGAGCCGGTAACCTGCGTGCGCAAACCGCCCTCGATTTCGGCGATGGCGGCTTCCAGCGCGAAATGGGTTTGCGTGCCCATCAGGCCGTAATTTTCCACCGGCTCCAGCGCCTTGCGCCCAATTTCCGCCTTGGCGGCAATTGAGGGGTGCAAAACCGTGGAACCGCGCATAACGGGCGGGTTGACGAACCCATGGGCGTGTGTGGGTTTACGCCCGGCATGCACAAGGCGGGTTTCCGGCTGCGGGGCATTTGGCGGCGTGGCGGGTTTGGTCATGGTTCTCTCGGGGGTGGCCCCAGGGGTGGGATCTTGTTCATGCTTCATACCTGTCATTGCGCGCGGCGCGAAGCAATAACGGGCGGGGTTTGGCTGGGCGATAATTCCTGGGTCACCCATGGCGCATGATTCGCGCATGTACGGCCTTACTCCGGCGGGGTGTTGGTAAACATCCGCACCCTGTCGTAGAGGTAATGAATCGGCCAGAAATTTTGTTTACAGCCCGCCATGCCCTGGGCACATTCCGCCACCTGGGGGGCCGGGTATGAGTGTTGTGACATGGGTTGGCGGCGCGGCGGGCAGCTATGGCGTCAGCCTGGCGGTGAACTGGACAGGCGGCATTGCGCCCGGCGCGGCGGATATTGCCAGCTTCAGCGCCACGCAAACCGGCCCTTACACGCTGCTGGGCGATGCGGGCTGGGCGGGGATGGTGCTGAACGGCGATACGATTACCATTACCGGCAGCATTACGGCGCCAGATGTGCAGATTAGCAATGGCGCGGTGGCCGATGCCGGCGTGCTCAGCTTCGCCACGTTTACCATTGGCGCGCAGGGTGTGCTGGGTGTGGGCGATACAGGCACGCTGGCTGGTAATATTGTGCTGGATGGCGGGCAACTTGCCGCGCTGGGCAGCACGGTCAGCCTGGATAACGCCATACAGCTCATGAATAACAGCGCGGTTCTGGCATCCATGCCCACGGGTACGCTGGTGCTCTCGGGTGGGGTAAGCGGCGCGTATGGCCTGGATGTTCTAAGCGGCACCGCCGCATTCGCCGCCTTAAGCAGCTATACGGGTGGCACCAGCATTGCCGCTGGCAGCACGGTTACGGCGGCGGCGGATAATGCGCTGGGCAGCGGCGTTGTTACGCTCGCGGGGGCGTTGATTGGCACGCAGACGGAGACATTGGACAACGCGCTGCAAACTTCTGGCGATGTGCTGATTGCCGCCGCCACGGGCACCACGCTGGCGTTGGACGGCATGGCGGGTGTGCCCAGTTATGGCGGCAACATCACCATTGGCACGGCGGGCGATGCGGGGGTGGTGGCGCTGGCCCCGGGTTATGAGGCTGGCTTGGCGCCAAGCTGGGCGATTGCGGCGGGCACGCTGCGCGAGAGCGGCGGGGCGGGCGGTTTGATCGCCGGTTTTGGCCTCTCGCTTGCCGCGGGCGCGGTATTGGATTTGAACGGCCATGCGGATGCGGCGCAGAGCGTGCAGGGCACGGGCATAATCACCAGCGAGTCCGCGCCCGCCACGTTCATGCTGGGCAATGGTGTGTTCGCGGGCACCATCGCTGGGCAGGCGGGGCTGACCATTCAGGGGAACGTGACCTTTACCGGGGCGGAGATTGCCACGGGTACAGTGCAAATTGGCGCGGGGGCGGAATTACAGCTTGGCGCAGGTGGTGGCATAGGCGCCTTTACCGCACCTGTTATTGAAAATAACGGGCTGCTGATGACCGAAATCGGCACGTCCGGCACCATTGCCAGCACCATTGCCGGCACGGGCGAGCTGGTGGTGGCGGGCAGCGGCGCGGTGGCGCTGACGGCGGATAACCAGTTCAGGGGTGGCGCGGTGCTGGATTCCGGCACGCTGGTGCTGGGCAATGCGGGCGCGCTGGGCACGGGCAGCCTGTCGATTGTCGGCGGCACTTTATCGGGTGCTGCCAGCGGGGCAGTGAATAATGGCATTGTGCTGGAAGGCACGGCCAATATCGGCGCCGGGGCGGGCCAGACGCTGGATCTGGCGGGGCATATTTCCGGCTATGGCGGTGGTATGCTCATCTCTCAGCCCGGGCTGGTGCTGCTGGGTGGAGATAATAATTACACAGGCGGCACATATATGGATGGCGGCACGCTGGGCCTGGCCAATGCCAATGCGCTGGGGCAGGGCGGGGTGTGGCTTTACGCGGGCACGCTGCTGGGCGCGGGGGCGGGCGCTGTAGCTAATTCCGTTGCGCTATATGGCACGGGGTATATGGCCGCGCTGGCCGGGCAGACGCTGGAGCTGGCAGGGTCTATTTCCGGTACTGGCAATATTATCGCCAATGCGGCGGGCCTGCTGAAACTGGATGGCGCCAATGCTTACGCAGGTGGCACCACGCTGGAGGCGGGGGCAGCGGTTGAAGCGTGCAATGCCGATGCGCTTGGCGCGGGCGGCGTGAGTTTTGCCGGGGCTGGCACGCTGATTATTGGCCAAGGCGTGGCGCTGAGCGAGACGATAGAGGGATTTGCCGCGGGCGATACGATAGAGATGGCCGGGTTTACCGCCAGCACGCTCTCTTACACCAGCGGCGTGCTTACGGCAGAGGATGCGCAGGGCCACATTGCCATGCTGGCGCTGGCGGGCACGTATAGCAGTGCCGCTTTTAGCTTCAGTACCGATGCGGCGGGAACCGGGATTGTGGTGTGCTATTTGCGCGGCACCCGTATTGCCACGCCAGGGGGAGAGATGGCGATTGAGCATCTGCGCCCCGGCCATATGGTAATGGCGCAAGGCGGGGCGCGGCGGATTAAATGGATTGGCGAGCAGCGTTACGCGCGGCGCTTTTTGCAGCGTGACAACTATATGCTGCCCGTGTGCATAAGCGCCGGAGCGCTGGGCGAGGGGGTGCCGAAGCGCGATTTATTCGTTTCGCCTGGGCACTCGCTGCTGCTGGGCGGCGTGCTGGTACTGGCCAGCGACCTTGTGAATGGCGTGACGATTACCCAGCACTGGGCGCCGGAGGAGGTGCATTATTTCAATATCGAGCTGGAGACGCATGATTGCATTCTGGCTGAAGGCGCCTGGGCCGAAACCTATGCGGACTGCCCCGGGCTGCGCGATCAATTGGT
>JAJZFB010000060.1 GCA_021805545.1 Pseudomonadota bacterium | reverse complement strand
GCTGCTGGCGGCACACCGCTGCCTGGCACGCTGCTGGACCAGATGAATGCGGTGTCAGGGCTGGACGCGGAGCCGCCTTTGCCAAAACTGCCAGCCGGGCTGCCATCCGGCCTGCTGACGCGGCGTCCGGATATTCGCGCGGCGGAACATTTACTTATGGCGGCTAATGCCAATGTCGGCGCCGCGCGGGCGGCGTTCTTTCCTTCCATCACACTCACCGCCAATGGCGGCGTTGCCAGCACGGGGCTGAATAATCTCTTCGCCGATGGCAGTGGCGCATGGCTGTTCGAACCCTCCATCAGCGTGCCGATTTTCGCGGCGGGGCAGAATTTCGCCAATCTCGACATCGCCAAAATCGAGAAGCAGACAGACATCGCCAATTATCAACAGGTTATTCAATCCGCCTTCCACGACACGGCGGATGCGCTAAATGCGCGCGAAACTTATGTAACGCAGGTGCGCGCGGAAACGAATCTGGTTGCAGCGGATAGCACCTATTACAAGCTGGCCAATATGCGTTTCCAGGGCGGGATTGATTCCTACCTCAATGTTCTCGTGGCGCAGGATTTGCTGCTGAAGGCCAGGCTGTCGCTGATCGCGTTGAAACTGGCGGAGCGGCAGAATGATATTACACTGTATAAGGCGCTAGGTGGCGGATGGGAGGAGAATTCCACCCCGGCAGCCACGCCTGCCACACAGCAGACACAGCAGCCAAGCGCACAGCCTATGCAACTGGCGCCGGGAAACTAACCCTCCCGGCGCATTTCCAGCTCCAGCCAGCGCTCCTCGGCGGTTTCCAGCTTTTTGTGCAGCTCCCCCAGGGCCGCGGTGGCGGTGGCGAATTTCCTGGCGTCTTTGGCGTATAAATCGGGCGCGGCGAGGATGGTTTCCTGTTTCCGCATCTCGCCCTGCAGCTTGTCAATTTCAGCGCCAAGCTGTTTCAGTTCATGCTGCTCTTTGAAAGAGAGTTTGGTGCCGGCCGGTTTAGCTGGTGCAGGCGTGGCTGGTTTAGAGGTAGCTTTTTTCTCCGCCTTGGCAAGGCTTAGCACTACACCGCGCTGGGCCAGCATGTCGGTATAACCGCCCGCATATTCCACCCAGCGCCCCTGCCCTTCCGCTGCAAGGGTAGAGCTGGCCACGCGGTCGAGAAAATCGCGGTCATGGCTGACGAGAATGACGGTGCCAGGATAATCGGCCAGCATTTCCTGCAGCAGGTCCAGCGTTTCCAGGTCCAGGTCGTTGGTCGGCTCGTCCAGCACCAGCAAATTACTGGGCTTGGCCAGCGCCATGGCCAGCAACAGCCGCCCGCGCTCGCCGCCCGAAAGCGTGCCAACCGGCGTGCGCGCCTGCTCGGGCTTGAAGAGAAAATCCTTCATATAGCCGATAACGTGGCGTGATTGGCCGCCAACCACCACCTGGTCGCTTGTGCCACCGGTCAGCGTGCCGGCCAGCGAAACTGACGGATCGAGCGTGGAACGGCTTTGGTCGAGCGTGACCACATCCAGCGCCGTGCCGAGCTTGATTGTACCGCTATCGGGCGCAAGCCCGCCCAGGATCAGCTTTAACAGGGTGGATTTACCCGCCCCGTTGGGGCCAACAATGCCGAGCCTGTCGCCGCGCAGCACGCGCAGCGTGAGATTGGAGATAATTTTGCGTTCGCCAAAACTTTTGCAAACATTGTCGAGATCAGCAACGATTTTACCCGAGGTGGCGGCATCAAGCGCCGCCATTTTCGCGGTACCGAGCTTGTGGGTATAATCGCGTTTTTCCGCCCGCAGGGCTTGCAGCCCGGCAAAACGCTTTACGTTGCGCTTGCGCCGCGCGGTTACGCCATAGCGCAGCCAATCTTCCTCGCGCGCGATTTTGCGGCCCAGCTTGTGGAATTCCTGCTCCTCCTGCTCCAGCACCTCATCGCGCCAGGCCTCAAAATGGGCGAAGCTGCGGTCCAGGCGGCGGGTCTGCCCGCGGTCGAGCCAGACCATCGAACGGGAAAGGTTTTCCAGGAAGCGGCGGTCATGCGAGATAAGAACGAGACCGGATGATAGTGATTTCAGCTCATCCTCCAGCCATTCAATGGCGGGCAGGTCAAGATGGTTGGTCGGCTCATCCAGCAGCAGCAGGTCGGGGCTGGGGGCCAGCGTGCGGGCCAGCGCGGCGCGGCGCGCCTCGCCGCCCGAAAGGCTGGCGGGTTTTCCAGCACCCGTCAGGCCCAGCGCGCCCAGCAAATAACGGGCACGGTATTCATCGTCATTGGGGCCAAGCCCGGCCCTCACATAGGCCATCACGTCCGGGTAAGCTGAAAGATCCGGCTCCTGCGGCAGATAACGCATGGTGGCCCCGGGCTGGGCGAAACGCGTGCCCCCATCGTGCGGCACCTCGCCCGCGGCAATTTTAAGCAGGGTGGATTTGCCCGAGCCATTACGCCCAACCAGGCAGATGCGCTCCCCCACCCCTACCGAGAGCGAGGCGGCAGCCAGAAGCGGCACGGCGCCAAGGGTGAGGGAAATATTGTCGAGCAGCAGCAGAGGGGGGGAAGCCATGGCCGCTGTTTGGCGGTTTGCGGGGCCGGGTTCAAGCCCGGTCCCGCTCAATCCGCCGGTGTTACGACGGGTTGGGCCAGACCTTTAGGAGAATATATCTCAGCTGCCGGCGGCGCGGGCTGTACCGGCGCCATTGGCGGCGCCTGGGCCGCCGTGGCTGCACCAGGCGTAAGGGCGGCCGGAACAACCGGGCTGTCGAGCTTTTTCTGGTAAATACGCCCAGCCGCATAACCCGCCGCATAGGCGCGTTGCTCGGCCTTGTGCAGGTCGGTGGCGGAGAGCATTGGCTGGGCCAATGGCTGCGGCGCCTGGGGGGGCGGCGGCAGACCGGTACCACACCCGGCGAGCAAGGCCAGGGCAAGCAGGGAAAGGGGCAGAGTGAATTGCCGGGTCATTGATCTCTCACCTAACCCAGACGTACCGCGCCGTCACGCCTCTTGCCCAGCTTTCCGGCGCGGCGGCGGCAAGCATCTTTTCCACCACCCCGATTGCGGGCAGCATGGTGGCATGAAACAGCTAATCATCGTCTGGCACAGCGCAACGGGCGGCACGGCACAGATGGCTCTGGCGGCAGGCAAGGCGGCCGCGGATGAGCCGGGCACACACACCCGGCTTATACGCGCCACAGAAGCCGGGCCAGAAGATTTGCTAGCGGCGGATGGCTATATGTTCGCCACACCAGAAAACCTGGCCGCCATGGCGGGGTTGATGAAGGATTTTTTCGACCGCTGCTATTACCCCGTGCTGGGGCGCATTGAAGGCCGCCCCTATGCCTGCCTGATCTGTGCCGGGACCGACGGCACGAACGCGGCACGGCAAATCTCGCGCATCGCCACCGGCTGGCGGCTGCGCGAGGTGGCCGGGCCACTGATTATCCACACCGGGGCGCAAACGCCAGAGGCCATTGCCGCACCAAAGCAAATTGGCGCGGATGGCCTGGCCCGCTGCGCCGAGGCTGGGCTAAGCATGGCGGCGGGGCTGGCAATGGGGATCTTCTGAAGCCATACTTCAGGCGATCTGGCGCACCTGAAGATTATCGAGCGCGTAACCGATCGAAGCCTCATCGAAGCACGGTGCCGTACCCATGAAGCGAGCAATGGCGATTACCTGGTCGATGATAAAGCGTGGCTGGTAAGCCGCGAGCGGCATTTGCCGCTCCACCATGATTTTACGGATGATGGTGCTAAAGATTTCGTCCGTGAGTTCCAGCCCGAGTTTCGCCGCCAGGCCATCGAAAATGGCACGGTAATTCTCTGGGGTGGGAGCGCCCACTTCTATTTTGTACGGTAAGCGGCGCAAAAAGGCCTGGTCCATCAAATCTTCGGGGTTAAGGTTGGTGGAGAAGATCACCAACGCCTCGAACGGAATGGAGAAGCTCTTGCCCGTGTGCAGCTTGAGATAATCCACCCGGCTTTCCATCGGCACGATCCAGCGGTTGAGCAGCGTTTCGGGGCTGACGAGCTGGCGCCCAAAATCGTCAATGACGAAGCAGCCGCCCAGGGCTTTTATGTGCAGCGGCGCCTCGTAAAAGCCAGCCGCGGGGTCGTAGCTGAGATCGAGCATCTCCAGCGTCAGCTCGCCGCCAGTCACCACGAAGGGACGGCGGATGGGCACCCAGCGCGCATCCGATTCCTCACGCCGCAGCCCGCCAAACTCGCTGCCCCCATATGCCCCCGGGGTTTTGGCTTGCACATGCAGGCTGGGGTCGTATACGCGCATAATCTGGCCTTCAATCATCACCGCGTAAGGCGTGTAGATGACGCGGTTAAAGACATTGGCAAAGCTGAGCGCGACCGTGGTTTTGCCATTGCCAGGCGGGCCATAAAGCAGCATGGCGCGGCCAGAATTAAGCGCGGGGCCAATCTTGCGGATAAATTCGTCCGAAACATAATAGCCTGTCAGCGCGTCGTGTATGTTGGCGAAAGTGACCTGATCGCTACTGATTCTTTGCAGCCGTGCCCGGTCGCAGAATGCCTCCAGCGAAACAGGAGCCGGGCCAACATATTGCGAGGCCTTCAACTCATCCTGCGCCCAGCGGCGGCCCTGCTCGCTCAGCGTATAGCGCATGGTGGCGCCGCTGCCGCCCATGGCCACCAGCAACTCGCGCAGCACCGCCATATTCACCAGCTCCTGCACCAAATGCGGCGGCAGCTTAAGGGCGTCGATGAACGACAAGACCGTTTCAATTCGCGCCGTATAAATATGCTTGAGCAAAAGGTTCAAAAGGTCCAGCGGGTTAATGCCGGTGGCCCGCAAATTATCCGGCTCGGCCGGAATCTGGGCGATCAATTCATCCAGAGCCTCCTGGCTCAGCGCGCCCAGGGCAACGAGATTATCGCCCAGCTTGCCGCCGCCCTCGCTCTGCCGTGCCAATGCCTCATCCAACTGCGCCCGGCTGACCGCCTTCTTCAAAACGAGCAGCTCGCCCAAATGCACGTCAATAATCTCCTTATCATCCGCCCTGCTACCGTTACTGGATTCGCACAGCCAGCACGATTCGCAAAATGAGAGGTGCACTTATAAAGTTGTCACGTCATTATGCCCGCTGCACAAATCATGCGCTTCCCGCATAATTTTGATGAGCTGTTTGTTATCCTCGCGCAACTCGGCCAGCATGAAGCCGGCACCCACATATTCCACGTCATTAGCAAAAATACGCCGCTGGCGGGCAATATGGCCGATGGAACGGATAGTATTGCCGCCGGTTTCGCGCCCCCGCGCGGCTATGGCGCCGGTCATGGTGAAAGTCCCAGTGGCATGCTGGCCGAACAGCAGGTGATCATCGCGCAAATGCGGGGGCCCGAAGGATCAGGCAGAATGCCCCACTCCGGCAAGGCGCAACGCCTAAATACTTGATTTTTATGAAAATGGTGGGTGCACAAGGATTCGAACCTTGGACCTACTGATTAAGAGTCAGCTGCTCTACCAACTGAGCTATGCACCCATACCAGCGCCAAATGGCGCGGTGCCGAGGCTATAGCGGCAGGGGATAGTGTTGAAAAGCCCCTCGTGGAAAAAAAGGCCGGGATAAAATGTCTCACCGATGTTCACGCAATGGTCATATTCATTAAGCGCATGGCCAGCACACGGACGTTACCACCGCTCCCCTCCTCACGGGTATTATTTCACACCAAAAAAGGCTGATAGCCTCAATTTAATATGAGGGTGCGGTATAGCCCTGCTCTTCCATCCGGTAAGGGGCCTCGGCGCGCAACGCCTCCATCATCTCTCGTAGCTGAATCTGCTCCGCTTCCACAAAATCCGCCACCGCGCGGCGCAGCCCGGCATGGCGAATGAAATGCGCCGAATAGGTGGGGACTGGCAGGTAACCACGTTGAATTTTATGGTTTTCTCCCTGCGCTCCAGCCTCAACACGCCGTAGCCCATGGGTAATGGCATAGTCTATGGCCTGGTAGTAGCACAGTTCAAAATGCAGAAACGGCGCATCCTCCACACAGCCCCAATTGCGCCCGTGCAGCACCCCATCGCCCAGCAGGTTAAGCGCCCCGGCAATGGGCCGGCCCTCGCGCTCGGCCAGCATCAGCACCACCCGGTCCGCCAGGCGTTCACCCAGCAGGGGAAAGAATTCAGGCGTCAGATAAGCGCCGCCCCATTTACGATCCGTGGTATTTTTATAAAAACGGTAGAAATGGCGCCAGACCTCCGGGGTGAGATCTGCGCCAGAAAGCGCGCGGACAGTAAGGCCCGCCTGCGCCTCGCGCCGCTCGCGCCGTATGGCCTTACGCTTGCGCGCGGATAAAGCGGCCAGAAAATCTTCAAAACTGGTGTAGCCCTGGTTCTGCCAATGGCACTGCATGCCCAGGCGCTGCAACCAGCCTGCCTCGCCCAACCCAAGCCATTCTTCCCTGGCACAAAATGTAATGTGTACTGAGGAATAATCCAGCTCCCCGGCCAGCGCCTCTAATACCCGCGCCACCGCCGCCACGCTTACCCCTGGCCGGCGCAGCAAGCGCGGCCCAGGCACGGGCGAGAGCGGGGCGGCCACCTGCAATTTTGGGTAATAGCGCCCGCCCGCCCGTTCCAGCGCATTGGCCCAGGCATGGTCGAATACATACTCGCCATAGGAATGCGCCTTGGCATAAGCGGGCAGCACGGCCGCCACCTCGCCCGCCTTATCCACCAAGGCGGTGTAGCGCGGGTGCCAGCCGGTATCACCGCCAACCGAGCCGCTATCTTCCAGCGCGGAGAGAAAAGCATAAGAGACGAATGGATTGCCCGTGCCCGCACACGCATCCCAGGCAGCTTGCCCGATGGCGGCAATACGCGGATAAACCTGTAAGCTCAGCGATGTCTGGTCAGCCATGGCCCAATTTTGGCGCGGCCCGCGGCATTTTGCCAGACCATAAGGGGAAATTTTGCATGACCGCCACCACCGCACGCCAACCCGTGAAACTCGCGGGTTATACCCCCCCCTCCTTCACCGTCTCGCATGTGGCGCTCGATTTCACGCTTGGCCCGGCCAGCACCATTGTACGGGCCACGCTCTCTCTCCACCGCAGGGCGCCGGGCGCATTGCGGCTGGATGGACACAAGCTGAAGCTGCGCGGCATCACGATAAACGGCGAGATACCGGGGGATAATCGTTACGAATTAGGCGATTCCGGCCTGGCCATCCATGACGTGCCCGACGAATTCACGCTGGCAACCGAAGTGGAGATTGCACCACAGACCAACACCGAACTCTCCGGCCTATATATGTCGGGTAGCGGATTTTTTACCCAGTGCGAGCCGGAAGGGTTCCGCAAAATCACCTTTTTTCCCGACCGGCCGGATGTAATGGCACGCTACCATGTAACCCTGCGTGCCAATGCCGCGCAATACCCGGTGCTTTTGTGTAACGGCAACCTGCTGGCGCAAGGCGAGGAGAATGGGCAGGCCTGGGCCCAATGGGAGGACCCGCACCCCAAACCTTCTTACCTGTTCGCGCTCGTCGCCGCGAACCTCACCGCTGTTCAAGATCATTTTATCACCAAATCGGGCCGCGAGGTTAGGCTCGGCATCTGGGTGGAACACGGCGATGAGGCACAATGCGGCCACGCCATGGAGTCGCTTAAACGCGCCATGCGCTGGGATGAAGAGGTTTTCGGGCTGGAATATGACCTGGATATTTTCAACATCGCCGCCGTGTCGGACTTCAATGCCGGGGCCATGGAGAATAAGGGCCTTAACATCTTCAACACCGCCTATGTGCTGGCCAGCGCCGCAACGGCAACGGATGCCGACTTCCAGAACGTGGAACGCGTCATCGCGCATGAGTATTTCCACAACTGGACCGGCAACCGTGTAACCTGCCGCGACTGGTTCCAGCTCTCGCTGAAGGAGGGTCTAACCGTCTTCCGCGACCAGGAATACATGGCCAGCCAGTTTTCCGCACCGGTCAAGCGCATCGCCGATGTTAGAATGCTTCGCACTACACAATTTCGTGATGACGCAGGCCCTCTGGCACATCCGGTACGCCCCGACAGCTATCTGGAGATCAACAACTTCTACACTACCACCATCTACGAAAAGGGCGCGGAAGTAGTGCGTATGATCCGCACTCTGATCGGGCATGATGCATTTTATAAAGGCATGGCAATATATGTTTCAAAAAACGACAATTCCGCCGCCACGGTGGAGGACTTCGTGGCCGCCATGCAGGAGGCCGCGCCGGAACGGGATTTACGGCAAATAATGCTCTGGTACAGCCAGGCCGGTACGCCCGAAATTTCGGTGCACGAGACCTACGATGCCGCGCGCAAGATATTTACACTAACATTCAGCCAGCATACCAATGCTACACCCGGGCAGGAACACAAGGAACCATTCCTCATCCCCGTGGCCATGGGAATACTGGATGAAACCGGGCGGGATATACATAAAGAGACTCTCGTGCTGAGCCAGGCGGAGCAGAGTTTCAGCTTCACGGGCATTCCGGCCGGCGCCGTGCCGTCACTGTTCCGCGACTTCTCGGCGCCCGTCAGGCTGAAGGGTCAAAGTCCCGCGCGCCTCGCCTTCCTGGCCGCGCACGACACCAACCTGTTCAACCGTTGGGACGCACTACAGCAATATGCCAGCGCCGTACTGCTGGACGCGGTCGCGGCACATCAAAAAGGGCAGCCCTTCACGCTCGATGACGGCTTACGCATGGCCATTGCCGCCACGCTGAACACCGCCGCCCAGGATGCCGCCTTCGCCGCCGAGGCGCTCATGCTGCCCGCCGAGGGCTTGCTGGCCGGCGAAATGCAAGTAGCCGACCCCGTAGCCATTCACCAGGTGCGCGAGGCCGCGCGGCGCGCGCTGGGCCAGGCGCTGCAGGGCGCATTTTCCACGGTTTACGAAACATTCGGGCGTGAGGCCGCCGATGAAAAGAGCAGCGCAGCCATGGCCGGGCGGGCGCTGAAGAATACGGCCCTCGCCTATTTATGCGCCGCGGGCGACACCAGCCGCGCCAGCGCCCAGTTTGCCGCCGCGCGCAACATGACCAGCCAGCTTGCTGCGCTGGCCAATCTGGCAGACATTACGGGACCGGCACGAGATGAAGCCCTGGCCGCTTTTTACACGCGCTGGCAGGATACGCCGCTGGTGCTGGATAAATGGTTTGCCGTACAGGCGCGCAGCGCAGCGCCCGACACGCTGGCCCGTGTGCAGGCGCTAACAACGCATGAAAAGTTTGACACACGCAACCCCAACCGGGTGCGCGCGCTCATCAGCTCCTTCACTGGCAATGCCGCCAAATTTCACGATGCCTCGGGTGCTGGTTACACGCTGCTGGCGGACATGGTGCTGCGCCTGGACCCAACCAATCCGCAAATCGCCGCGCGGCTGGTAACCGCGCTTGGCACCTGGCGGCGTTTCGATACAGCGCGTCAGGCGCTCATGCGTGCCGCGCTGGAGCGCCTATTGGCCCGTGAAAACCTGAGCCATAACAGCTACGAAATGGCCTCGAAGGCCCTCAACTGATGCAGGAGTAAAGGGAATGATCGAACTTTATTACTGGACCACGCCGAACGGGCATAAGATCACGATCTTCCTCGAAGAGGCTGGGATGGAATATCAACTCCATCCCGTGAATATCAGCGCGGGCGAGCAATTCGCCGAGGCGTTTCTGCACATCGCGCCAAATAACCGCATCCCCGCCATACGCGACACCGCACCCGCGGATGGCGGAGTCCGCATCAGCATATTCGAATCCGGCGCCATTCTCGAATATCTTGCTGAGAAGAGCGGAAAATTCCTGCCTGCCACACCGCGCGCTAAATATAACGTACTGCAATGGCTCTATTGGCAAATGGCCGGGCTGGGGCCGATGGCCGGACAGAACCACCATTTCGTGCAATACGCGCCCGAGCGGATTCCGTATGCCATGGAGCGTTATGTAAAAGAAACAAACCGGCTGTACGGCGTGCTCGACAAGCAGCTCACGGGCAGGGCGTTCATCGCAGACGCCTATTCCATTGCCGACATGGCCTGTTACCCGTGGATTGTGCCGCATGAACGCCAGCAACAGAATCTCGACGATTTTCCCAGCCTCAAGCGCTGGTTCCATGCCATGGCGGCGCGCCCGGCCGTGCAGCGCGCCTATGCCCGCGCCAAAGAGGTAAATGAGGCGTCCACTGTAACACCGGATTCACGCGCGATCCTGTTTGGCCAGACGGCGCGATGACACGTCTGCTTTACGACCTTGCCGCCGCCGACCCGGATTTGCGCTTCAGCCCGTTCTGCTGGCGCACCAAGCTCGCGCTCGCTCATAAAAATCTCAGCTACGAGACCATACCTTGGCGCTTCACGGAAAAAGAAGCCATCGGCTTTTCCGGGCAAGATAAAGTGCCCGTATTGGTGGATGGCGGCAAGGTTGTAAGCGATAGCCAGAAAATCGCCGCGTATCTTGAGGCCGCCTACCCCAACGAGCCGCCGCTTTACGGCGACCCGCCGGCGCAGGCCCTCACCGGCTATATTAAAGCCTGGACCGAGAAGGCGCTTCATCCAGTGCTGATGCGTATTCTGGCGCCGGATATTCACGCCAAGCTGGATGCGCGCGACCAGGCGTATTTCCGCCGCTCGCGCGAAGCGCGGCTGGGCTGCACGCTGGAAGAGCTGGCGGCCACGCGCGGCCAATCCGTTGCCATCCTGCAATCCACCCTGGCGCCACTGCCAGCCTTGCTGGGCGAGCAGGAATTCATCGCCGGGGAAATGCCCAATTATGCCGACCATATCGTGTTCGGCGCCTTGCAATGGGCCAGGCTGACGTCCTCCACGCCGCTTTTTCCAGCCGACAGCCTTATCACCTCGTGGATGGAGGCGGTGCTTCGCACTTACGGTTTATAAAAGCGAGGCCGCTATATTGACCGAGAGGGCAAGAATGACCGTGTTGAACAGAAAGCCGATAAGCCCCTGCAATGTGGCCAGGCGCCGCAATTTCTTCGACGTTATATTGCAGTCCGAAACCTGGAAGGTCATGCCCAGACAGAAGGCAAAGTAAACAAAATCAAAATAATCCGGCCGTTCATCCGCGGGAAAGACAATACCTCCATCGACGGTTTTGCCGCCAAGACCGTATGAATAATATTCATGCGCGTAGCGGTAGGCGAACACCAAATTAGTGGTGGCCCATGACAGCACCAGGGTAACCGCCACAAAACCCAGATAAAATGCCGCATGCGCCTTGCGTTCCGCCGCCTGCGAAAACAGGAAAATGGCGGCGAAGCTCATCATCGCCCCCAGCAAGGTAAGGGTGAATACCGTCCACTCCCCTTCCTGCTGGCGTTTGGCCGTAGCGCTTATATTGTGCTCCAGCCGCGCGAAAATGACGAAGCTGAGCAGGATGAAGAGGAAGCTGCCCGCATCCCACGCCGCCACGGCGCGCAATGCCACAGGCTGTAGCGGGGTCAGCAGAAAAAAGCTGGTCAGCCCCACGCCATAGGCGGTGGTGAAGAGCGGGCGGGCGCGTAGAACGCGGATGGGACGGGACCATTGCATCCGCGGTCAAGACACGCCGGAAAGGCGTTTCAGTTCAATCTCGATGAACGCCATCGGCGCATCGCCGCCATTCAATATGTCGTGTCGCACACCGGCCGGGCGCGCATAACTCTCTCCGGCCTGGCGGGTAATCACCGTCACCTGTTCGCCGTCATGCACATGCATCTGCGCGTCTGTCAGCATCACCACCACATAGGGCCAGCCATGCTCATGCCAGCCCGTGCTGGCACCGGACGCAAAATCCCAGCGCGTGACGCGGCTGTCCGCATCGTCCAAATGCAGCGTGGGCGCGGCGGGAATGACGCATTTGAAACTCATGAAGGGAATTTAGGCAGTACGGATGATGGCGTGCAAGAGGGCGGCAACACCCCACCCGATGAAAATTCCGGCCTTGCGCGCCACACCGGGCTGGAGAGGTGGTAGAAACACAGCTTAGGGCAGCCCCCCAGCATGCCGCCGCGGCGGCCCTCGCCTGCCCATAACCGCTTATAAACAGGCTGTTTCCTGCTCCACACGGCAAATCGCGACCGGCGCGTGACAGTGCCGCCATTTTTGAGGGTTGCCAAAAGCCCCGCCCTGACGCAAAAGCCGCACCCATGCGCGCGACCTCGCCTGAGGTGGCGCCGTACCTGTTTGAAATTTTTCCGCCCGTGGAGGCAACGATGGCTGAGACTGACCTAGGCAAGATCCGCAATATCGGGATCACCGCGCATATCGACGCGGGCAAAACCACCACCACGGAGCGGATTCTCTACTACACCGGCGTGTCGCACAAAATTGGTGAAGTGCATGACGGCAACACCACCACCGACTATATGGCCCAGGAGCGTGAGCGCGGCATCACCATCACCTCCGCCGCCGTAACCTGCGAGTGGAAAGACCACCGCATCAATATTATCGACACGCCCGGCCATATCGACTTCAACATCGAAGTGAACCGCTCGCTCCGCGTGCTCGACGGCGCCATCTTCATCATCGAGGGCGTGGCCGGCGTGCAGCCGCAATCCGAGACCAACTGGCGCCTGGCCGACCGTTATAACGTGCCGCGCATCATCTTCATCAACAAGCTGGACCGCACCGGCGCCGATTTCTATCGCGCGTTCGACACGTTGAAGGAAAAGCTGGACATCGTGGCACTTCCCCTGCAGCTCCCCATCGGCATCGAGGACGGGTTCCTCGGCGTGGTGGACCTGGTGGAAATGAAGGCCATCATCTGGGAAGGCGGCGAGCTTGGCGCCAAATTCCATGACGAAGAGATCCCAGCCGACATGAAGGCGAAGGCCGAAGAAGCCCGCCAGACCCTGCTGGACACCGCCCTGGCCGTCGATACCACGGCCATGGAAGAATATTTTGAAAAGGGCGACGTCTCTGTCGAGACGCTGAAGCGCTGCATCAAGAAGGGCGCCATCACCGGCGAATTCCGCCCCGTTCTGTGCGGCACCGCCTTCAAAAACAAGGGCGTGCAGCCGCTGCTGGACGCCGTGCTCGACTACCTTCCCTCCCCCGAAGATGTGCCCGGCATTAAGGTTGCGCCGGAAGAGGGCCATGAAGAAGACCCCAACGCCCGCCGCATCAAAGCCAACCCCAAGGCTCCATTTGCCGGCCTCGCCTTCAAGATCATCAACGATAAATACGGCTCGCTCACCTTCGTGCGCGTTTATGCCGGCACGCTGAAGAGCGGCGATTCCGTGCTGAACACCACAAAGGGTCACAAGGAGCGTATCGGCCGCATGTACCAGATGCATGCCGATAAGCGCCAGGAACTGACCGAGGTGACCGCCGGCGACATCGTGGCGTTCGTGGGCCTGAAGGATACCGGCACGGGCGACACGCTGGCCGCCGCGGAAGACGCGGTGGTGCTGGAGCGCATGGCGTTCCCGGTTCCGGTTATCGACATCTCCGTTGAGCCGAAGACCAAGGAAGGCGTCGAGAAGATGACGCTCGGCCTGCAGAAGCTGGCCTCGGAAGACCCGAGCCTGCGCCTGAAGACCGACCAGGAAACCGGCCAGACCATTCTGTCCGGCATGGGCGAGCTGCATCTTGAAATCATCATCGACCGCCTGAAGCGCGAATATGGCGTGGACGCCAACATCGGCGCGCCGCAGGTGGCGTACCGCGAGACGATTTCCAAGGAACACACCGAGACCTACACCCACAAGAAGCAGTCCGGCGGTTCCGGCCAGTACGCCGAAGTGAAGATCATTTTCACCCCGCAGGAGCGTAACGAGGGCGTGCTGTTCGAGAACAAGGTCGTCGGCGGTGCGATTCCGAAGGAATACATCCCGGCCGTGGAAAAGGGCATCCGCAACCAGGCCGATACCGGCGTGCTCGCGGGCTTCCCCACGGTGGACTTCAAGTACACGCTGGTGGACGGCAAGTACCACGACGTGGACTCCTCGGCCCTGGCCTTCGAAATCGCCGCCAAGGCCTGCTTCCGCGAAGGCATGAAGAAGGCGAGCCCGATCATCCTGGAACCGATCATGGACGTGGAAGTCACCACCCCCAACGACCATGTGGGCGACGTGGTGGGCGACCTCAACCGCCGCCGCGGCATGATCCAGAACCAGGAGAGCGCCGGCTCCACCGTGCTGGTGCGCGCCCATGTGCCGTTGAAGGAAATGTTCGGCTACATCTCGCACCTGCGCTCCATGACCAAGGGCCGTGCCAGCTTCACCATGCAGTTCCACCATTACGACCCGGTGCCGCGCAACGTGGCGGACGAGATTGTGGCGAAGAGCGCCTAAGGGCACTGAAACCAGCAAAAACGGCGCCACACGGCGCCGTTTTTTATTGCCACGCCCTATACGCGTCAGCCCAGTATGCCTGGCGCGTGGCCGCCCCGCCAGCCCCACGCACGATACCAGCGGCTATAAAGGATGAGTCATCCTTTATAGCCGTTGGTATTAGAGCCTGACGGCTGGCATGCGCGCGGGGCTGCCCGGGCAGCCCCGCGCGCAATCAAAAGGTATCATCAGCTTGCAAACAGCCCGGAACCGGCATGGCGAAATCCCCTTTTGGCGCATCCGCCACGCGCCACAAATACAAGGCCGCCATGCTGCGATAGGGCGCAAAACCCAGCCCAACCGTGGCCAGCGCCTTAGGTTTGGGCTGGGCCGCCAGCCCATGCAGGCGTTTATACCCCTCGCGCACGCCAAAATCATCCACAGGCCAAACATCCGGGCGGCGCAGGGTGAAGATCAGCATCATCTCCACCGTCCAGCGCCCCACGCCACGTATGCTGGTCAGCCGGGCGGTCAGATCCTCGCCGGAAAGCCGCAGGGCACGGGCGCGGGAGGGGATGGTGCCATCCACCGCCTTAGCCGCCACATCGCGCAAGGCGGCCATTTTACTGGCTGAAAAGCCGCAGGCGCGCAGGGTTTCATCGGGCAGGGCGAGCAATGTTCGCGGGTCGGGTACAACCTCGCCGCAAGCCGCCTTTAGCCTGCCAAAAATGGCCAGCGCCGCGCGGGCATGCAATTGCTGGTGCGCCACCGCCGACAAAAGGGCGTGGTAAGGCTCCTTAAATTCGGGCCTGGCACGTTTAAGCGGCCCGTGGCGGGCAATAAAGGCGCCCAACACGGGGTCGGCCCTGGCAATATGCGCGGCACCTTGCTCCATGGCGCGAGCTTAACGCAGCTTGCGCGTGTTGCAATCCTTCACAATTGCGCCAGGCAGATGCCGCAATAAGGCCATAAGCACCTGCCTAAAGCCATGTATGAGGATAATGCGAAAGGTTACCCCCATGAACAAAGCCGCAAAAGCAAGCCGCCGGCTTGGCGCGGCCGTGGCATTGGCGCTCACGGCGTCGGCACTTTCTGGCTGCGTATATTACCCTGGCCGCTATGCCTATGGTTATCCTGGCTATTACGCCGCCCCCGCGCCGGTTGTGGTGCAGCCTTCCGTGGTGGTTGGCGGCTGGTGGGGCTGGGGCGGCGGCTGGCACGGCGATGACGGCCATTAGTGTGATGGTTCTGAAATTCGTGATGTGAAATATCGCGAATTTCAGAAGCTGAATCACACTAACTTATTGATTTTTCTAGTGTCCCGGTTCTGAAATCCAACGGATTTCAGAACCGGGACACTAGAATTAAAAGAGACCGTTTGCCAAAACACCCAGCCAGCTCACCAGAGCAACTTTTCAAACAGTCACCAGGACCCTCTTTCTAAACCCGGCGCAAAATCTCCGTCACCAGCGCGTCTATATCCTCCGGCAAGGTACGGTGGTTGACGATGGCGGCGCGGATGGCGAGCCGCCCGTTGATGATGGTGGTGGAGGGCGCGAACAGCCCTTCCTCCTGTAAATCGGCCACCAGATCCGCCGTTTGCGTATCGGTAAAGCCCGCCACGCCAAAGCACACAATGTTCAGCTTCACCGGCGCCAGCAATTCCAGCTTGGGGCTGGCCTTAATCTGCGCCGCCAGCCTCTGCGCCAGCGTGCAAGTATCGTCCACAATGCCACCCAGCGCCGCGCTGCCATAGGCTGAAAGCGTCATCCAAACTTTCAGCGCGCGGAAGCCGCGTGAAAGATCAGGCCCCAGATCGCACGGCCAGGGCGCGCCGGCGGCAAGGCCACGCGGGGCGGCGGCAAGGTAGCTGGTGGCCTGGGCGAAGGTGGCAAGCTGCATGGCCGGGTCGCGCACCAGCACACAGCCCGCATCGTAAGTTACCTGCGCCCATTTATGGAAATCGAATGCCACTGAATCCGCGCGCTCAATGCCCGCCGTGGCGGGCTTCAGTGTGGATGAAAGCGCGGCCAGGGCGCCAAACGCGCCATCCACATGGAACCAGGCGTTTTCCGCCGCCGCGATATCCGCCAGCACGCCAAGATTATCGAACGCCCCCACATCCACCGTGCCCGCCGTGCCGACGATGAGGAATGGCGTGCGGCCCGCCGCCTTGTCCGCCGCGATAGCCTCACGCAGCGCGGCAATGTCCATCTGGAAATTCGCGTCCACCGGAATCCGGCGCAGCGCGTTGCTGCCCAGCCCCGCCATATCCAGCGCGCCCGGCACGCAACGATGCACACCGGCCGAGGCATAGGCCGTGAGTTTGGCGCCCCCTGCCCCGTTCTGCCGCCCGGCTTGGCCCAGCGCCTTGTACCGGGCACACAGCACGGCCACGAAATTGGCCATGGAGGAGCCGGTAAGCAGCACGCCCGAGGTTTCCGGCGGCATGCCCAGCATCTCGGCGGCCCAGGCAATAACCTGGCGCTCCACGGCAATGCCAGCATGGTCCCGCCCGCCGCAATTCGCATTCATGGCGCCGGCCAGCAGCTCGGCCAGCATAGAAACCGGGTTGCCGCCGCCATGCACCCAGCCCATGAAGCGCGGATGCAGGTTGCCCGTAATATAGGGCTGAATTTCGGCCTGGAAGCGGCCATACAGCACCTCTGGCGCCGCCCCCTGGCTTGGCAGAGGTGCTGTGAACCCCTGCCTCACAACGCCCGGCATGGGCCGCCAGACGGGGCCATCCCGCAACCCGGCGAGATGGTCCACCATATCGTCCAGCATTTTATGGCCAAGGGCGCGGAGCGCGGACCAATCCGCGGGGTCGAGAGTGCTCATACGCGCGGTATGCGGGAGTTTTAGGGGCGGCTCAAGCCGGGCTGCGCGCCCGCAGCGCCGTGGCCAGCGTGCCTTCATCCAGCACTTCCAGCGCCCCGCCCACCGGCACGCCCTGCGCCAAGCGCGAGACCGGAACACTGGAACGCTTCAGCCGTTCAGCCAGATAATGCGCCGTCGCGGCGCCATCCACCGTTGCGGGCAGCGCCAGGATCATTTCATCCACCCGCTCGCGCTCCAGCCGCGCCAGCAGCGGGGTAATGGACAAATCCTCCGGCCCGCGCCCGGCCAGGGCCGAAAGCGTGCCACCCAGCACATGGTACACGCCGCGGTAAATATGCGCGCGTTCCAGCGCCCATAAATCCGCCACGCTCTCCACCACGCAAATGCGCCGTTCCCGCGCTGGGCTTGTGCAAATGGCGCACGGGTCGGTGGAGTCGAGATTCCCGCAAACCGAGCAGTTGCGCACCTTGGCTGCCGCCGCTTGCAGCGCCTCGGCCAGCGGCATCAGCCGCGCCTCCTTCTCGCGCAGCAGCTTCAGCACAATGCGGCGCGCGCTGCGCGGGCCTAACCCCGGCAGGCGCGCAAACAAGCCAATAAGGGTTTCGACTTCCGGGCCGCCCATTCAGAAGGGCAGCTTCATACCCGGCGGCAGGCTGATGCCGCCCATGGCGTTGCGGGTTTCTTCTTCCATCTGCGCATCCAGCTTGCCCTTGGCATCGGCATGTGCCGCCACCACAAGGTCTTCCAGCATTTCCGTCTCGCTGGGGTCGATCAGCTTGGGGTCGATCTTTATGCCCTTCAGCACGCCCTTGCCCGTGAGCGTAACACGCACCAGCCCGGCACCGGCCACGCCGTCAATCTCGGCGGCTTCCAGCCGGGCCTGCATTTCGGCCATTTTCTGCTGCATCTGCTGTGCCTGCTTCATCATGCCGGCCAGGTTCTTCATCACTCATCTCCTTCATAAAGCTCATCAGGCGGCACCAGGGCGGCCCAATCCGCCGGAATTTCCGGCTCCTCACCGGCAGGCGCTTTTGTTTCCACCCGCGCACCGGGGAAAGTTTCCAATATGGCCTGTACCAGCGGGTGTGCCAGCGCCGCATCCTTGGCTTTGGCCGTGGCCACGCCCTCGGCCTCGTCCAGGGTCGGCTCGCCCGGCAAATGGCTGAGCGCAATCGTCCAGCGCCTGCCGGTTTCCGCCTCCAGCAGCGCGGCCAGCTTCTGCACCGTATCGCGTGGCGCGGCAGGCTCCATGCGCAGCTCAATCACCGGCGGGGCAAAGCGCACCAGATGCGCCGATTGCCGCAAATGCGCATACAGCATCACGTCGCGCTTCTGTGCCGCCAACCCCACCACGTCGCGGAAGGTGAGTGAACGCGGCGCCTCCTGCAGCACCACACCACCGCCCGCCACCGCACGCGCGCCACCGCCGCCCGGCCCCGGCACGGGCGCGCCGCCGATAGAGCCGCCCGGGTTTTCCGTCAGCTTCTTCACCAGCTCGCCCGGCGGCGGCAAATCGGCCATGTAACACAGGCGGATCAGCATCATTTCGGCACCGGCACGCTTATCCGGCGCCGCCTCTACCTCCTGCAGCCCTTTCAGCAGCGCCTGCCACAACCGTGCCAGAAACGGCACGGAGAGCATCTGCGCCATCGCCACGCCGCGCGTGCGCTCCAACTCCGGCAACGCGCCGCTGGCCGCCAAAGACGGCACGGTTTTGATGCGCATGAGCAAATGCGAAAGCCCGAGCAGATCGGAGAGCAGCACGCCAGGATCGGCGCCGCGCTCATACGCATCATCGGCCAGCGCCAGCGCCTTGGCCGCATCGCCCGCCACCAGGGCTTCCATCACCTCAAACACAAAGCCGCGGTCGGCCAGGCCCAGCATGTCCGCCACCATGGCGGCGGAAATTTCCGTGCTATCCTCCGCGCCGCGCGCAATCGCCTGGTCGAGCAGCGAAAGCCCATCGCGCACCGAGCCATCCGCCGCGCGGGCAATATGGCTCAGCGCCTCGGCGGAGAGTTTTACGCCCTCAACCTCCGCGATGCGCGCAAAATGCGCCATCAGCACCTCCACCGCCACACGCCGCAGGTCGAAGCGCTGGCAGCGTGAGAGCACGGTGATGGGCACTTTGCGAATTTCGGTGGTGGCCAGCACGAATTTAATATGCGGCGGCGGCTCCTCCAGCGTTTTAAGCAGCGCGTTGAACGCCGCCTTGGAGAGCATATGCACTTCGTCAATGATGAATATCTTCGTCCGCGCGCTTAACGGGCGGAAGCGCGTCGCCTCGATAATCTCGCGCACATCATCCACGCCGGTGTTCGAGGCCGCATCCATCTCCACCACATCCGGGTGGCGGTCGGCCAAAATGGCAATGCAGTTTTCGCACACCCCGCACGGGTCGGGCGTGGGGCCGCCATTGCCTTCCGGCCCGGTGCAGTTAAGCGCGCGGGCCATAATACGCGCGGTGGTGGTTTTGCCCACGCCGCGCACGCCGGTGAGCATAAAGGCATGGGCAATGCGGTTCATGGCGAACGCATTGCGCAGCGTGCGCACCAGGGCGTCCTGGCCGATAAGGTCCTTGAACGTGGTGGGACGGTATTTACGCGCCAGCACGCGGTAGGCCGCGGCCTTGGGCGCCTCCGCCGCGGGCTCATCGCCAAACAGCGAAGGCCCGGACGGCGGCGGCGTTGTATCGTCGTCGTCGAACAAACCCATGCCTGGCGCGCCACCCGTTTGCTGAAAAATAGGGTGAGAGACCGGACAACGACCCATGCGAAATCCGTTATGGCTGCTGCCTTCCGGCCCTGACCAGGTTGGCGGGCCGCGATGTCCGCCGCCGATCTCCCGCACACCTTATCCCGCGTTAAGCGCCGGAGTGCAAGCGCGGGCGGTGCAGCCTTGCTTTGCATTGGCTTGGCAAGGCCTTGGTGCCATGCGAGGTACGCCCATGCGCCATATAAAACCCGCCAGACCAAACCCCTATAGCGGCGGCGCGCTCGACCGTGCCGCGCATTTGCGCGAAGACGAAACCTTTCTTGCCCGCGCCGCAACCGATCCGGCAAGCCGTGTCACCTATTTCTGGCGGGGTAAGCACCTGCTCACGGAGCAGGAGCAGCCGCGGGCGCATCTGCTGCCCCTACAGCGGCGCATGCCGCCTACCCTGTTTCTGGGGCTGCATGAAGATACACCCGTTTTCGCGCACGACCTTTCCGCGCACCCTGAACCGCCAGCGTTTGAGGGCGGCGCCTTTCACGATTTGCGGGGCCTGGCCAGCCTGCTGCCGGCGGACCACGCCGCGCTGCTGGCCACCGCGCGCGGTGTGCTGCACTGGCACAATACGCACCGTTTTTGCCCCGCCTGCGGCAACGCCGTGCGCCCGGTGCGCGCCGGATGGGTGCTGCAATGCACCAACTGCCAGCGCGAGCATTTTCCACGTACCGATGCCGCGGTAATCATGCTCATCACCAAGGGCAATAAATTGCTGCTCGGCCAATCTCACCGTTTTCCGCCTGAACGCAATTACTTTTCCACACTCGCCGGCTTTGTAGAGCCGGGCGAAGCGCTGGAAGATGCGGTGCGGCGCGAAGTGCTTGAGGAAGTGGGGGTGCGCGTGGGCGAGGTAATGTACCATTCCAGCCAGCCCTGGCCGTTTCCCGCCTCTCTCATGCTTGGCTATTATGGCGAAGCGCTGTCGGAAGAGATAACGCTGCAGGAAAACGAGATGCGCGCCGCGCGCTGGTTCACCCTGGACGAAATCAACAACCGCCAAGCGCTCGGTTTTGAATTGCCGCCGCGTGACTCCATCGCACGCGCGCTCATCGAAGATTGGCTCGGGGCGCATAAATAAAATGCGGGGGATTGCGCCCCCGCATTTTATTAACGGCTAGTGTCCCGGTTCTGAAATCTGCATCCGGCACTCCATCAATGAAGTAGAGCGCGATTCAGACTTTCGAAGCGCACGCAAAGCGAGCGCATCTCAAGTCATCGCGCTCTAGCTGACCAGGCTTAGAACTCGACCGGCGCCTCGAACATCGGCGCTTCCATCTCCACCGTCTCCGGCGCGGGAGAGGCAAGCTCCACCTTCTTCTTGCGCGGCGCGGCGGCCTTCCTGGCAACCGGCTTCTTCACGGCGGTCTTCTTCGGCGCGGCGGCCTTCTTGGCAACCGGCTTCTTCACAGCAACCTTCTTCGGCGCGGCGGCCTTCTTGGCAACCGGCTTCTTCACGGCGGCCTTCTTCGGCGCGGCGGCCTTCTTGGCAACCGGCTTCTTCACGGCGGCCTTCTTCGGCGCGGCGGCCTTCTTGGCAACCGGCTTCTTCACAGCGGCCTTCTTCGGCGCGGCGGCCTTCTTGGCAACCGGTTTCTTCACGGCAGCTTTCTTCGGCGCGGCGGCTTTCTTGGCAACCGGCTTCTTCACAGCGGCCTTCTTCGGCGCGGCAGCTTTCTTCGGCGCGGCGGCCTTCTTGGCAACCGGCTTCTTCACAGCGGCTTTCTTCACAGCGGCTTTCTTGGCGGCTGGCTTCTTCACGGCGGCCTTCTGCGCCGTTACTTTTGCAGCAGCTTTCTTAGCGGCGGGTTTCTTAGCGGCGGGCTTTTTCACGGCGGCCTTCTTCACCGTTGCCTTCATGGCAAGCGGTTGAGCGCGCGGGGTAGTGTCTTCAGTGGTCACGGGGTTGCTCCTTCAAATCCAAAGTTTTGTTCAGTTCGGCACAGCGGCGTCCAGCACAAATAATCTTCAACGGCGGCAAGCCGTCCTTCTTGTTTCGCGTGCGGGCCACACGGCCGGTAGCTCGACTGATGATCCGGCCGATCGTCCGGCCGATTGTTCATCTGACTCGGATGCGGCGCGAATCGCGTGATGCACGCAAGAATCGCTATTCTGCTTTACGCAACAGCCTGTCAACAAAAAGCATCACAAAACTGCACGTTCGGCGCATTTTTTTGTTAAACGATGCAAAAACACGCCGCAACGAATCCTGGCGGCACTCATGCACACCCGCCACAGCAACACGAAAAGCGCGAATGTCACGCCAACTCATGCATTCAATGCTTGAATTTACCCAG
Organism: Pseudomonadota bacterium; assembly: GCA_021805545.1. Classification (GTDB taxonomy): domain Bacteria; phylum Pseudomonadota; class Alphaproteobacteria; order Acetobacterales; family Acetobacteraceae; genus Acidocella. The sequence goes on along the minus strand of JAJZFB010000060.1, from coordinate 8,794 downwards.
CATAGACGCATGATCCTTACATGCAGTCCACACCACAACCCGAACCTGGTTTCGAACGCTGGCCGCCCGATGTGAAACCGGAGCCGCCGCAATGGCCCACGCCAAATTGGCCGCGTACCATTGCACGCGGTATTGCCGGGCGTTGCCCCTCGTGCAACGCCGCTCCAATCTTTCATGGTTATCTCAAGGTTTATGAAAAATGCCGCCATTGCGGCGCGCCCCTGGGCGACATGCCCGCAGACGATGCGCCGCCCTATATCGCCATGGTCGTGGTGCTGCAGTTTGGCGCCTTGTTCATCTTCCTTTTCTACAAAGGCGTGTTCAGGCCCGGTTTCTTCATGGCGGGCATTCTGTTATTGGTGCTGGTGCTGCTCTGCATGGTAGCCCTGCGCATGGCCAAAGGCGCGGTCATCGGCATTCTGCTCAAACTGGGCATGCGCCGCGAGCAGGTAAGAGACCCCAAAGACGAGAGCAGATGAAACGAGCAGGATGACATGAGCACTGTAAAAGGCCGGCTGGTCCGCATCATCCTTGAAGGTGAATCGCTACACCGTCTCTCGCCGCTGCAGGAGGCGGATGTTGAGCAAGCGGTTAAGGATTTGCAAGGCGAGAATGAGTTCATTCCCGCCACCCAGCCCGGGCTGCAAAGCCTGTTGCATCTTTCCATCCAGGAAGGGCGGCTGGTATTCGATATACGCGGCCTTGATGAAATGCCGGTGCAGCTCGTCATTCTCGCTCTCGGCCCCTTCAAAATGCTGATTAAAGATTACCAGATGCTGCTGGACTCTTACGCCCAGGCCGTGGCTGAAGGGCGCGAGGCGCGCATCCAGGCCATAGATATGGGCCGCCGCGGCCTGCATAACGAGGGCGCGGAACTGATGATGGAACGGCTAAAAGGCAAGGTTGAGATTGATTTCCAGACCGCAAGGCGCCTATTCACCCTGGTCTGTTCCCTGCATCAAAAGCTCTGATGTCTCAGCTTTAGGAATTTTTGCGATGAAGATCGATGGCACCCCCTACCGTTCAATCTGGGTGGATGAAGCGGATGGCTGGTCCGTCCGCATCATCGACCAGACCAAGCTGCCCTGGGCGGTGGATCTGGTCCGCCTGACCACCATGGACGAGATGGCCCATGCCATTCGCGCCATGCTCGTGCGCGGCGCGCCGCTCATCGGCGCTTCCGCCGCTTATGGCGTGGCGCTGGCCATGCGTGCCGATGCGTCAGACTCAAACCTGGCGCAGGCCCTGGCGCTGCTGGGCGCCACACGCCCCACCGCCATCAATCTACGCTGGGCGCTGGCGCGCATGAAAAGGGCGCTGCAGCCGCTCTCACCCGCCGCGCGCACCACCGCCGCCTATGCGCAAGCCGCCGCCATTTGCGATGAGGACGTGGCCACCAACGAAGCCATAGGCCGCCACGGCCTGCCCCTGCTTGCCGCGCGCGCGCAAAACGGGCGGCGCGTGAATGTGCTCACCCATTGCAATGCCGGATGGATTGCCACCGTCGATTGGGGCACGGCTCTGGCGCCGATTTATATGGCACACGATGCCGGGCTTAACGTGCATGTGTGGGTGGAGGAAACCCGCCCGCGCAACCAGGGCGCCTCGCTCACCGCCTGGGAGCTTGGCAAGCATGGCGTGCCGCACACCGTAATTGCCGACAATGCCGGCGGGCACATGATGCAGCGCGGCGATGTCGATCTCGTCATCGTCGGCACAGACCGCGTAACCCGTTCCGGCGACGTGGCGAACAAGATCGGCACCTACCTCAAGGCGCTGGCGGCGCGCGATAATGGTGTTCCGTTTTGGGTCGCCCTGCCCTCCTCCACCATCGACTGGACGATCAGTGACGGTCTGGCCGATATTCCGATTGAGGAACGGTCAGCCGCCGAGGTGACGACGATGACCGGCCGCGCGCTGGACGGTTCGATCGCAACCGTGCGCATCGTGCCCACCGCCAGCCCCGCCGCCAACCCGGCTTTCGACGTAACACCCGCGCGGCTCGTAACCGGACTGATTACCGAGCGCGGCCTGTGCGATGCCAACGAGACCGCCCTTACCGAAATGTTCAAGGAACTTGCGTAAGGTATTTCTCCTGCTGCTGGCCTTGGGCGGCTGCGCGGCCAGCCACGCGCCGCCTTTTGCCACGGTGCCTTATGCGCCGTTCTCGCGCAGCGCGGCTGTTGCCATAGCCACCGATGAATGGCGCCTGTGGGGCAGCCGCGTGGGCGAGGTACCCGATTATACACAAACCGCCGCCACAATGGGCGAGCGCCAGCAAGGGCTGTGGCAGCGCGTGGGCGAATATTGGTGGGAAGGAATGAATGCCGGCACCCCCGAAGCGCGCTGGGCCGGCAAGTATAACGCGCAAGGCAAAATTTTTCCCGTGGCGGTAAACGGGCAATATGCCTGGTCTGCCGCCTTTATATCTTATGTCATGCGCATGGCGGGCGCGGGCAGCGCCTTTCCCTACGCCGCCAGCCATTCTCACTATATTAACTACGCCGCGCGTGCGGCCGAGGGGAACATCGCGCATCCTCTGCTCATCGCGGAAAACCCCGCCACCTACGCGCCGCGCCTGGGCGACCTTGCCTGCTTCGGGCGCGATAACGCGCGCAGCCTCACCTTTGCCGATCTGCCAACCAAATCCAATTTTCCCTCGCATTGCGGCATAATCGTGGGCGGCAGGCCGGGGCAGATCGATATGATCGGCGGCAATGTGCAAGATGCCGTGGTGCTGGAACACGTCAAAGCCGACTCCCAAGGGCGGCTGACCGGCAAATACTGGCTGGCGGTATTGCGCGTATTATACCAGCGGGCATGAAGGATGACTCATCCTTTATAGCCGCTGGTATCGCGCGTGGGGCTGGCGGGGCGGCCACGCGCCAGGCATAAGCCTTATACCAACGGTCATGCTCAATGACCGTTGGTATAAGGCACAATAAGCCCCATGCGGGCGGCGGTAAATTTTATCCCGGCTCGCCCTGCACGGGGTCTATCCCCTGCGCTTTTATCAGCGCCGATGCCTCGATAATCGCCGCTTCCAGCCGCGCCACATCGGTGCCCTTGGCCACAATCGCCACGCCCCAGCGGCCGTCGCGCTGAAACGGGTAGCTACCCATATCCGTATCGCTGAACTGGTTCTGAATCGCGCCCAGCCCCGCGGCGATGTTCCCTTCCATCACGCCCATGCCGTGCACGGCGCGCATCTCAATGGGCTGCCCACATGGCAAATCCGGCTCCAGAGCCATGAACATGGACTGCATGATGCGCGGCACACCCGCCATGACATGCACATTGCCAATGGTGAACCCAGGCGCGATGGACACCTCGTTGCGGATAGGCACGGCGCCGCGCGGCAGCGTGGCCATGCGCGCCTGTTCCGCATTCATGCGCGGGCCAAGATATTCGCGCAGCACCTGCATGGAAGGCTCATGCGGCTCCCACGGCACGCCAAAGGCCGCCGCCACGCATTCACTGGTAATATCGTCATGCGTCGGCCCAATGCCGCCGGTGGTGAACACCATGCCGTAAGCGGCACGCATTTCGTTCACCGCGCCGATAATACGCACCGGCACATCCGGCACCACCCGCACGTCTTCCAGCTTTATGCCCCGCAGCGCCAGGCGCATGGCGATAAACTGCACATTCACATCCTGCGTGCGGCCCGAAAGGATTTCGTTGCCGATAATGATGATGGCCGCTGTCGGGTTCTTCATAAAAAATCTCTCAGCATGGGTATAAGCGGCCTATCCGCGGGCGGCATCGGGTATTCCACCAGATTTTCTGGCACCACCCAAACCAGATTCTGCCCCTCGCGCGCCATGGGCTCGCCCTTCCAGCGGCGGCACAAAAACACCGGCATGAGTAAATGGAAACCATCATAGGCATGAGAGGCAAACACAAAAGGCGCAAAATCGCGCGGGCTGGCCTCTATGCCCAATTCCTCGCGCAATTCGCGCGCCAGGGCGGCCTCGGGCGTCTCGCCCGGCTCCATCTTGCCGCCAGGAAACTCCCACAGCCCGGCCATTTTCTTGCCTTCGGGCCGGCGCGCCAGCAGCACGCGGCCTTGCGCGTCTATCAGCGCCACCGCCACCACCAGCACCACGCGGCCCGGGTCTTGCTTCGCCGCCTGCGGCACATCACGCGCCAAGGTAAAATGCTTCACGGGCAGTTTCTGGCCCGGCTTGCAGGAAAATTCCTTGGTCCCCTTGCCGCTCTGGGCAAAGCCCAGCCGCCCCAGCAGCGCCACAGAAATATCGTTATCCGCCGCCACCATGGCGGTTATCTGCCCTATGGGCAGGGCGGCGAAGGCCCAGTCCACCAGCCGCCGCGCGGCCTCCAGCCCAAAACCTTGGCCCCAATAGGGGCGGCCCAGCCAATAGCCAAGCTCAGCACTTTTCTGCCCCTTGGCCAGGCGCAACCCGGCCACGCCCATCAGCGCGCCGCTTCCGGCTTCCACAATGGCGAATTGTTCGGCGCGCTTGCCCTCGCGGTCACGCGTTGCCGCCGCAATCCATTCCTCTGCCTGCTGCGCGGGGTAGGGAAACGGCGCATCTGGCAAGCGGCGGCAAATCTCCCAGTCGTTAATCAACCTATGGAAAACCGGCGCGTCCACGGCCACCAGCGGGCGCAAAATCAGGCGCGTGGTCCGCAAGGCGGGTCCGGTCAGCGGCACGATGTCTGGCGCAAACGAATCGAACAAATCTGGCATACGGTTTTCTGTTTAGCGCGCTGTTGCTTTCACCGCCAGAACCGCGCATCTGATTGCCATGAACGCGGAGCTTGACCAAAACACGCAGATTATAGCGCAAATGGGCGCGCAAGCCCGCAGCGCCGCCGCCGCCCTGGCGCGCCTGCCAGCAACCGTGCGCGATGCCGCGCTGCGCCAGGCCGCCGCGGCCCTGCGTGCCGCCAGCGCTGGCATTATCGCGGCCAACGCCCAGGATATGGCCTGTTTTTCCGGCACCGCCGCGTTTGCCGACCGGCTGCTGCTTAACGAGGCGCGGGTAGATGCCATGGCGCGCGGGCTTGAGGAAGTGGCGGGTTTGCCCGACCCGCTGAGCCGCACCCTGGCCGAATGGACCCGCCCCAACGGGCTGAAAATCTCCCGCATCGCCCAGCCTCTGGGCGTGCTGGGGATGATTTACGAGAGCCGCCCCAACGTAGGGGCCGATGCCTCTGCCATCGCCATCAAATCGGGCAATGCCATTATCCTGCGCGGCGGCTCGGAGAGTTTTAATTCCGCCCAGGCCATTAACAAGGCACTCAGCAGCGCCTTCGCCGCCGCCGGGCTGCCCGCGAACGTGGTGCAAACCGCCCCCACCACCGGCCGCGCCTTCGTGTCCGCCATGCTCGGCGCATCCGGCTTTATCGACCTCATCATCCCCCGCGGCGGCAAGGGGCTGGTAGAGCGCGTGCAGCGCGACGCGCGCGTGCCCGTGCTGGCCCATGCCGAGGGGCTGAACCACAGCTATATCCACGAAAAAGCGGATTTCGCCATGGCGCGCAGCCTGCTCGCCAACGCCAAAATGCGCCGCACCGGCATTTGCGGCGCCACGGAAACGCTGCTCATCGACGCTACCATCGCCCCTGCCCTGCTGCCCTTGCTGGTGGCCGAGCTTGCTGCTTTGGGCTGCGCCTTCCGCGCCGATGCAGCCGCCCGCGCCATCTGCCCGCAACTCCCCGCCGCCGCCGCCACCGATTTCGATACGGAATGGCTCGACGCGGTGCTGAACATCGCGGTGGTAAATGGCGTGGATGCGGCACTGGCGCATATCGCCACCCATGGCAGCGAGCATACGGACGCCATTATTACCCAGGACGCGCAGGTGGCGGAGTATTTCATCGCCAACATCGCCTCCGCCGTGTGCATGTGGAATGCCTCCACCCAATTCTGCGATGGCGGCGAATTCGGCTTTGGCGCGGAAATTGGCATTGCCACCGGGCGCATCCATGCGCGCGGGCCTATCGGGCCGGAACAGCTTACCACCTTCCGCTATGTGGTGCGCGGCAACGGCCAGGTGCGCCCCTGAAAGACCGCCCCCAAATGCTACTCCGGCGGCCATCCACGGTGCTTTTCTGCGCTTCCGGTGCTCACGTACTTAACGTACGATCCGCGCCGGCTCTCGAAAAACACCGCGGCTGACTCACCGGAGCGCATTTTGCGGCAGTCTCTCATCATTCCCGGATTCGGCAACCATTACCGCCAGCGCATCGGCCTGCTTGGCGGCTCGTTCAACCCGGCGCATGAGGGGCATCTGCACGTCGCCCGCCAAGCCATGGCACATCTGCGCCTGGACCAGCTCTGGCTTATGGTCTCGCCCGGCAACCCGCTAAAGCCCCGCGCCGGCATGGCGCCTTTGGCCGAGCGCCTGGAAACCGCGCGCAAAATCGCCGATGGGCGGCGCATCATCGCCACGGACATCGAAACGCGCCTGGGCACGCGCTACACGGCGGACACCATGCAGGCGCTCAAACGCCGCTTCCCCCGCGCGCATTTTGTGTGGCTCATGGGCGCGGACAACCTCATCCAGCTGCCGCGCTGGGACCGCTGGCTGCGCATTTTGCACGCCATGCCCATGCTGGTGCTGCCCCGCCCCGGCAGCACGCGCCGGGCTTTAGCCGCCCAGGCGGCAAAACGGGCGCAAAAATATCGCCTTCCGGCCCGCTCTGGGCTATGCCTAGCCACAGCAGACTCACCCGCCTGGATTCTGCTGCCGGTGAAGGAGAACCCCATCTCCGCCACGGAATTGCGGCGGAAGAACTTAGAAGGAATGCCGTCATAACTCGCCCGCCGACCCGCAAAGCCCCCGCCAGGGGTGCCAAAGCCGCCACCGCCCCGCGCAAGCGCGCCGCCAAAACCGCCGCGCCCGCCGAATCCCTGCCCGCCATGCCCGGCTCGCCGCGCAAAAAGGCCGCCATAGCCGGGCCAAAGGGCAAAAAAACCGCGCCCAAACTGCCCGTGGAGCAGTTGGACCGGCTGCAAGCCATCATCACCGCCACGCTGGAGGATGACAAGGCCGAGGATATTGTGGTGCTGGACCTCGCCGGCCGCGCCAGCTTTGCCGACCGCATGATTATCGCCACCGGCCTGGCGGACCGCCAGATTGCCGCCATGGCCACCCATTTGGAAGAAAAACTGCGCGAGGCGGGCTTCCGCAAGCCGCTGACCGAAGGTGCTTCCGGCACCGATTGGGTGCTGCTCGATGCTGGCGACATCATCGTGCACCTCTTCAAGCCCGAGGCGCGTACCCTGTACGCGCTAGAGAAAATGTGGTCCGCCGAACTGGATGAGGCCGGCGGCGCGTGAGGCTGCTTGCCATTGGCAAGGCGGGCGGCAAAGGGCCAGAGATGGAACTTTTCGCCCGCTACGCCAAGCGGATTAAGCCCGCGCTGAGTTTGGTGGAATTCGCCGATGGCGTGGGCAGTGCGCCCGAAATAAAACGCCGCGAGGCCGATGCGCTGCTTAACGCGCTAAAGCCAGATGAATTTCTCATAGCACTAGACCAGGACGGCACCACGACAGATTCCCCAGCCCTGGCGAGCCAACTTGCCAACTGGCAGGAGCGGAGCAAGAAACTCGCCTTCTGCATCGGCGGCGCCGAAGGGCTGGACTCCGCTGTTCTGGCCCGGGCAGGGGCCAAATTATCCCTAGGTCCCCTCACCTGGCCGCACATGCTGGTGCGGGTGATGCTGGCGGAACAAATTTACCGGGCGCAGATGATTTTGGCGGGGCACCCGTATCATCGGGCGGGAAGGCCGTAACTGCAGCGTTCTGTTTGGACTTATATTTTGAACGCCGCCCTAATTATCTGCGGCTAATTTGAATTTCTGCTTTGGGCCAGCAGCCGTCATGCGGATCATCCGTGAGCAGGCACGCCTGCATACAAGAAATCCAACGACGCATTTAAATCCTAATGCCCGCCCCGCTTCCATATGCCCATAAACCTTACATTCATACCGCCGCAACTTCCATTATCGGACGCGACGATATAGTCACCCATCAGCGTCATATAAACCTCGCAACCATATTCTTGAGGATGAGACAGGAAGAGCCTGTTACCGGATGGCGAAGCGATACCATCGACAGATCCGCCGTGGATAACGCCGTTCCATCCATGCCATTGCGCGGAACCGTTCACAGACAACGTACCGGGTGCGGCTCCTTTATGGATGACAACCGTATCTTCCTCGCCAGCCCAAGTACCCGTCCACGCCTTAAGCGGCGGCTCTAGATTGAAACTTATTTTATGCAAGGCATTGCTACGAATCCATCCCGAACCACCTCCGGTACTAGTTGTTGCGTACCCGCAAGCCCATCCTGCTTGCTGATAGTCGATTAAGACCGGCGTTCCTGGTTCGAGCGGAAATTGCATGTATTTCCCGTTCTCGCCCCCCCTACAGCAGATCAGTTGCATGACTCCATTGGTTGCTACTTCAGCGAGCTGCGGCTCAGGTCCCCCTGGCCAGGGAAGGGAAGCCTCCTGCGATACCCACTGCGATGACGGACAAGGTGTGCCAGGATTGCCCTCTGCCGCCCGCGATGGGGCGCCAATCAGTAAAAACATCCCTGTTAGAACAATCAAACACGTAATTCCAATTTTCCGCACGAAATACTCCGTCACAGCACCTGCGCCGTACTAAACTAGCGCCAACTTATCTTTTTGCTTTAGATATGAACAGGGCATCTAACACTACTTTGGCATATTATTATCGGTGGTTTTTGTCAGGGGCTTGTCACAGTGCGGGCATCTTCGAGGTGGAGGCCGCGCGAAGAGATTGAGGATCGCGT
>JAJZFB010000029.1 GCA_021805545.1 Pseudomonadota bacterium | reverse complement strand
CTGCGTGGCAATGCCGGCATGGTCGGTGCCGGGCTGCCACAGCACATCGCGCCCGGTCATGCGGCGGTAGCGGATGAAAATATCCTGCAGCGTCATGGTCAGCGCATGGCCCACATGCAGGCTGCCGGTCACGTTCGGCGGCGGAATCATAATGCAATAGGGGTCAGCTTTACTTTGGGGGCGGGCGGCGAATACCCCCGCCTCTTCCCAACCACGATAGAGCCGCGCCTCAGCCGAGGCCGGCTCAAAATTCTTATCCAAGCTCATCACAACGCTGCTCCGTCGCCCGCCTTGCGCCAGCGCCAAAATGGCCCGGCACAGCGGCACCTGCCACCGCAATGCGGGCGGCAGACAAAAATCTGGCGCCGCAACTTCCGGCGCCACCCGTTATACCGCCGCCGCGCCGTACCCTCCCAAGGCCGGCGCGGCGATGGTAAATTTTACATACGGTCGACCACGCGGCCGATTTCGGCGCGCACCACGCGCTCCACCAGGCTTGGCAGATGGGAGTCAAGCCACGCCTTCAGCACCGGCTTCACCTCTTCACGCACCAAATCTTCCAGCGTCACCCCCGCGCGGCCGACATGCACGGCGCGTTCAGCGCTGACGCTGCGCACCAGAGACCCCACCGTGTTGGCGATTTCACTGGCAACCTTGTCACCCACCAGCCCTTCCGGGGATTGCACTTGATCGTCCATATGATTTTCCTTTTCGTTGAACATCGAAAGATTTTGATTTGGCTGGACCACGGATTCGGGGATGAAATCTGCCCCCCCAACAGGCATTTGCCTGGCCACACCCTTGCTATCCAGGGTAGGTTCAGAACTCAGCGGTTCGCCCGTGGCGGGCGGCACCATAGCGGTGGAATCGAGCACCAGAATGTCGTCATCCTGCTCGTCGCCCGTACCCGCGGCGGCGCGCTCGCTTTCTTCCTCGGTCAAAATCCGGCGGATAGAAGCCAGAATTTCTTCCATCGACGGTTCGGCGCCACTCTGCGGCCCCGCATTATTGTCTATCCCGCTACCTTCACTCATAACATCAATCCTTCATGGTGCCGGCTCGTTTGCTGCCCCCGAGGCAGCAGCCGGAGCCGGAGCCGCCGTCAGCAACACACCGTCGGGCGAAACACCAGCATCGCGGTCGGCGCTTTCCCCGGTGCCAAAGAGGGAATTTTTGACAGCATCGTAATACTTCAGGTCATCATACTCCTGCACCGGTAAACCCAGGTCACGCGCGGTAAGCCGCCCAATAGCCTCGGCAACAGTGTAACTGTTGTCAACCAGTGTACCAATATTCTGGACCTGTTGCACCTGTGAGTTCAACAATATTTGTTGTTGCTGCAGTACATCAAAAGTTGTCCTGGTGCCCACAAGCTGCTCGCGCTCCACGCCGTCCAGGGCTATGGCATTGGCTTTAATGGCCGCATTGGTGGCCACAATGGCCGCCCGGGTGGAAACCACGGTCTCCCAGGCCTGGCTGCCTTGCTCGTAAGCGGTGCGCTGCGCGTCGATAATCGAGGCAAAGCTCTGCTGCGCCTTGGCCCGTGCCTGGCGTATGGCGGCATATTCCTGCCCGCCCTGGTACAGCGGTATGGTAAGCTGCCCGATAACAGACCCGCCCTTGAGCTGCGAGCCCACATATGTCTGCCCTACCTCATGGTAGGCCGAAGCCTGGACCTGTACTTGCGGCATAAGGGCGGAAAACGCCACATCTATCCCATCCTGGTCCGCCGCATGGGTAAACTCCGCCGCTATCACGTTGGGATTATTGGCCATAGCCCCAGACGCCGCCTGGGTCTTGCTATGCACTGGCAGCATCAATGGCTGTGGCGGCGCCAGCTTCCCGGCCGGGTACACCCCCACAAGCTGGCGGAAATTCTCCCTGGCGATCTCCAGGTTACCCCGCGCGACCTGTACCTGCTCCACCGCCTGCGCCAGCGAGGCCTGTGCCTGCGCCACCGATGTCATGGTGATTTCGCCGACATTAAACTGCGTCTGGGTGTCCTGAAGCTGCTGTTCCGACACCTGCTCATAGTTTTCCTGCAGCGCCAGCAATTTCTGGCTGGTTACCACCGACACATAGGCCTGCACCACTTGCTGAAACACCTGCCCCTCGGCGGCAATAAGCTGGGCGCGCGCGGCATAAACCTGGTTTTTGGCCTCGCGCGTCTGCGCGACTGTCTTGCCGCCGTTAAACACGTTCTCCGTAACCAGCGCCTCGGCGGTAGACTGGTTGTAGTTCTCCGGCGTGGTTACGTCTTTCAATCCCTGCAGGGTATATTGCTGCTGGGTTAAATTCTCACTGGTGCGCCCGTAAGAGCCAATCAGCGATACAGCCGGGCGCCAGCCAGCCAGAGCGGTGGGAACGCCCTCATCCGCCTGGCGCAAGGCCGCGCGCTGCGCCTGCAGCGTGGCATTGTAATTATAAGCCAACACCAGCGCCTGGGTGAGGGTAGCCGGCCCGCCTGCGTCAGCCGCGGGGGGGGCTGCGGCAGGTGGCGTGGCCGCAGGCTGCCCGGCCAGCGCCGGAGCCGGCGGCAAAACCGCGCCCGCAAAGGCCAAACCGGCCAGCAGCGCGCGCATGGAGGTCCATCCCCTCATGTTCAAAAACTAAACGCCGGGGCCGGGCGCAATTGCGGCAGCAGCCGCGCCGTGCAGTCAAACAGCCGCAGCACCGCATACCCTCCACCCACCGGCTCCGCCAGCACGGCCCGGCCAATGCCACCATCCTCGTCATCGGCCAGCACGGCCACCACGCGCCCCCCGGGCGCGAGCTGTGCCGCAAAACCCAGCGGAATGGCCGGCAGCGCTCCTTCCACCACAATCACATCATACGGCCCGCACGCGGGCCAACCAGCTTGCAGCGGCCCGCGCGCGGCCTCAACATTCGGGGCAAATTTGGCCAGCGCGCCCGTATCCAGCCGCGCTTCTTCCTCCAGGGCCACAACACCCGCGCCGCAATGCGCCAAAATGGCAGCCAGGTAGCCAGCCCCCGCCCCCACCACCAGCACATGCCTGGGGGCGGAAGACATTACCGCCTGCGCCAGCCGCGCCGTAAGCAGCGGGTTGAACAGATAACGCCCGCCGCCCAGCGCAACATCGGCATCCGCGTAAACATTGGCACCGGCGGAGGCAAATGCCTCGCGCGGCAGGGCGCGCATCGCCCCGGTCACGCGCAGGTCCGAAACCTGGTTGGGGCGGACCTGACAATCCACCATCGTATTGCGCTCAAGCTCGCGGGCATTCTGCACTGCCATAAACCTTCCAAGCCGGTGTGGTACCATGCTTATAGCGTTCGGGACCGCCATAACTCAACCGCGCCGCAACATGAATTACGCCCAGCAAATAAAGCCGCTTTTACGCTTTCGCCCCCCGTAACCGCTTGACCGCGACAGCAGGGGCGAGGATATAGAGGCCACGCTTGGCCGGTCCGGTGGCAGAGTGGTGATGCAGCGGACTGCAAATCCGCGTATGTGGGTTCGATTCCCGCCCGGACCTCCACCCGCTTCCATCCTTAACGCCTTATCCAGAGCGCCTTACCCAGAGCGCCTTATCCAGCCTCATGGGGCACCACGCGCGCCAGCGTGCCTAAACGCGATATGGACAAGCCGCCGCGTAAGTGAGCAACTGATCACAAGCTGCAAGACGTGAAGCAATCGCGGGAGGGGAATGTGCCATTCAAAGAAAAATACGGCCCTTGGGCCATCATCGTGGGCGGATCTGAGGGCATTGGCGAGCATCTGGCCCGCGCGCTCGGCAGAGAGGGTGTGAACATCGTTCTCGTCGCGCGCAAGCCCGGCCCGCTCGCGCAAACCGCCGAGGCCGTGCGCCAGGAAAGCGGCGCCGAGGTGCGAACGCTGGAGCTCGACATTACACGCGACGACATGCTGGAGCGCATCCGCGCCGTCACGGATGGGTTGGAGATCGGGCTTCTGGTTCATAATGTCGGCGGCGGTGGCGGCTTTGGAGCTTTTGTCGATCTGCCGCTGGAAGATGTTCTCACCCCCTGCGCGCCAATCCCGCCGCCGCAACCCGGCTCGTGCATCATTTCGGAAAACCCATGGCGGACCGGGGGCGGGGCGGGATTCTGTTCATCGGCTCCATGGCTGGCTGCGCGGGCAATTATAACCTGGCGGCCTACTCCGCCGCCAAGGCCTTCATCCAGATTCTGGCCGAGGCCCTCTGGGCCGAATTGCAGCCGCGGGGTGTCGATGTTCTGGCCATCCCCATCGGCGCCGCCGACACACCTTCGCGCGCCCGCAGCGGCGTCGTGGATGACGATGCCATGCCCGTGGCAAGCTGTGCGCGCGTGGCGCGGGAAGCGCTCAGCCAACTGCCCCACGGGCCGGTTTATGTGCTGGCGGAAAGCCAGGATTATTTCAAGGCGCTCTGCGCCATGCCCCGGCGCGAGGCCGCCGAACTGCAACGCAGCCTGATGACACGCATGCTGCCGGACGAAAATCATCCGGCTCTCAATCAATGAAGCAGAGCGCGATTCAGGCTTTCGAATCGCGCGCAAAGCGAGCGCACATCAAGTCATCGCGCTAAACGGTAAAAGGAGTAGAGAAATGGCCCATGAAATGCCCCCGGCGGAACAATTTACCAACCTCACCCGCAAGGTGATGGAATATAGCGAAATGTTCGCCGCAATCGTCGAAAAGGCAAAAACCGGCCTCGGCAATGCCGATTGGGCCAAAATTGAATCCCTGGTCGATACCGCCAATTTCCAGCGCGTCGGCCAATTTCTGACAGACAAGGTGGAAACCATAGATTGGCCCGCCTACAAGGGTTACATCACCCAATATGCCGGTTACACAAGCTGGGAAGGCACGCTGCGCCGTATTACCGAAGGGCCAAACACCGTCATCCAGGAACTTGAAGAGCGCAACACGCGCGACGGCGTAACCGACATCGCCAACACCGTCATGATCTATGCCTTCAACAAGGACGCAAAACTCACCCATCTCGACGTTTACGTCGCCCACATCGCCAAACGCCCGGCCGCCTGACACGTTCGGCCAGCCTGCATGCCCGCCATGGGCATGCAATTTCAACCAGCGGCATTATATATAGGCGATGATCACACACAGGCCACGCGCACGGCGCTGGTTAAGCGCCCCGGTGTTTTTACTACTCAGCCTTGTAACCGCCTGCACCCTGGGGCAACCGGCCGCCCGCGTTGCATGCCATGGCGATACGCTGCAAAACGCCTCCGGCAGATACCTACCCCTGGCCTCGGGCCAGCTTTACCAAGTGTACCCGAGCGATAACGCAACATCCATGATGTGGCGCCCGCTGGACAGGCTCACCATCTGCCCCATTGGCGGCGGGGCGGTCACAATCACCAATCTAACAGAAAAGGGCGAACAGGTGCGGGCCTTCCGGGTTTTCAACTTCTTCTGGCTCCAATACCAGTAGCGGGGCCAGTGCCGGGCATGTTTACAAAGCCACGGCCAGAAAACTTCCCACCTCAATCTCAAACCCGCCATCCGGCCCAATCGCAAACCGCGCCTTCACGGCATCTGGCGCGCCTTGCTGCAGCGCCCTTATCGCCGCCGCCATCACCTCTGGCGTGCGCGTGCGCGCAATCCAGGAGGCAAATTCCAGCGGCAACTGGTGCATATGGGCCTCGCGCACACCAAAACCCGCCGCCCCCAGCGCAGCACTCCATTCCGCCAGGCTGTAATTGCGCATATGCGAGGGGTCGCGCAGCAGCTCCATGGCCTGCAGGAAACTATCCAGCCCCGCCGCCGCTGGTGTCAGTGTATCGGTAAACAATGCCATCCCGCCCGGCTTCAGCACGCGCCTTGCCTCGCGCAGCCCAGCACCTAAATCCTGCCAATGATGCGCCGAGAAACGGCTCAGCACCACATCGAAGCTGCCCTCGGCAAAAGGCAAATTCTCTGCCGCTGCCTTGCATGTCTCGATATTCTTCAGCCCCCTGGCAGCGGCCTGCGCGCGTACCTGCGCCAGCATCTCCGCCGTTACATCCACCGCCACCACGCGCCCCGCATGGGGTGCGGCCCTATAGCTCACATGCCCACCGCCGCAGCCCAAATCCAGCACCACCCCCGCGCCGCGCCCGCGCAGCAGCGCCTCCATCCGGTCCAAATCCGGCCCCGCCGCATGCACGGCGCTGGTTACGTAATCCGCCGCGCGCGGCCCGTAATGGGCGGCGGCAAATTCCTGCTGGCTTTTGCTCATCTTCTCTCTCCTTGGCCGCGCCCACCCTGCCGCGCGCAATAAGCTGGTATAAGGCCCAAAAATATACTGGTATAAATTCCGCCATGGAAGCAGACGTGGAAGCAGAACCCGGGCAGCGCCACACGCTGGGCGCGTTTTTACGGGCGCGGCGCGAGGCCCTGCCCGCCCCAGCCCCCATTTCAGGCCAGAAAGACCGCCGCCGCACACCGGGCTGGCGGCGAGAGGAAGTGGCCGCCGCCGCCAATGTTTCCACCACCTGGTATATATGGGCCGAGCAAGGGCGAAATATCTCCTTCTCCCCGCACGCTCTGGCCCGCCTTGCCGCCGCCCTGCGCCTTACCCCGGCGGAGCGCGCCTATCTCTTCGCCCTGGCCGCCCGGCTGGACCCCGCCCCGCCGCACGAGTCAGCGGACCAGCCCTTGCCGGAAGATTTGCGCGCCCTGCCCGCCGCCATAACCGCGCCGGCCTATATTCTGGACGCGCTCTACACCGGCCATGCCTGGAACCAGCCCGCCCAGGCCTTATTCGCCCCGTGGCTGCAACGCGGCGAGCCAAACCTGCTGCGCTTCGTCTTTCAGCACGAAGCCGCCCGCAACTTCATCCCCGACTGGCCGGCCCGCGCCCAACGCCTTGTGGCCGAGTTCCGCGCCGAAACCATCCACGAACCCACCGCCCCCGCCCGCCAGGCGCTCATAAACGCCCTCCTGCGCGAAAGCCCCGCCTTCGCCCGCTTCTGGCATAATCACGAAGTCCTGGCCCGCGAAGGCGGCACCCGCGTGTTCCACCACCCGCAGCACCGCGAAATGCGCTTCGTGCAGCACAACCTCATTCCGGCGGCGCATCCGGGGTTTAAGCTGGTGGTGCTGGTGGCGGGGGGATGAGGAGGTAAAGGGAACGATCCGAGTGGCGGCACTGCGCCCTGGATGGTCATGCCGAGCCACTTTCGCCTCCTTCGAACGCGGACGCCAGACGAGCAGGGCGGGCAACGCCCGCCATCGGTGTGCCCGCCGGTTGGTTGCTTCATCAAGCGCCCGGATCGATGGCAGGCGCCGCCCGCCCGGCGACCGCGGCAAGTTATGTGCTACATTAGTGTGGCGACTGGCTTATCTCCACATTCGTAACGATTTGATGCCGAAAATTGACCCGAGTATTATCGGAATCATTCCCGTTATATTCCCAACCGATAAGCAGTTTTTGCCTCGCATCATTTTCTTTTGTGGTGTGCAGCTTCCACACATATTCACCACAATCACCAGTGGGGACACAACGTGAGGCATCAGACAAATTCCTTCGCGCGAACGAAGAAAAGACTTCCGCCATGGTTAATTTTAGGCAGTTGAAATAAAAATCCGGATCCGGTCCACTCAATCTCATACGGGCGCTCTCGCCACCCATATCCTGCCTGTCTTTGCCCCTGAAAATGTCGATTTCGACAGGAATTGGAGCGTCCAGGAGGTGGTCACTCCGGTAGATCGTCGTATCAGGATCGGAACTCCCGTCTTCTCCGTATGTTGGAGTCAGGCTAAGCTTCGTGCCTAATGCCCTTTCCATAAACGCAATGTCCGTTATATCGCCATGGTTTGTGATCATATCGAGCATGTCCAAGAATTTGGCATCTGTCAGCGTGAATTTTCTACAAAAGGGAGGAGGAGCATGAAGAGCCGCTGGCGATGATGGTGTCATCTGATCGATAGCGAAGCCGTTAACTATTTTGTTCCCGTTAGCTGTCACCGACAAACTAACAGTTGAATTGTTCGGACCTGACAGATACCACGACCATATCTCCTGCCCGCCCATGTAACCGATAGAGAAGTTTTTTCCAAAATACGTAACAAATGTCGATAAGGGAACACGAAAACATTCATCAACAATGTTGATTGTAGGAGGCCAACCGCCGATGGCCAATGCTGAATCAGTACCTCCACCGAAGAAAGTCGCTATATTTAGAGATACCTGAACAGGTTTCTCAAAAAGCTGGTTGGCTTCGTACTTAAAGTCACCACTCATGCCGTCGGGCTTCTCATAGCCGCTAGTTAGATTTAATTTCGTACCCAATTCATTTTCTATATACTTAATGTCCGTAAGGTGGCCATACACAACGAAAGAGTTAACTCGTTGCATAAATTGGGCACCATCTATTGGTAAATCCTCACAATCGGACGGTACGGATGTGGTTGGGGGCAAAGACTGAGGTGGAGTCTGCGCGCTCGCATTAAGGCCGGCGGACAGGATTGCCATTGTGAAGGTTATGAAGAGAACCCTCCTGAAAAAGCTGTTTTGCCCCGAGACATGCTTGGCGCAGCTAGCCACAGAATTGGTTTCTGGCGACAAAGTGAATGACATGCAACCCCCTTCATGACCACAACCCAACGTTACCACGCCCTTGGTAACGATCCAAACAGCTGTCTTAGAACCTGAACGAAAAAGATAGTTGAGCGATTTCAGTTAGTTGTGATTCTGTTGGTTTGCAACAACTGACGGAATCACGATGACTTGGACTGAAACCGCTCGGCGGCGATACTGCCGGGATGATCTT
>JAJZFB010000078.1:30373-32083 GCA_021805545.1 Pseudomonadota bacterium | reverse complement strand
CTGGGATGCCCAACACGGTACATGCCCGTGTAAGACGCCGTGATGTCGAGGTTCACTTCCCATTTGTTGCCATGCTGGCTGCCATCGTAAAGCTGAAACGCATGCGCCGCAGGCGCTACCGCAAATATAGCCGGAAGACTTAGACCAATACCGCCCAAACGCGACAATTTACGCCCTTTGGCCCCACGAACAGCACTCATTTTTTTGGACATGCAATCGCCCCCTCAAATTCCCATTATCCCAGACAAAACAAAGAAGCTTCAGGCCAGATCGCGGCTTTCCAAGGCCATGCAGGCGCCTCTTCAATGCCATCCCCAAAAAGCCGGACTTCAGTCCGTTTCTATTAACAATGCGGCGTTATGGTGCATAGTGCCCATTTGCGACAAACTGATGCAAAATATGGATTGATTTGACTTTCCTTGGATAATCCGGCGCCAGGGCCGAAAACAATCCCGAACCATGGCTTTTTTGCCACAGTTTCTTGGCGTGATTCTTTTTGTTTTTATCAGAGCGCGATAACTTGAGATGCGCTCGCTTTGCGCGCGGTGCAGGCGGGGCGGCCGCGCGCAAAACAAAAAGGGGCTGCGCCGCAACCCCCTTTTTGGCCCGCGACAGAAGCCGGGCGAAAAACTCAGCCCGCGCCCATCATGGCCCGCAAATCAACCTGCCCGGTCGTTACGCCACCCATAAAACCGCCATCCACCGGCAACACCACGCCATTTACATAGCTGGCCACGGGGCTGTTCAAAAACACCAGCGCATTGGCCTGCTCCTGCGGGGTGGAGCGGCGGTTGATCGGCTGCATTGCCGTGGTCAGCACCACATCGGCGGTCGCCGCCTCAAACTCCTTCATCATCGGCGTCTGGGTTGGGCCGGGCAGCGTGCAATTTGTGCGTATGCCCTGCTTGATGAGCTTGGAAGAGGTCAGCATCGTCCATACAATGATCAACTCCTTCGAGAAGGAGTAGCCCTCATTCACCACCTCCGGGCGCGCCTCGCACCATTTCAGCGCCTCGTCAAATCCGCCCGCAGCAATCGCCTCCATCAGCAGCGGCATGCGGCGCGACCAGCCAAGCCCGCCCGTGGACGAGATACTGGCGATGGCGCTGCCCTCGCCCATATAGGGCAGCAGCTTTTCGGTCAGGTGCCGCGTGCCCATGTAATTCACCTTCATCACATCCAGCGGCGGAAAGGTTTGCGGCAGCCCGGCGCAGTTGAAGAGCGCATCAACCTTACCGCCAATTTTGGCCGCGGCCGCATCAATCGAGGCCGGGTCGCGCAGGTCGACCTTGGTGAAAGAGGTGAGATTCAGCGCCGTATCCTTGTAATCAAGCCCGTGCACCTCGGCACCCAGCGACAGCAAGGTGCGGGCCGTGGCCTCGCCCATGCCGGAGAAACAGCCGCTTACAACGACGCGCTTGCCCGCATAACCCAGAAAATCCGTCATTTTTCCCCCATATGCGCGCCCTGGCAGCGCTGTAGCTCACATCGTGCAAGCAGATGCCGCTATGGCGGCAAGGAGACAAGTCTGCCCCTGTTTTATCGTGCCCGCGATTGCAGCAAACAGGCGGACCCGGCGCCACGCCCGATCCGCCTGCACACACAAGCCATGTCAGGCCGCCTTCGCGTGCTCCTGCATCATGCGCATAATATCGCCCGAGGTCACGGTGCGCGGCTCCTCGCCCGCCGCCAGCGGCGCAGCACAGATCG
>JAJZFB010000078.1:0-30363 GCA_021805545.1 Pseudomonadota bacterium | reverse complement strand
GCGGCGCCGCGCCGCCGCTCGATTTCGGCGTGGTATCCACACCTTGCTGCTTGGCCAGCGCCCGCAGCGCGCTCACGGTCAGCTCTTGCTTTTTATGATGCTTGAACGGATCGAAATTGAAGGTCCGCATCGCATTCAAATGCGTCACCTTGGCAATCTGCGTGTCCGTCAAATGCTTCACGGTCTGCCATAGCCGCTCCGGCGCTTCCGGCCACAAGCTGTCGGAATGCGGGTAATCGCATTCATAGGCGATGTTGTCTTCGCCGATCCAGCCGATGTTCTTCAGCCCGAACTCGTCATCGATGAAGCAGTTGAGGAAGTGGCGCTTGAACACTTCGCTCGGCTTCATCCCCTTATAGTCGGAATGAGTCCAGGCGTGATGCTGGCCATGGCTGAAATCGGCGCGTTCCATGAAGTACGGCACCCAGCCAATGCTGCCTTCGGAAAGCGCCAGCTTCAGCGTGGGGTAGCGGTGCAGCGCCGAGAGGGTGAGCCAATCCGCCGCGCCCACGGCAATCGAAATCGGCATGGTGGTGATCCACGCCTCGACCGGCGATTCCATCGAGGCAATCGGCGCCGGGTTGCCGGAGCCGATATGCAGGCAGATCGCCATATCGGCATCGGTAATCGCCTTCCACATCGGCTCCCAATACGCGTTATGGATGGACGGCAGGCCGCGCTTGGTCGGGTTCTCGTTCAGCGAGACTGTGTGGCAGCCCTTGGCGGTCAGGCGTTTAATCTCCTCCACCGTGGCCTTCATGTCCCATACCGGCAAAATGCCGCAAGGGATGAAGCGGCCAGGGTTGGAACCGCACCATTCATCCACATGCCAGTCATTATAGGCACGCAGATGCTTCACCGACATTTCCTTGTCCGGCGCCTCGGCAAACAACCCGCCATCGAAACCAGGGAAAGTGGCGAAATTGAGCGACGCGGCCATGCCGTTGATGTTCATGTCCTTCACGCGCTCATCCGGGTCGTAGCAGCCGGGGCGAAGCTGGCTGAGCGCGGTCGGCTCCATGCCGTATTCGTCCTTGGGGCGGCACACCACGGCATTGAGCCCGGTGGAGGGAATTTTCTTGCCCTGATACTCCCAGTAATTCGTGCCCTTGGCCGTTGTGCGCAGCTTTGGCGCCGCGGCATAGGCATCGCCGGCCAGGTGCTTATCAAACACATTTCCCGGCTCGGTAATGTGATCATCCACGCTGATGATCACCATGTCGTTCATTTCCATCGCTGTGTCCTCATTCAATTATTTTCGTTATTATACGCCATATCATACGCCATCCTGGCGCCGTGCGGTTATTTTGCCGCGGCCCGCTGGTGCCGCACCGCCAGCGCAATTATCTCCGCCTCCGCATCCAGCAATTCATCAATATAGGCCTGAACCTGCTCAACCCCCATATCGGTCAGATTCAGCCGGAAAATCGGGTTGGTGGTAATCGTCGCCAGCCTCTCGAATGTGGTCACCAGCACGGCCGCGCAATTGGCCACGGGCGAATTCATCGGCTCCAGGCTGCCGTTCATCTGCCGGATCAGCAGCTCGATCAAGGGCCTCGAAACACGGTTGCGATACTGTAAAAACCGCCCATCCCCCGCATCTTCAAAACTATTGCGCAGCAATAAAAGCCGGGCATGGCGGCGCCAAAACTGATGGTGCGCGCCCACAAAACCGCGCGTGCATTCCAGCAACGCCTCGTCCGGCCAGTATACGCGCAGCCGGTCGCCAAAGGCCGAACCGGCATAATCCATCACCCGCTCCAGCACCGCCAGAACCAGGTCACCTAAATCGGGAAAATAGAGATATAAGGTCGTCATGCCGACCTGTGCTGCGCGTGCCACGCTGCTTAAAGTCAAAGGCGCGTCCTGCGCCGCTTCAATCAGGCGCAGCGCCGCGCACAAAATGCGCTCGCGGGTTTCCTGCCCTTTGCGGCCCAGGCGCTGGCCCAGCAGGTTATATGCCCCCCTTGGCTCGGGCCTTGGCTCGGGCGGGTGGCCACCGGTTTCGTTCATCACGCTGCCGGGCATTTCATCTCACAGTCAATCCGCGGGGCCACCCTTAAGGGCAAAAGCGGCCCCCTATCTATCCGGGCCGGGGCAGCTAACCACCCCAGCCCATTCATTTTCAGTTCACACACCCAGCGCAATGGCTTTGGTTTCGAGATATTCGTCGAACCCTTCCATGCCCCATTCCTTGCCGATGCCGCTCTGCTTGTACCCGCCAAACGGCAGGTCCACCGAGATGGAAGCACCAAAATTCACGCCAATCGTGCCGGTGCGGATGCGCCTGGCAATGCGCATGGCGCGCTCTGTATCACCCGAAAGCACCATGCCCGAGAGACCATAATCGCTATCATTGGCAATGCGGATCGCATCCTCGTCATCCTCGAACGGAATGACCACAGCCACCGGCCCGAAAATTTCTTCGCGCGCGATCTTCATGTCGTTGGTCACATCTACAAAGCAAGTCGGCTCCACGAAGAAGCCCGCGCCCTTGTCCGCCGCCGCCTTGCCACCGGCAATCAGCCGCGCGCCCTCGGCCTTGCCAGCCTCAATATAGCCCAGCACGCGCTCGCGCTGCCTGGCGGAAATCAGCGGCCCCATCATCTGGCCGGGTGCGTCCGGGTCGCCCCATTTATCGCCATAACCAGCATAGGCGGCCTGCAGAACCCCCACGGCCTCATCGTAACGGCTGCGCGGCACCAGCAAGCGGGTAAGCGTGGCGCAGCCCTGCCCGGCATGCGGGGTCACCATGCCCATCGCCACGGCCTGGGCGAAGTTTGGCGCGTCGTCCAGCACGATGAGCGCGGACTTGCCGCCCAGCTCCAGAAACAAACGCTTCAGCGTCGGCGCGCCCTTTTCCATAATGCGTTTGCCCACACCGGTGGACCCGGTGAAGGAAATCAGGTCAACGCGCTTATCCGTCACCAGCATCTCGCCAGTCACAACCGGGTCAGCCGCCGTCACCACATTCAGTACGCCCGGCGGGAAGCCCGCTTCCGCCGCCAGCTCACCCCAGATGGCGCTCATCAGCGGCGTATCCGGCGCTGGCTTCACAATCACGGTGCAACCGGCCAGCAGCGCCGGAATCACCTTGCCCACGGTAATGTAGAGCGGCACGTTCCACGGCGTAATCACGCCAACCACACCCGCCGCTTCCTTCACCAGCGTGCGGCGGCTGGTTCCCACCCAGCCGGGGCGGTCGCCCATCGGCTTTTCCCACTCAATTTCATCGAAAATCTTCAACAAATCGTCAATGTAGCTAAGCGGCGACCCCACTTGCGGCCCCGCCACAAACCCCTTGGCCGCGCCAACCTCGTGCTGCGCCAGCGCCATCAGCCGGTCCTTGCTGGCCTTCAGCTTATCGCCCAGCTTCACCACCAGCTCCCGGCGCAGGGTCCGGTTCGTGGGCCAGTCCGTCTCGTCAAACGCCTTCCTGGCAGCGGCAATCGCCTCCTCCATGTCCGCCGCCGAGGCATCAGCCGCCAGGGCAATCACCTCACCCGTCCAGGGGCTTATATCCTCATACCTGGCGCCATTCTCCGCATCGCGGAGTTTACCATTTATGTAGAGTTTACCATCGGGAAACATCATCGCATTATTCCTATCAAGCTATACATGCAGGCTCTGCCGGCCCTTACGCCGTATTTTTCCCGCCCGGCACGCGTGACGCCAGCACCACCTGGCCAATCTGCAGGTCCGGCGCCAGATCAACCAGCATACGGAACACCGGCAAAGTGGACGGGTAAAGGGTAATCCCCCGTTCAGCCAGGTTCAGCCCGCGCCGCATCGACTCCTTATGGAAACGCATGGCGGCCTGCGGCTCCATCTCTACCGACATGCCCGGCCCCATCATTTGCCCGGCCCGCACCACGGTCACACGAATGCCCTTATCCTCCACCTCGCGCTGCAGATGCTCGGAGAAATTCTCCAGCCCCGCCTTGGTGGCCTGGTAGACGGTGAGATGCGGCAATGGCACCGTGACCGATTCGGAACTGATATTGATGATGTGCCCGCCCCGGCTCATCAGCGGAATCGCCGAGCGCGCGCACAGAATCGGCCCGGCCAGATTAGCCAGCACCGGCGCCATGATCTGCTCATCCGTCGCTTCCTCGATAAGGAAGGGATGGAAAATCGCCGCATTATTGATGAGCACGTCCAGCTTGCCATATTTCCCGGCAATCACCTTGAAGGCGGCGGTCACCGATTCCGGCTTGCCTACATCGCAGGCCACGGCAAAAGCGCGTTCGCCAATCGCGGCGGCCACTTCCTGCACCTTGTCCAGCTTGCGGCCCAGCAGTACCACCTGCTCGCCGCCCTCGGCAAAAAACTGCGCCAGCGCGCGGCCAAGCCCGCCATTCGCTCCCGTTATTGCTATCACCTTGCCGGCCATGCGTTCCCCTCGCTGCAATCTTGTGGCGCACAAATGGCATCTGCCTGCCCGCGGCGGCAATGCTCCCCGCCACCGCCATGGCGATAAACCGTGGCAGCGATAACGCGCCGCAACCCGCCAAGCCCCGCCCGGCAAAATCGCGCACGCGATCCCCCGCCGCCAACCCCGCGCCAAGCCTGACACACAAAAAACAGAAGCCCCCTCATTTTTTTATTGACTAAGGGCAGCGTCAGGCCGATTGTGTGCTCCATACAAAAGCCGGGGAGATTACGGTTATGGCCATGGCGCTTGAACCGAACAAAGCCAAAATCGCCAAACGGGTTATCGAAGTTTTTGAATTTTTTAGTGAAAACGGCCAGCAGGCAACGGTAATGGACATTGTGCGCCGCTATAACCGGCCGCAATCAAGCACGTCTGAGCTGCTTGCCACGCTGGTGGAAATGGGCCTGCTCTACAAGGACTCCCGCTCGCGCTATTATTCCCCCACCCCGCGCCTGGCCGCGCTAGGCATTTCCGCCCAGCCCGAGATCATCCGCAACGGTCATCTCTTCAGTTTTATGGACCGTCTGGCCCAGACCACGCGCCATTCCATCGCCCTGTTCGGCATGGTCGGCACCCAGGCGCAAATTTTCCGCCTGGCCCCGGGGCCAGACCCGGTGCTGCCCGCCATTGGCTACGGCGCGTGCGAGCAGCTTTCCGCCAGCGCCGCCGGGCTGCTGCTGCTTTCCACCCTGCCCGCCGAGCAGGCCAGCCGCATCCTCTGGCGCCTGAATGCCGAGGCCCCGGCGGATCAGAAATTCAACCCCGCCGAAATGCGCGAGCATGTGGCCACGCTGCGCCGCCAGGGCCACGCCACCGGCCCCGCGGGTTTTGGCGCCGGCCTGCAAATGGTGGCCACATTACTACCCCGCAACGGCGAGGAACGCCCCCTGGCCCTGGGCCTGCTGCACCCGGCCAGCACACCCGTGGATGCCGAAGCCCTGGCCGCCACCATGAATCATGACCTCATCCAATGCGCCTCACGCGAGGCTATATACCCAGCCAGCACCACGGCACCATTCATGGTGGCGGTTTAGGCAAAACCCTGCCGCTCCGCTGCTGGGGCAGGAAAACTGGCTGGCACCCCAAATGGAAATCACCCGTGTGGTGCTCCATCCCTGGCAAAAAGCGGTGTTCTGGGGTTTACGTGCCTACATCATGGTCATGGGCGCCGTGATAGGCTGTGGGGCATTTGCCAGCGCGCTTCATGGCCCTCCTCACGGCTTTCTTGCCCGGCACGCTCATTGGCGCCGCGCGGCCATGGCGCCAACATCCGTGGCTTCAACACCGCCACAACCACCGCGGCGCATGATACCAACGGTCATGCTCAATGACCGTTGGTATCAGGTCTTGATCCGGGCAATATGGGCTTTGATCGTGGCTGGCTTCAGTCCTGTACCCCTGGCGGCTGCCATTGCCTGTGAGCGGCTCCCCCTTTGCGGCGGTATCTGTGGCGCTGGGTGACCAAACCTCCCCGGCGAGTCCTTAAACTATTGAAATTCCATGCGAGTTGACCTCAATCTAGGCGTACGCTAGCAGGTCATGCAGCGCCTGCGGACGCCGCAATCGAGGCCGGGCGGAAAGGGAGACAAGCAATTTCCAACGAGGCAAAACCAAGCGGGGCACAGACCAAGGATATTCCTCTTGAAGCGCTGCGCGGTATTGCGGCAATCGTTGTCGTATTGAACCATTCTATCGTGGCGTTCCTGCCGCAATATTATGGATTTGGCCCCATTCCCGTTGGCGGGCCGCAAAGCCTGCAAGGCACGCTGCAATACGTCTTCATCAATGGCGCGGGCGCGGTCTCTCTGTTTTTTGTACTGTCAGGCTATGTATTAACAAGGCGTTTCTGCCAGAACGGCAATATCAGGATTTTGATGAAAGGCGCCGTGAAGCGATGGCCACGGCTGATGGGGCCTGTCCTGGTAACAGTGCTACTCTCCTACAGCCTGTTCTATTTCCATCTTTACTATTTCCAGCAAGCCGGTGCGAAATCGGGTTCGGCTTGGCTCAGCCTGTTCGGCGATGCTTTTTTCCGGCTGTTTAAGCCAGCCCTTACCACAGCCTCAATCCATTTCCACGGCGCGTTGGCGCAAGGACTCTATTTCGTTTTTTTTCGTGGTGATACACTGTACGACAGCAGCCTGTGGACGATGCATCCGGAATTCGCCGGTAGCCTGATCGCCTTTGGCACGGCGCCGATATTGCTGGAAGCCCGCAGAACATCGCCCTATGTTGCCCTCGGGCTTGCCGCCATGGTGGTGGTGGTACTGCATTTCGCCGACCCGAATCTGGAAGCCTTTCCCGTTGGTGCCGCCATGGCCGTTCTGCTGCCGCGCGCCGGAAGGCTGCCACATATCATCGCTTGGCCCATGCTGATGTTGTCGCTTTATATGCTGGGTTATCCGGGCCACCCCGTAGGTGATTATGCGGTTTTCGGCTGGCTTGCCGCCCATGGCATGGCCATGACGGATCCATTGATCCTTGGCGCGGCGCTGATGATCGGCATCGTGGAGATGTTTCCGCCGGTACGCAAGCAGATTTCGGGTAGGTTGCCAGCACTGTTAGGCACGTTTTCTTTTCCCATCTATCTTGTCCATGTGCTGGTAATCTGCTCGGCGGGGTCGGCCATGTATCTGCGGCACGGTGCCATTCCGGCGTTTGCCGTGGTTTTTTTGCTAACGCCATTAGTGGCAGCACCTTTGGTCTGGTTCAATAATTGGTGGGTAGCGCGGGTCAATCGGGCGGCGGAGTTTTTGCTCCGCGCAGGCACGCCGCATCAGGCCGAGAACAGGCCGGCGGTACAGGCAGCGCCAGCCGAGCAGCAGGGCTGGCCTTCTTCATAATCTGCTTATAAGGTTTGGCACATGCAAAATTGGTTTACCGTGCTGATCCCGACAAAGGACAGCGCCCTATGGATTGGCGCTCTTCTCGACCATTACAAGGTACGGGGCATTACCCCGATTTTGCTGTTGGATGACCGTACCAAGGACAACACACGGGCCATCGCGTATGCAGCCGGCGTACCAATTGTTGATGTCCACGGTTTCACCCACACTGAAGCAATTGTTTCTATAGCCAAAGATTGCGTGAAGACGCCCTGGGCCCTGTTCATGCATGATGATGAAGTACCTTCAGACCGGTTATTTGAACGCCTGGCCGGACCGCCGCCGCCGGACGCCGTGCAAACCGTGGCGCTGCCGCGCCGCTGGGCCTGGTACGAACCGGGGAAACCCTTGATGTATGGCTATTCCGACCAGTGGCAGGACCGCACCCATCGTCCAGGCACGGACCATGCCTGGCGGCTCTTCCGGCCAGATCAGGTCGTTTACACCTCCATCATGCATACTGAAGGCTATTTCATCAACCACTGGTCACGCGTGCCGCTGGATGCCTATTTCGTGCATTTCGAATGGGTCTTGCGCAGCCATGCGCAGCGGGCCGTGAAATTACGGCGCTATGATGAATATCGCTGGGGCTACGGTAAGTTTTTCGAAAAAATCTATCTGCCGGAAAGCCAGGAACCAGGCCTGATCCGATATGAACATTTCGAAACAAATACGTATGATGAGCTGGCCCGTATCTATTACGCAGCCCGCGCCAAAATTGACCCGCCCCTGCCCCGGCGCAGCCTGCGCACGCAATATGCGCGGCTGAAAGCCTATATCAACGAGAAGCTGCGCCCACCGGACTTCAGCGCTGAAGCCCCCGACCGCAAAGGGTTGACCGTGCATGCCGATCGCGAGATCGCAGACCCGCACAACAGCGATTAACGTTACAATACCACAAAACTCCCAAATGTTTGGGTGTGCCGGCAGCAATGGCCATCGTGTGAGCAATGCTGATGTGGATTGTCACCATTGAATAGCCGCGCGCCGGTTCCTTGAAAATGATCCGCAAGGCTTTATGGATTCCCATGCGGCTGGAGAGCCTGGCCTTATGCCTGGCGCGTGGCCGCCCCGCCAGCCCCACGCGCGATACCAACCATGCCCCCTCTTTCGCGCCCTCGTTCTCACCCTCGCGGTCGTCGGGACGCCAAGTTTGCCCAACCTCCTCGACGCAGGCGCCAGCCTCCACCGACGCTTGGCCATCACGCCGAGACAACGAAGATTGCAGATCGCCTGCCGCATAAGGGGCTTAAGTTAACAAAAGCCCGCTTTAATCTATTTTGAGAACCTCACCGGCCAGGTACAAGCTGCCGCAAATCAGCACGCGCGCGGGCTTGGTTATCTGCCCCAGCGCTGCGCGCACATCCGGCCCCGGCTTGGCCACGCCGCCCGAGGCCGCGATAATCTCCTCCACCGGCAGCGCCAGATGCTGCTCCGGCTCCGCCACCGCATAAACCGCCTGGGCATGGGGCAGCAGAATACGCAGGAATTCGCCCACATCCTTGCTCTTCTTCATGCCCAGAATCAGCGTTGTGGGACCATTCCAGGCCTGTAGCTGCGCCGCTAGAATTTCCGCGCCGCCAGGGTTATGCGCGCCATCCAGCCACAGCTCCGAGCCTTCCGGCAGCAGCGCGGCCAAGGCCCCGTGCAGCCTTTGCAGCCGCGCCGGCCATTCCGCCGCCGCCACGCCGCGCGCCAGCACCTCCGGCGCGGGCCAAAAACCCGCCGCGCGCAAGGCCGCCAGGGCCAGCCCGGCATTCTCCACCTGGTGCGCGCCCTTCAGCCCCAAGGCGGGCAGGGCGATGCCATCGAACACCATCCCCTCACCTTCAGGTAAAGCCTGCCACTCCACACCCCGGCGCAGCAAAGGCGCGCGCCGGGCTGCGGCTTCGGCTCCAATCACCGCCATCACCTCGGGCGGTTGACACCCCACCGCCACCGGCACGCCGGGCTTGATGATGCCCGCCTTCTCGCCAGCGATTTTCGCCAGCGTGTCCCCCAGAAAATCCTGATGGTCGAGCGAGATGGAGGCAATGGCGCAGGCAACGGGCTGCACCACATTCGTGGCATCCAGCCGTCCGCCCAGCCCAACCTCGATAATGCATAAATCCGCCGGCACACGCGCGAACAGCCAGAAAGCCGCCGCCGTAATCGCCTCGAACACCGTAATCTGCGCCGGGCCGTTGGCCGCTTCTATCGCGTCCAGCGCATCAGCCAGCATCTCGTCGGTAACCAGCTCGCCCGCCAGGCGGAACCGCTCGTTGAACCGCACCAGATGCGGCGAGGTAAACACATGCACGCGCAAGCCCGCCGCCTCTGCCACCGCGCGGGCAAAAGCGCAGACCGAGCCTTTGCCATTGGTGCCCGCCACATGAATCACGGGTGGCAAGTGCTGTTCCGGGTGCCCCATATCGCCCAGCAGCCGCTCCAGCCGCTCCAGGCTGAGGTCGATCATGCGCGGATACAGGCTGTGCAGCCGCGCCAGCGCCTCGCTCACCCGCACACGGCTGGGCGAGGCGCTGCGCTCGGCTTGCAGCTCGTTCGTCAAGGGGTTCGCCTGCGGCTCGGGGTCAAAGAAATCGCCTGCGGCTCGGGGTCAAAGAAATCGCCTGCGGCTCAGGGTCAAAGAAATCGCCTGCGGCTCAGGGTCAAGCGGCGCGCTTATTCGCCGTGGTCAGGGCGATGATCCGCGCCAGGGTCGCTGTAAGGTCACCGCGCTTCACCACCATGTCGATAATGCCGTGCTCGTACAGATACTCCGCACGCTGGAAGCCCGGCGGCAATTTCTCGCGCACGGTCTGCTCAATCACGCGCGCCCCGGCAAAACCGATCAGCGTGTTCGGCTCGGCAATCTGAATATCGCCAAGCATGGCGAAAGAGGCCGTCACGCCGCCCGTGGTGGGGTCGGTAAGCACCACAATGTAAGGCAGCCCGGCTTCCTTCACCATTTGCGAGGCAATGGTGGAGCGCGGCATCTGCATCAGGCTGATAGCACCCTCCTGCATACGCGCCCCGCCCGAGGCGGTATAAACAATCAGGGGTGCTGCCTGCAGCACGGCCAGCTTGGCCGCGGCCACCAGCCCCTCGCCCACGCCAGAGCCCATGGAACCGCCCATGAATTCGAACGACATGGCGGCCACAACGGCGCGGTGCCCGCCAATGGTGCCATGCGCCACCAGCAGCGCGTCATCCTGCTTGGTGCCCTCGCGCGCATCGCGCAAACGGTCGGCATAGCGCTTCTGGTCACGGAATTTCAGCGGGTCCGGCACGGCTTTCGGCAGGTCGATGCGCGTATAGGCGCCGTCATCAAAGGTCCAGGCCAGGCGCTCGGTGGCCGTGGCACGCATGTGGTGGCCACAATGCGGGCACACTTTCTTCGCCGCCTCCAGCTCGCGGTGGAAGATCATCTGCTGGCAGGACGGGCATTGGTGCCACAGATTATCCGGCACCTCCTTGCGGCCAAGCAGGGTGCGGATTTTGGGACGGACAAATTCGGTAAGCCAGCTCATAACCCGAGGAATTAACCGTTTTGCAGCATAAAGGGAAGCAAGCGCCGTACGGCCCAACCCCCGGCCTCGGCCACCATGGTGTTTTCATCCCCCGCCAGGGCCTGGGCGGCTGGCAGCAAGGCGGGGTTTTGGCTGTTGCCTATGGCAATGGCCACATTGCGCACAAACCGGTTGCGGCCAATGCGTTTTATGGGCGACCCGGAGAATTTGGCACGGAAGGCGGCATCGTCCAGCGCGGCCAGTCCGGCCAGGCTGGGCGCTGTCAAATCATCCCGCGCCGCCAGCTTCTGCTCCTGCCCTTCCTGGGCGAATTTGTTCCATGGGCACACGGCCAGGCAGTCATCGCAGCCATAAATCCGGTTGCCCATGGCAGCACGGAATTCCTCCGGGATTGGCCCGTCATGCTCGATGGTGAGGTACGAGATGCAACGCCGCGCATCGAGCTTATACGGCGCCGGAAACGCATCCGTGGGGCAGACGGAGAGGCAGGCATGGCACGAGCCGCAGCTGTTTTGCCCCGGCGCATCCGGCGTAAGGTCCAGCGTGGTGAACACCTCGCCCAGAAACAGCCATGAGCCATGAACGCGCGAGACGAGATTGGTATGCTTGCCCTGCCAGCCCAGCCCGGCCTGCTGCGCCAGCGGCTTTTCCATCACCGGCGCCGTATCCACAAACACTTTCACCCCCGCCCCCAAAGTGACGATGAATTGTGCCAGATGCTTCAGCTTACCTTTGATAATGTCATGGTAGTCGCGGTTGCGGGCATAAACCGAGATATTGCCAACCTCAGGGTTGCCGAGATTCTCCAGCGCATCGCCCGGCGGCGCGTAGGAAAACCCCAGCGAGATAACGCTGAGCGCCTCCGGCCACAGCATTTGCGGGTGCGCGCGCTGCGCGGCGCGCTCGGCCATCCAGCCCATGGTTCCATGGTGCCCGGCGGCCAAAAAATCCCGCAGCCAGCGGCGGCGCTCGGGCGGCAGCGCGGCGCGGGTGAAGCCTATGGCGCCGAAGCCATAGGCCCCGGCACGGGCGATGATGGCGGTTTTTGCGTCAGCCCCGGCCACGGTAGGGCGGCACGTCCTGGGCCGGAATCCACGCGCCCTCGGGCGGCGCGCCAGTCTGCCAGAACACATCTATGGGAATGCCGCCGCGCGGATACCAATAGGCACCAATGCGCAGCCATCTGGGCGCCAGCAGCGCCACCAGCCTATCCGCGATCATCAGCGTGCAGGCTTCATGAAACGCACCGTGATTACGGAAGGATTGGAAAAACAGCTTCAGCGACTTGCTCTCCACCAGCCAGTCGCCGGGAATATAATCGATGACGATATGCGCGAAATCCGGCTGGCCGGTCAGCGGGCAGAGCGAGGTGAATTCCGGGCAGGTGAAGCGCACCACGGCAGCCTTGCCCCCCATATGCGCCGCCACACGCTCCAGCACGGCGTCCTCGGGCCGTGTGGGCATTGCGGTTTTCTGGCCTAGCTGCCGCAGGCCCGCGTAACGCTCATCACTCATGCTTCTGCTCCTGCTTCTGCTCCGCGTTTCCAGCCCTCGCGCATAGTATCGCAATAGGCGCTGTAGGTGCCAGCAAGAATCGCCTCGCGTCCGTTCTGCATGAGGGATTGGTAATAGGTGAGGTTATGCGCCGTCAGCAGCATCGGCCCCAGCATCTCCTCGCAGCGGAACAGATGGTGCAGATAGGCCCGCGTATGGCGCGTGCAGGCCAGGCAGGGGCAGCCCTCATCCAAAGGCTTGCTGTCATCCTGGAATTTCGCGTTACGCATGTTGAAAATGCCGCGCGAGGTGAAGGCCCGCGCGGTGCGTCCCGCGCGCGTCGGCATCACGCAGTCGAACATATCCACCCCGCGCCCCACGGCGCCCAGCAGATCATCTGGCGTGCCCACGCCCATAAGGTAGCGGGGCTTCTGCGCGGGTAGCATATCCGTGGCATAATCCAGCACCTCGAACATCGCCGCCTGGCCTTCGCCCACGGCAAGCCCGCCAATGGCATAGCCCTCGAATTCCAGCTCGCTCAACGCGGCAGCGGATTCGCGCCGCAAATCCTCATAGACCGAGCCTTGCATGATGCCGAATTGGCCATAACCCTCACGCGGCACAAAGGCATCGCGCGAGCGTTTGGCCCAGCGCGTGGAAAGCCGCATGGAGTCCGCTGCCTCCTTATGCGTGGCGGGAAATTTGGTGCATTCATCAAGCACCATGGTAATGGTGGAATCCAGCTTGTACTGAATTTCCATCGAGTGCTCGGGCGTGAGATGATAGGCCGCGCCATCGATATGAGAACGGAACGTCACCCCGCTTTCATCCAGCTTGCGCAGCTTGGCGAGCGACATAATCTGGAACCCGCCGGAATCAGTCAGGATCGGCCCAGGCCAGTCCATCATCTTATGCAACCCGCCTAACCGCGCCACGCGCTCCGCGCCGGGGCGCAGCATAAGGTGGTAGGTATTGCCCAGCACAATCCTGGCCCCCGTGGCGCGCACCGCATCGGCGGTCATCGCCTTTACCGTGCCCGCCGTGCCCACGGCCATAAAGGTGGGGGTCGGCACATCGCCATGGGCGGTGTGCAACAGCCCGGCACGCGCCATGCCGTCCTTTGCCAGAAGATCGAACGAGAATTTCATGCGCGCTCCAACAGGCAGGCATCGCCATAGGAATAAAAACGGTAGCCTGAGGCAATGGCATGGGCATAAGCGGCGCGTATCCGCTCCATGCCCGCAAAGGCCGAAACCAGCATCAGCAGCGTGGATTTCGGCAGATGGAAATTGGTGAACAGCATATCCGCAATTTTGAAGCGGTAGCCGGGCAGGATGAAAATATCCGTCTCGCCGTTGAATTCGTGCAGCACGCCGTCATCATCCGCCGCGCTCTCAATCAACCGCAGCGCCGTGGTGCCCACGGGAATGATGCGCCCGCCAGCCCGGCGCGTGGCATTTATCTTCGCCGCCGCTTCGGCCGTTATAAAACCCCGCTCTGCATGCATAACGTGCTGAGACACATCCTCCACCCGCACGGGCAGGAACGTGCCGGCACCCACATGCAGCGTCACCTTCACCATCTCCACACCACGCGCCTGCAAGGCCGCCAGCAGCTCCGGCGTAAAATGCAAACCCGCCGTGGGGGCAGCCACCGCGCCCTCATGCGCCGCGAACATGGTCTGGTAATCATCCTTGTCGCGCTCGGTAACACCTTCGGGCCGGGCGATGTAAGGCGGCAATGCCAGCGCGCCGCTGCGGGCCAGGGCAGCGTAAAAATCATCCGCCGTAAAGCGCAAAACCGCCGCGCCGCCTTCCAGAATGTCCAGCACCTCGGCGGAAAATTCGGGGTCTATCACCAGCACATCGCCTTTATGCACGCGCTTGGCGTTGCGCAGCAGCACGCGCCAGGAGCCATCATCCAGCCGCCTGTCCAGCGTAATGCCAATCCGCGCCGCGCCGCGCATGGCGGAGAGCTGGGCCGGAATCACCTTGGTATCGTTCACCACCAGCAAATCGCCGGGCCGCACCAGGCTGGGCAAATCGCGCACCACGTAATCGCCCAGCGCCGCGCCCACATGCAGCAGCAGCGCGGAATCACGCGGCCTGGCGGGGGCAACGGCAATCCGCTCTGGCGGCAATTCATAGTCAAATTCGGCTAAATTCATAGGCTCGTACCGCGCGGGAGCACGCGCCCCAGCCGGGCACGGCCCCATTTTATGCTCCCATATACGAGGCAAGCTCGATCAGATTGCCATCCGGGTCGCGGCAATAGACGGACATGATGTCCCCCAGCGCGCCGATACGCGCCACCGGCCCGCGCTCGATGGACACGCCGCAGGCATGGAGCTGGGCGATAACATCTTCCGGCCGCACGGCAACCACAAAGCACAAATCCAGTGTGCCAGGCCGGGCTTCCGAGGCATGCGGAACAATTTCAGCCCCCACCGCGTGCAGATTGATCTTCTGCGCGCCAAAACGCAAAGCCGTGCGGTTTTTGCCGCCATATTCCTCGCGCTCCATGCCCAGCACACGCTGGTACCAGCCAGCCGTCACCTGCAGGTCACGGCATATCATCACCACATGGTCGATACGGTCAACGGTGAATTTCATGGCACCTCAGGCAAGATCGGCAAAAAAATCATTACCCTTGTCATCCACCACGATGAAGGCGGGGAAATCCTTCACCTCGATCTTCCACACCGCTTCCATGCCAAGCTCGGGATATTCCAGCACCTCGACCTTGGTGATGTTGTTCTGCGCCAGCACCGCCGCCGGGCCGCCAATGGAGCCGAGATAGAACCCGCCATATTTATGGCAGGCCTCGCGCACCGCCTTGCTGCGGTTGCCCTTGGCCAGCATCACCAGCGAGCCGCCGGCTTTCTGGAACGCATCCACATAGGAATCCATGCGCCCCGCCGTGGTGGGGCCAAAGCTGCCCGTGGGCAGGCCTTCCGGCGTTTTGGCCGGGCCGGCGTAATAAACCGGGTGGTCCTTTATGTACTCCGGCAGGCCCTGCCCCGCATCCAGCCGCTCCTGCAGCTTGGCATGGGCAATATCGCGCGCCACCACAATGGTGCCGGTCAGCGCCACACGGGTTTTTATGGGGTATTGCGAGAGCTTGACGCGGATGGCATCCATCGGCTGGTTCAAATCGATGGCGACAACATCGCCGCCCAGATGCTCGTCGGTAATCTCGGGCAAATACTTGGCCGGCTCATGCTCCAACTGCTCCAGGAACACGCCATCCTTGGTGATCTTCGCTTTTATCTGCCTATCCGCCGAGCACGACACGCCAATGCCAATGGGCAAGCTCGCGCCATGGCGCGGCAGGCGGATCACCCGCACATCGTGGCAGAAATACTTGCCGCCAAACTGCGCGCCAATGCCAATCTTGCGCGTTATCTCCAGCACCTTCTGCTCCATCTCCAAATCGCGGAAGGCATGGCCCATGGCGCTGCCCCCGGTGGGCAGATGATCGAGATACTTGGTCGAACCCAGCTTCACGGTCTTCAGGTTCAGTTCCGCCGAGGTGCCGCCAATAACAATGCAAAGATGGTAAGGCGGACAGGCGGAGGTGCCCAACGTTTTTATCTTCTGCTCCAGGAACGAATAAATCTTCTCCGGCGTCAGCGTCGCACGGGTTTCCTGGAACAAATACGTCTTGTTGGCCGAGCCGCCGCCCTTGGCCATGAATTGCAGGTGGAATTCATCAGCATGGTGCTCGCCGGGTGCTGCCATGATGTCGAACTGCACGGGCAGATT
Organism: Pseudomonadota bacterium; assembly: GCA_021805545.1. Taxonomy (GTDB): domain Bacteria; phylum Pseudomonadota; class Alphaproteobacteria; order Acetobacterales; family Acetobacteraceae; genus Acidocella. The sequence continues at coordinate 14,276 of JAJZFB010000078.1, read as the reverse complement.
ATTTCCCGTGTTCTTTTCCTCGAACATCGAAAGCGGCGCCATTTGCGAATAGCGCAGATTTGTTTCGGTATAGGTGCGCGACACCCCCCAGGAAAACGCCTCCTCCTCGTCACCCTCCACCCAAACGCGCTGGCCCTTCTTGCCAAACACCAAGGCCGTGCCGGTATCCTGGCACATGGGCAGCACGCCGCGCGCGGCAATCACGGCATTCTTCAAAAACTCCATCGCCACGTAGCGGTCATTCTCCGAAGCCTCTGGATCTTTCAGAATATTCGCAAGCTGCGCCAGATGCCCCGGGCGCAGCAAATGCGAAACATCGTGAAACGCCTGGAACGCCAGCGCCGAGAGCGCATCCGCGCTCACCTTCAGCACGGTCTTGCCTTCAACCTCGATGGTGGACACACCATCAATATCCAGCTTGCGGTAGGGCGTGGTATCCTCGCCCAGCGGCAGCATGGGTGAATAAGCGAATCCAGGCGCGCGTTTGCTCATCACGTTCATCGTCTCAGTCTTTCTGTCTTTTCCTGAAGGCATCCAGGCTCACCACATCGGCCGGGCCATCACTGGCGCGGGCGGGGGCGTCATCGCCCTCCGGGGCGGGAATTTCCATTACATCCGCAGGCTCGGATATGGTTACATCAAATTGCAGGCCAAAGCGCACTTCCGGGTCGGCGAAGCTGGATATGGCCGCCGTGGGAACAACCAAAGTCGTGGGAACGCCGGAAAAGCTCAGCCCCACGGAGAACACGCTCCCATCTTCATCCACATGCAGCCCGTGGAACTGATGCTGCAGCACAATGGTCATCTCATCCGGGTATTGCACACGCAGCCGCTCGGGTATCTGCACGCCAGGATAAGCGGTTTTGAACGTTACGTAAAAATGATGCCCGCCCGGCAGGCCGTTACGCGCCACATGGCGCAGCGCGCTCACCACCACCTGGCGCAGCGCGTCCTGCGTCCATTCATCGTACGGCAATAGTGAGTCCGGTACGTTCAAATCGTCTTCAGCCATTATTCCATCCTTGTGCCGGGCGGCTTTGCGCGGCCTCGCCTAACGCGCCTCGCGCTCGTAATGCCGGTAATATTTATCGGTGACCAGATCGGTCTGCACCACAATCGAAATATCGGTGGTGTTGAACTGCTCGTCGATCACCGCCCCATCGCCAACAAACCCGCCCAGGCGTAAATAGCCTTTAATAAGCGGCGGCAAACGCAGCATGGCCCGTTTCGGGTCGGTAGCACCTTCCGGCTCGCGGCGCATTTCCACATAGCGGCCGGGCAATGCACGCGGGCGGATGGCTTCCGGCGCCATGTGGTAGGCGGCCAAATAAGTCAGCTCGTCCGCCAGCGCATCCGGATCTGTTCCGGCCAGCGAGGCACAGCCGAACATCAGGTCTATACCGTAATGAAATACATAAGCCGCAATGCCGCGCCATAAAAGCTGCATCACCGCGCGGTTGCGGTAGGCGGCGGCGGTACAGCTCCGCCCCAGCTCCAGCTTGCGCCCGGCAAACCTCTTCAGCGCTGAAATATCGTACTCGCTCTCCGAGTAGAACCGCCCAAAGCGCTGGGCCGCCTCCTCGCGGATGAGCCGGTATGTGCCCACCACGCTGCTGGCGCCCTCGCCCAAATCGTGGTCCACCACCAGCAAATGGTCGGCAATCGCGTCAAACTCGTCGCTATCGCGGCGGCTGGCCACCGTGGCGGCATCGGCCTTGGCGCCCATTTCCTCGTAAAACACCTGGTAGCGCAGCGCCTGTACGGCATCCAGCTCGCCCTGATTCACCGCCAGGCGCACACCCAAATTACTGGCGCGCAGCTCGGCAAAACCTGGCGCCGCGTTGCCAACGGTAAAGCGGGGCAGTTCAGGGGGCAAGGTCTGGTTCACTGGTCTGTCCGCCGGCCATAAAGCTCAATCTTGATCACGTCGGCATCAAAGCCCCGCGCCTTGGCAATATCCTGCAGCATTGCCTCCACCTGGGGCGCCGAGAATTCAACCACCGTGCCGTTCTCCTGGTCCACCAGATGAAAATGGTGCTTATCCACGCTTGGCTCGTAACGCGCGCGGCGGCTGCCCAAATCGCGCCGGGCCAGAATGCCCTTGGACTCCAGAAGCCTCACGGTACGGTACACCGTGGCCAGAGAAATGCGCGGATCAACGCAATTCGCCCGCCGGTGCAGCTCGTCCACATCCGGGTGGTCGGTCGCCTCCGACAACACCCGCGCGATCACACGGCGCGGGCCTGTCATCTTCAGGCCATTCTCTATGCACAGGCGCTCGATGCTTATATCCATCGCAAAGCCTTGTGGCCCAAAGTTTAGCTCCGGTCCAGCCTTATTAAGTGAATGAACATGCCCCACGCCACCCTGCCCGCCCACGACAAAGCCATAGACATAACGGCGGAAACCTGCCCGATGACCTATGTGCGCACCCGCCTGGCCCTGGATACCATGGAAGCCGGGCAGATCCTGCTGGTCCGCCTGCGGGGAGAGGACCCGCTGCGCAACGTACCCCGCGCCGCGGCCGACCACGGCCACGATCCGTTGGACCTGCTGGAACAGCCAGACGGCACATGGCTGCTTGTCATCCAAAAAGGGTAAAAAAATGTTTCATGGGCTGGGGCGGAACTTTTCGGGCCGCGGAACGCAAAAGCCGCGGGGCTTTTACCGCCGCGGCTCCACCTGCGGGTGGCCCCGCAACATAATATAGGCTTAGCGCCAGGCTTGGCGCTTATAGGTTTAAAGCCGCGGGCTTAAAAGCCTTCGCGCTCTATGCGCTTACGCTCCATCTTGCGGGCGCGGCGCACAGCCTCGGCGGCTTCGCGGGCGCGGCGCTCAGAGGGTTTCTCGTAATGGCGGCGAAGCTTCATCTCGCGGAACACGCCCTCGCGCTGGAGCTTCTTCTTCAGCGCTTTCAGCGCCTGGTCGACGTTATTGTCACGAACGAGAACTTGCACCGGCGCGTCAACTCCTGAAAACGGCCCTCATAGAACTGGCCAAAATAAACCCAAAACGAAACACGGAGCACAACCATCCCTGGCCGCCTCCGCAAACCTGGGGCGCCTATAGCATATATTTCGCGCTCGCCAAATCATTTCTGGCAGGGCAATCATGCATCCATGGCGATCCTTAAAATAGCCCGCATGGGCCACCCCGTTTTGCGCGAGGCGGCCGCCCCCATCCAAGACCCCACGGCGCCCGAAATTCAGCGGCTGATCGCGGACATGGCGGAAACCCTGGCCGATAGCGGCGGGGTGGGGCTGGCCGCCCCGCAAGTGCATGTGCCGTTGCGGCTGCTGCTGTTCCATGTGCCCGCCAGCCGCTCCGGCACGGGCCAGGCCATGCGGCTGCGCGCCCTTATCAACCCCGTGCTCACCCCGCTTTCAGACGAAAAAGTAACCGGCTGGGAGGGTTGCCTCTCCGTGCCCGGCCTGCGCGCCGCCGTGCCGCGCTTCGCCAAAATCCGCCTCACCGCACTCAATGCCGATGGCGCGGCAGTGGATGAGGTGCTCGAAGGCTTCCCCGCCCGCGTGCTCCAGCACGAGGCCGACCATCTCGATGGCCGCCTCTACCCCTCGCGGGTGGAGGATTTCAGCGCTTTCGGCTTTAATGAAGAGCTGGAACGCCACCCCGTGGAGCTGCTGTGATGGAAATCGACCCCGAAACCGCGAAAATATTGGACGCGCTCCTGCCCAATACCAGCTTCGACGGCTGGACCATGCAGGCCCTGCGCCACGCCCTGGCCAGCCTGGGGCGCGGCCCGGACGAAGCGCCGCTGCTCTTCGCCACCCCGGCGGACATGATAGAAGCCGCCTTCGCCCTCGCCGACCAGCGCATGGTGGAAGATTCCGCCGGGCTGGAAGGCGGGCTGACCGCGCGGGTGCGCGCCGTCATCGCCCTGCGGCTGGAACAAATGGCGGGGGATAAGGAAGCCCTGCGCCGCGCCATGGCACATCTCGCTCTGCCCGGCCAGGCGCCGCGCCTGGCCCGCATCATCGCCGCCAGCACCGACTCCATCTGGTTTGCCGCGCGCGATACATCGGCTGATTTTTCCTGGTACACAAAACGCTTCACCCTGGGCGCCATCTGGCTCGCCACGCTGCTGTTTTGGCTCAGCGACGAGTCGCCCGAGGCCGGGCGCACCCTGGCCTTCGTGGACCGGCGGCTGCAGGGCGTGGGGCGCTTTGGCAAATTCCGCCACAAGGCGCAGGCCCGCCTGGCCAGCCTCATTCCCTTCCGCTCCACCAGCACGTCATGGACGTAAAGCTGTTTCGCCGCTAATCAGGCGGCCAGCCTGTCCAACCAGCTTCAGGGGCGTCCCATTTTGCATATAAGTCTCCGCTCTCTCGCCGCCGCCGCTTCCCTCGCCTTGCTCGCGGGTTGCGGCAATTCCGCCGGCGCCCCCAGCAGCACACCCTCCACCTTCGGCTATGCGGTGGCTGACGAGCCGCAAGCCGCCCTCGTGGCACGGCAAATTCTCAACGAGGGCGGCAACGCGGCCGATGCGGCGGCGGCGGCGGGCCTCGCCCAGGCCGTCACTCTGCCTTCACGCGGCGGGCTTGGCGGCGGCGGCGCCTGCCTCATCAAGATGTTCAACAGCAAGGGTGAGGCACAGCCGCCTGTCGCGCTGCTGTTTCCCGCCGCCGCGCCAGATGGCAATGCCGGAGACCGCCCGGCCGCCGTACCCACGCTGGCGCGCGGGCTGCTGGCCATGCAGGCGCGCTACGGCGTGCTGCCCAGCTCCGCCGTCATCATCCCCGCCGAGCGCCTGGCCGCGAATGCCGAGGTCTCTCCCGCGCTCGAAAAAGACCTGCAAACCGTTGGCCCCGCTTTGCTGGCCGACCCAGCCGCCGCCGCTATTTTCGCCCCCAATGGCACGCTGCTGCCCGCCAACGCCACGCTGGTGCAGCCAGACCTTGCCACAACGCTGGAAATTTTGCGCACCCAGGGCGTGCTGGGCATGTCATCCGGCAGCTTCGCACAGGGCTTCGTCACCGCGGCTGATGCGGCGGGCGGCGGCCTGACCATGGCGGACCTCGCCAATGGCGCGCCGCGATATGCCAGCCCGGTATTCAGCAAGGACGGCAAATATGCCGTGGCCAGCCTGCCCACCGCCACCAGCCCTTTCGAGGCATTGCCAGCCTCCGCCGCCTTCATGACGCTCGATAAGAATGGCGGCAGCGTCATCTGCGTAACCTCCATGAATAATCTGTTCGGCACGGGCCGCATCGCGCCCGGCACGGGCATATTGCTGGCCGCATCGCCCCAATCCAACCCCACGCCAGACCTCGCCGCCGCCATGGCCTATGCGTCCGGCAACCTCGCCTTCCGCGCCGCCGCGTCCGGCACGGGCCAGGCCGCCGCCATCCAGGCCGCGAAAATTGGTTTGGCCAATGCCCTCAACAAAACCCAAACCCCCATCCCCAGCCCAGGCCAGGCCGATATTATCTCCTGCCCCGGTAATGTTCCGGGCGGCGAGGCCAGTTGCACCGCCAGCGCCGGCCAGAAAGACACGGGCCTTGCCATTGGCGGGCGCTAAGCCCCGCGCATGAAGCCCGGCGTGGGCGCGCGCGTGCCGGCCTTCCGGGTGATGGATGTTATCACCGCGGCCAATGCCCGCGCGGCGGAAATCGGCCCCGCCGGCCCCGCCGTTTTGCGCATGGAGGTGGGGCAACCGGGCACCGGCCTGCCCGAAGGCGCCAAACGCGCCGTGGAAGCCGCGCTGCGCGGCAACAACCCGATGGGCTATACCGAGGCGCTGGGGCTGGCGAGCCTGCGGGCGGCACTCTCCACCCATATCCACAACTGGTACGGCGTGGAGCTTCCCGCCCGCCAGATCGCCATCACCACCGGCGCTTCCGGCGCTTTTCCCCTGGCCTTCCTGGCGGCGTTCGAGGCCGGGGATGAAGTGGCCCTGGCCGCGCCCTATTACCCGCCTTACCTTAACATTCTTGTCGCGCTGGGGCTGAAACCCGTGGTGCTGCCCTGTGGGGCCGAGACAGGCTTCCAGCCCACGCCCGCCATGCTGGACGCCCTGCCGCGCCGCCCGGCAGGGCTGATTGTGGCGAGTCCCGCCAACCCCACCGGCGCCATGCTCACGCCCGAGGCCCTGCGCGAACTGGCGGTGTATTGCCACACACGCGGCATCAGGCTCATTTCGGACGAAATCTACCACGGCCTCACCTACGGCAAGCCCGCCGCCAGCGCCGCGCAATTCTCCTCCAGCGCCATCGTCATCAACTCGTTCTCCAAATATTTCTCCATGACGGGCTGGCGCGTGGGCTGGATGGTGATGCCGGAAGACCTCATCCGGCCCATCGAGCGCCTGGCGCAAAACCTTTTCATTTCAGCCCCCTACCCCAGCCAAATCGCGGCTGAGGCGGCGCTGTCCTGCCATGCGGAGCTGCAGGGCCACCGCGCCACCTACGCCGCCGCGCGCGAAATTCTCATCCAGGGGCTGCGCCAAGCCGGTTTCACCACCTTCCCGCCGCCTGATGGCGCTTTCTACATCTACGTGGATGTCAGCGCCTTCAGCCCCGACAGCGCCGATTTCTGCGCCCGGCTCCTGGCGGCGCAAAATATCGCCGCCACGCCCGGGCATGATTTCGACGCGGCGCATGGCGGCCAATTCGTGCGTTTCAGCTATTGCGCGCCCTTGCCGGATATTGAACAAGCGGTAGCGCGGCTGTACGCCTTTGCCCGTTCTGGCAGCTAATTGCCCCTGTGGGCTTTGCATGTGCAGCAACATCCAATATCAAGGCCGCACTTAAGTTTTCGGGCATAAGCTATAAGGTAGAGAATAGAGATGAAACTTCTGGTCGCCGTTAAGCGCGTTGTCGATTACAACGTGAAGGTCCGGGTGAAGTCGGACAAGTCCGGGGTTGAAACCGCCGGCGTGAAAATGTCGATGAACCCGTTTGACGAGATTGCCGTCGAGGAAGCCGTGCGCCTGAAGGAAAAAGGCATCGCCACCGAGATCGTGGCCGTTTCCATCGGCGTGAACCAGGCGCAGGAGACCATCCGCACCGCTTTGGCCATGGGGGCCGACCGTGGCGTGCTGGTGGAAACCGATGTGGCCGTGGAGCCGCTGGCCGTGGCCAAGCTGCTGAAGGAGCTGGCGGCCAAGGAAGGCGCCGAACTCGTCATTCTGGGCAAGCAGGCCATTGACGACGACATGAACGCCACCGGCCAGATGCTGGCGGCGCTGCTGGGCTGGCCGCAGGGCACGTTCGCCTCCAAGGTGGAAATTGCCGATGGCAAGGCCACCGTAACGCGCGAAGTGGATGGCGGGCTGGAGACGGTGGAGCTGGCGCTCCCCGCCGTGGTCACCGCCGACCTCCGCCTGAACGAGCCGCGCTACGCCTCGCTCCCCAACATCATGAAGGCGCGCAAGAAGCAGATCGACATCCTCAAACCCGCCGATCTGGGCGTGGATGTCACCCCGCGCCTCACCATGGTCAGTGTTTCCGAGCCGCCCGGCCGCAAGGCTGGCATAAAAGTGCCGGATGTGGCCACACTCGTCGAAAAACTGCGTAACGAAGCGAAAGTGATCTAACGCCATGACTTCTCTCGTTGTTCTCGATTTCGATGCCTCCGGCATCAAGCAGCCAGCCCGCTCGGCCGTGGCCGCCGCCGCCAAACTGGGTGGGGATGTGCATGTGCTGATCGCGGGTAGCAATGTGGGCGATGCCCCCGCCGCCGCCGCCAAAATCGCCGGTGTGTCCAAGGTCCTGGTGGCCGATGATGCCTCGCTGACGCATGAAATGGCCGAGCCGACCGCCGCGCTGCTGGTGGCTTTGGCGCCGCATTACAGCCACATTCTGCAAGCCGCCACCGCCGCGGGCAAAAACACCCTGCCCCGCGTTGCCGCGCTGCTGGACGTGCAGGTAATCTCGGACATTTCCGGCGTGGTGGATGCCGATACCTTCGTGCGCCCCATTTATGCCGGTAACGCGCTGGCCACCGTCAAGTCGTCCGACGCCAAAAAGGTGCTGACGGTCCGCGCCTCGTCCTTCGACCCCGCCGCCGCCGAGGGTGGCTCCGCCGCCATCGAGAACGTTTCGGCGCCCGCCGCCGGTACGAAGTCCAAATATATTGGCTCCGAGCTTTCCAAGAGCGAGCGCCCCGAGCTGACCGCCGCCAAGATCATCATCTCCGGCGGGCGCGGCATGCAGAATGGCGAGAACTTCACCAAGCTCATCGACCCGATTGCCGACAAGCTGGGCGCCGCCGTCGGCGCCTCGCGCGCGGCCGTGGACGCGGGCTACGTGCCGAATGACTACCAGGTGGGCCAGACCGGCAAGATCGTCGCGCCGCAGCTCTACATCGCGGTGGGCATCTCCGGCGCCATCCAGCACCTGGCGGGCATGAAGGACTCCAAGGTCATCGTCGCCATCAACAAGGATGAGGACGCGCCGATCTTCCAGGTCGCCGATTACGGCCTGGTCGGCGATCTGTTCACCGTGCTGCCCGAACTGGAAAAGGCGCTGTAATCATGAGTATCAGCAAAATCGGCGTCATCGGCGCGGGGCTTATGGGTAACGGCATCGCCCACGCGGCGGTGATGTCCGGTTTTGACGTGATCCTGGTGGATACCTTCCCCGATGCGCTGCCCAAGGCGCTCGCCACCATTACCAAGAATATGGACCGGCAAGTGGCCAAAGGCAGCCTGACGGCGGAAGCCAGGGCGGCGGCGCTTGCCCGCCTCACCACGAATGCCGATTACCATCCGCTCGCCGCCGCCGACCTCGTGATCGAGGCGGTGCCCGAGCGCATCGAGATCAAACAAGCCATCTATCAGGAGCTGGCCCCGGTATTGAAGCCGGATGCCATCCTGGCCTCCAACACCTCCTCCATCTCCATCACCAAGCTCGCCGCCTTCTCGGGCCGGGCCGATAAATTCGTCGGGCTGCATTTCTTCAACCCGGTGCCGATGATGAAGCTGCTGGAAATCACCCGCGGCCTCGCCACCTCGGAAGAGACCTACCAGACTGTTCTGGCCCTGGCGGGCAAGCTGAACAAAACCGCCATCACCGCCCATGACGCGCCAGGCTTTATCGTCAACCGCGTGCTCTGCATGTTGCTGAACGAGGCCATCGTGGCGCTGCATGAAGGGGTGGGCACGGTCGAGTCGATCGACACGGGCCTGAAGCTGGGCGCCAACCACCCGATGGGCCCGCTGGAACTGGCCGATTTCGTGGGGCTGGAGACGCTGCTTTCCATCATGCAGGTGTTCCATGCCGAGCTGGGCGACAAATACCGCCCCTGCCCGCTGCTGATTAAATATGTGGAAGCCGGGTGGTATGGCCGCAAAACCGGGCGCGGATTCTACGATTATTCCAGCACTCCACCGAAGCCGGCGCGGTAGGGATGCGAAAGCCTGTCCGAGCGGGTTGAACCTATTCCCCCGCTTTTGGCAGCCTTACCACGAAGCGCGCGCCCACAATATTTCCATCCTCGTCGCGCCTGTTCTCGGCGGAAATCCGGCCGTGATGCGCTTCCACAATCTGGCGTGAGATGGACAGGCCGAGGCCGGAATGGCTACCGAATTGCTCGGCCTGCGGGCGTTCGGAATAAAACCGGTCGAAGATGGAATCGAGCTTGCCATCCGGTATGCCCGGCCCTTCATCCTCTACCGAAAGCTCGATCAGCCCGCCGGTCTCGCGCCCGCGCAACCAGATTTTACCGCCGGATGGCGAGAAGGAGATGGCATTGCCAATGAGGTTGCGCAGCACCTGCACCAGCCGCGTTTCCGAGCCGCGCACATAAAGCCCTTCCGCCGGAGCCTCCACCAGCACAAAGGGCTGGCCTTCCTTGCGCGTGGCGTCATAGATTTCGGCGAGGGTGGCAAGCATTTTCGCCATGTCCACAATCTCATGGCGCGCGCGCGACAACTCGGAATCCAGGCGCGATGAGTCGGAGATGTCGGTAATCAGCCGGTCCAGCCGCGCTACGTCCTGGGTAATAATGGCGAGCAGGCGCGAGGCGCGGGCCGGGTCTTCCACGCGGGTCAGCGTCTCGATGGCCGAGCGGATGGAGGAGAGCGGGTTCTTGATCTCGTGGCTCACATCGGCGGCGAATTTCTCGATGGCGTCCATGCGCGCCCATAGTGCCTGGGCCGAGCTTTCCAGCGTGCGGCCCAGCGTGCCGATTTCGTCGTTCCGGCCCTTTACCGAATCAGGCAGAGGCGGGGTGCGGGTGCGGCCCTCGCGCATACGCTCCGCCGCCGCGGCCAGGCGCGATATGGGGCTGGCAATGGTGCGGGAAAGATAGAACGAGACGATGACGGTAAGCAGCAGCGCCAGCGCGAACAGGCCCAGAATGGAAATGCGCACCGCCAGCACCGCCTTATCCACCTCCGAGGCCTCACGCGTGAGCAGCACCGTGCCCACCACCTGCTGGCCCTGGGTAATGGGCTCGGCCACGGTAATCAGCAGCGTGCCGCTGGCGTCACGCCGCACAAAAGGCGGGGCCTCCTGGTTGGGCGCGGTGGCGGTAAGCTCCAGCGCCGTGCGCGCATCAGGCTGCCAGCCCAAAGTGTCCGGGTTTTCGCCAGCGCCCGAGCCCAGCACGCCGGATTCATCCTGCGCGCCGATCACCGAGCCAGAGAGATGGTCGTAGATGAAGCTGATGGCACGGCTGAGCAGGCCGGGCGGGGGCGGGGCGGGCAGTGGCTCGGTCACAATGTTGCCGTTCTGCCCCGGATGCACACGGGAATCGGCGATAAGCGTGCCATCTTCCCCGTAAATAAGCGCCTGGGCGTTGGGCGTGGGCGCGGTGAGGGAATAGAGCAGCGGCTGGGCCAAATCCGGGTTCACGCTGGTCTGGCCGTTGCTGGTCTGCACCGCTGCCTGGGCGATGGCCCCGGCATAAATGCGCGCCTGCTCGCGCAGGGCCGAGACCTCGGCGGTGAGCAGCCCTTGCTGGTACTGGTCCAAATAGAGCAGCGCCGCGAAAATCAGCGCCACGGGCAGCAGATTGACGAGGAGAATATCCCGCAGCAGGCGGGAGATGCGGGGCTTACGGGGCAGGATCAGGCATCCTTATAGCGATAGCCAATGCCATACAGCGTCTCAATCTGGTCGAACTCGCCATCCTCGTTGCGGAATTTTTTACGCAGGCGTTTCACATGGCTGTCGATGGTGCGGTCATCGACATACACGTTCTCGCCATAGGCGGCGTCGATAAGCTGGTCGCGCGACTTCACCATGCCGGGGCGCTGGGCCAGGGCCTTCACCAGCAAAAACTCGGTCACGGTAAGCTGTATATCCTTGCCCTTCCACAGGCATTGGTGCTTGGTCTCGTCCAGCGTCAGGTCGCCGCGCGTCAGCACGCTGGCCGGCGAGGCGCCGGAGGCCTCGGCACGGGTGGATTCATGGCGGCGCAGCAAGGCGCGGATACGCTCCAGCAGCAAACGCTGCGAGAACGGCTTGGTTATGTAGTCATCCGCCCCCAGGCGCAGCCCCATCAGCTCGTCCAGCTCGTCATCCTTCGAGGTAAGGAAGATGACCGGCATGGCGGTGCGGGCGCGCAGTTTCTGCAGCAGCTCCATCCCGTCCATACGCGGCATTTTTATGTCCAGCACCGCCAGGTCCGCCGGTTTGGCCAGCAGGGCCTGCAATGCGCTCTCGCCATCGGTATAGGTGCGGACGAGGAAGCCCTCAGCCTCCAGGGTCATCTGCACCGAGGTGAGGATGTTGCGGTCGTCATCGACGAGGGCGATTGTATGCTTCATTGGTTCAACCCATGCTTGGCCATGTGGCCTTTCTGCCTTCAGGGAGTGACCGGATTATGGCAGCAAATCAAGTGGCGGCGCGGCTTAAAGCAGCGGCAGCGCTGGCGGCGGGGGTAAAAAGCGCGGCCTTGGCCACAATGCATGGCGGGATGCCCCATGCCTCGCTGGTTACCCCGGGCTGGGATGCGGATGGCGCGCCGGTACTGCTGCTCTCGGCACTGGCCGCGCATACCAGGCATTTGCGCGCCAGCCCGGCCTGCGCCCTGCTGTTAACCGGCCAGGCCGTGGATGAAAACCCGCAGACCGCGCCGCGGCTCACGCTCAGCGGCACCGCGGCGCAAATAGAAGCCACCGGAGCGTTACGGGCGCGCTACCTGCAGGCACATCCCTACGCGGCCGCCTATGCCGGATTCGCAGATTTCGCGTTCTGGAGGGTTGCCGTTGCGGCCGCGCAGTATATAGGCGGCTTCGGCAATGCTTGCGTTTTGGATGTTGCCGCGCTGCAGCACGAAATTTGTGCAGTTTTACATGACGGTTGAGGTTGAAGCCGGGGGGCGGCGTGTGCTTATGAAGGCCGGAGCAACCTGACCTGTAGCAGAGGACGACCCGGCGTGAACCATATGGCTGATATTTCCCCGCTGCGCGATGCCGCCCCCCTTGCCGGCACCGGCGTGCGCGTTGCCGCCGAGCTGCATGCCAACCTTACCGCGCCAGCCCTGGTCGCGCACAGCCTGCGCAAGGGCGAGAGCCGCCTTTCCGCCGATGGCGCGCTGATTGTGCGCACCGGCGTGCATACGGGCCGTTCCGTGGGCGATAAATTTGTCGTCGATGATCCCGAAACCACCGCCGATGTGTGGTGGGGCAAGGTAAACCAGCGCCTGCCGCGCGCGAAATTCGAGGCTCTCAAGGGCCGCGTCCAGGCCTATCTGCAAGGGCGCGAACTGTTCACCCAGGATTTATACGCCGGTGCCGACCCGGCCCACCGCATCCGCGTGCGGCTGGTCACCACTGGTGCCTGGCACGCGCTGTTCGCGCGCAATATGTTCATCCGCCCCAAGGCGGAAGAGCTGGCCAGTTTCGTGCCGGATTACACCATCATCCACGCCCCGTTCTTCGAGGCCGACCCGGCGCTTGACGGGGTGAGTTCCAGCTCTGCCATCGTGCTCTCCTTCGCCGAGAAGACGATCCTGATCGCCGGGACGCAATATGCGGGCGAGATCAAGAAATCGATCTTTACCGTAATGAACTGGATTCTGCCCGCGCATGGCATGCTGCCCATGCATTGCTCGGCCAATATCGGCCCGAAGGGCGACACCGCTCTGTTCTTCGGCCTGTCCGGCACGGGCAAAACCACCCTCTCCTCCGACCCCGCGCGCCGCCTGATTGGCGATGACGAGCACGGCTGGGGGCCTGAAGGCGTGTTCAATTTCGAGGGCGGGTGCTACGCCAAGGTGATCGACCTGAGCCAGAAGAGCGAGCCGGAAATCTGGGCGGCCTCGCACCGCTTTGGCACGGTGCTGGAAAATGTGGTGGCCGACCCGCAAGGCCGGCTGGACCTGACGGACAAAACCTTCACCGAAAATACACGCGCCTGCTACCCGGTGGAATATATCCCCAATGTGGAGCTTTCCGGCCGTGGCGGCACGCCCAAAAATGTGGTGATGCTCACGGCCGACGCGTTCGGCGTGCTGCCGCCCATCTCGCGCCTTACGCCGGAGCAGGCCATGTACCATTACCTCTCGGGCTATACCGCCCGCGTGGCCGGTACGGAAAAAGGCCTGGGCAGCGAGCCGCAGGCCACGTTCTCCACCTGCTATGGCTCGCCCTTCCTGCCGCGCCACCCGCAGGTTTACGGCAAGCTGCTGCAGCAGCTCATTAAGGAGCATGGGGTGTCGTGCTGGCTGGTCAACACGGGCTGGTCCGGCGGCGCCTATGGCGTGGGCAAGCGCATGTCCATCGCCCATACCCGCGCCTTGCTCAACGCTGCTTTGGCTGGCGAGCTGGACAATGTGGAATACCGTACCGACCCGTTCTTCGGCCTGGCCATTCCCGCCCATGTGAATGGCGTACCCGATGAAGTGCTGGACCCGCGCCAGGCCTGGGCCGGCAAGGCAGACTACGACGTGGCCGCCCGCAACCTGGTGCAGCGCTTCGTCGAGAACTTCGCCACCTTCGCCGAGCATGTGGATGACGACGTGAAGGCGGCGGCGATCCGCGCGGCGGCGTAAACCCGCTTAGAGTTTCCGATCAATCGGAAACGCTCTAAATTTGCTTGGGCGCGATGACTTGAGATGCGCTCGCTTTGCGAGCGATTCGAAAGTCTGAATCGCGCTCTACTTCATTGATTGATACCAGCGGGCATGAAGGATGACTCATCCTTTATGCCCGCTGGTATCGCGCGTGGGGCTGGCGGGGCGGCCACGCGCCAAGCATAAGCCTAGAGCCGGATGATTTTAGACCGGATCACGTTGTGATCCGGTCTAAAATCTGAATCCGTCTCTAAATCAATGAGGTAGAGCGCGATTCAGACTTTCGAATCGCT
>JAJZFB010000031.1:81666-108291 GCA_021805545.1 Pseudomonadota bacterium | reverse complement strand
TTCCGATCTGTACCTGGCGCAGCTTCTGTCCTCGATGGTCGGCATTATAAATGCGGGTGATTATGGCCGCGTGGTGCGCGATGCGTGGCTGCGGCGCCAGTTGATTGATGTGGGCGAGGTGATGGTGAACCGCGCCTACGGGGCCGAGCCGGAGCTGGATGGCGCGGGCCAGATTGAGGCGGCGGAGCAGGTGCTGTTCGACCTGGCCACCAAGGGCGGTGCCGAGGGCAAGGGCATGACCTTCAAGGCGGCGCTGACCATGGCCATCGATCTGGCGTCCAAGGCGTTCCAGAATCAGGGTTCGGTCTCGGGCCTGGATACCGGGCTGCGTGATTTGAACAAGCGCACCGGCGGCTTGCATAAATCGGACCTTATTATTCTGGCCGGGCGGCCAGGCATGGGTAAAACGGCTTTGGCGACCAAAATTGCCTTTGGCGCGGCCAAGGCGATGCTGGCCAATGCGCGGGTGGATAACCCCAACGCCATGGCCAAGGAATGTGTGGCTGTATTCTCGCTGGAAATGAGCGCGGACCAGCTCGCCACACGTTTGCTGGCGGAAGAGGCGCGGGTTTCCGGCGACAAGATCCGCCGTGGCGAGATCGCGGCGCGGGATTTTGATACATTCGTGCGGGTGAGCCGTGAGATTGCGGATGTGCCGCTGATTATCGACGATACGCCGGCGATTACGCTCTCGGCCCTGCGCACGCGCTGCCGCCGCTTGCAGCGCACCAACGGGCTGGGGCTGGTGATAGTTGACTATTTGCAGCTTATGCGCCCGGCGGCGGGTACCAGGCCTGAAAGCCGCGTGCAGGAGATAAGCCAGATTACGCAGGGGCTGAAGGCGATTGCGAAGGAGCTGGCGGTGCCGGTGATCGCACTGTCGCAGCTTTCGCGTAGCGTGGAAAGCCGCGACGACAAGCGCCCGCAGCTCTCGGATTTGCGTGAATCCGGCTCGATCGAGCAGGATGCGGATATGGTCATGTTCATCTACCGCGACGAATATTATCTGCAGCAGAAGCAGCCCAAGATTGTGGCGTTTGAGCGCGAGGACAAGTTCCACGAGGCGACGGCGAAATGGCAGGCGGATATGGAGGCGGTGCATAACAAGGCGGAGCTGATCCTGGCCAAGCAGCGCCATGGCCCCACAGGCAAGATCGATCTGTTCTTCGAAGGTGAGTTCACGCGCTTTGCGGATTTGGACACGTACCACGAATGAGCGTGTTTTGACGGCGCGGCTGCAGATTGACCTAAGCGCCATTCAGGATAACTGGCGGTTACTGGATGGCCAGCACCCCGGCGAGACGGCTGGGGTGGTAAAGGCGGATGCTTACGGGCTGGGCATGGCGCAGGTGGCGCCCGCGCTGGCGGCGGCGGGGTGCCGCACGTTTTTTGTGGCGCATCTGGCCGAGGCGGCGGCGCTGCGGGCGCTGCTGCCGGGGGTGCGGATTGCCACGCTGAACAGCCTGGAGCCGGGCGAGGCGGCGGATTTTGCGGCGCATGAAGTTGTTCCTGTTTTGGGGGCGCTGCACGAGGTGGCGCTGTGGCGGGAGCACGCGCGGCGGTTGGGGCGCGTGCTGCCGTGCTTTTTGCAGCTTGATACCGGGATGCACAGGCTGGGCTTGAGCGCCGGGGAGCTGGCGCGGATGCACCAGGACCCCAGCCTGCTGGAAGGGCTGCGCGTGGATGTGGTGATGACGCATCTGATAGCCTCGGACGTGCCGGATGACCCCAATAATGCCCGGCAGGCCCGGTTATTTGTGGAAAAGCGGAAGCAGTTTCCCGGGGTTAAGACGAGTTTTGCCAATTCCTCGGGCATGTTTCTGGGCGAGGTGTTTTATTCGGACCTGGCGCGGCCCGGGGTGGCGTTGTATGGCGGCAACCCCACGCCAGGGCAGCCCAACCCGATGCGCGATGTGGTGCGGCTGACCGCGCCGATTTTGCAGATTCACGCGCTGGAGCCGGGCGATACGGTTGGGTATTGCGGCACTTGGCGGGCCGCGCGGCCAAGCCGGATTGCGACCGTGGGGGTGGGGTATGCCGATGGGTTCCATCGCCGCCTGAGCAATATGGGGGCGGCGTATTTTGACGATACCCCCGTGCCCCTGGTAGGCCGTGTGTCGATGGACCTGAGTACCTTTGATGTGACGGATGTGCCGGCTGAAATTGGCGGTATGCTCACCCTGCTGGGGCCGGCGCATGGCGTGGATGCGCTGGCGGCGGAGGCGGGAACAATCGGGTATGAAATTCTTACCTCGCTGGGGCGGCGCTTTGCGCGGCGGTATGTGGGCGCATGAATAGATTGCTGGATTTGGTGGCGCTGCTGGGCGCGGCGGTGCTGGGGTTTGTTGGCTATATTGGCGAGGTGAGCCTGTTCGCGCTGAGCGGGCTCTCGCATATTTTCCGCCCGCCTTATTACCCGCGCCTGGTGGGCAAGGCCTTTATGGATATTGGCTATTTCTCGCTGCCCGTGGTGGCGCTGACGGCATTGTTCACCGGCATGGTGCTGGCGCTGCAATCTTATACCGGGTTTTCGCGCTTTGGCGCGGAAAGTGCCATTGCCTCGGTGGTGGTGCTCTCGGTTACGCGTGAGCTGGGGCCGGTGCTGGCGGGGCTTATGGTCTCGGGCCGGGCCGGGGCGGCCATGGCGGCGGAGTTGGGCACCATGCGGGTAACAGACCAGATTGACGCGCTTTCCACGCTGTCCACCGAGCCGATGAAGTATCTCGTGGCGCCGCGCTTGCTGGCCGGTATTATCGCGCTGCCGCTGCTGGTGGTGCTGGCGGATATTCTGGGTGTGGCGGGCGGGTATATTGTGGCGACGGAGAAGCTGGGCTTTGCGCCGGGCACGTATCTTTCCAGCACGTTTTCGAATTTTGAGGCGCAGGATGTGATCTCGGGCCTTATCAAGGCCGCGGTATTCGGGTTTGTGATTGCGCTGATGGGCTGTTTTAACGGCTACCGCTCCAAGGGCGGGGCGCAAGGCGTGGGCACGGCGACAACCACCGCGGTGGTTTCGGCTTCAATCCTGATTCTGGCGCTTGATTATGTTCTCACCCAGCTTCTGTTTGTAAAATGAGCCAGCCGAAAATACGTGTACGGGCACTCAAAAAAGCCTTTGGCAGCAAGGTGGTGCTGGATGGCGTCGACCTTGATGTGGAGCAGGGCACCGCCCTGGTGGTGGTTGGCGGGTCGGGTACGGGCAAATCCGTGCTCATCAAGTCCATACTAGGGCTTGTTACGCCGGATGCGGGGATGATTGAGATTGATGGCGAGGATGTGCTGAAGGCATCTCCGGCCAGGGCCAGGGAATTGCGCGGGCAGATTGGCATGCTGTTCCAGAATGGCGCGCTGTTCGATTCATTGCCGGTATGGGAGAATGTGACCTTCGGGCTGCTGGCGCAAAAGCGCATCCGGCGGCGGGAGGCGCGCGACAAGGCGGTGGAGATTTTGGCGCAGGTGGGGCTGGGGGCGGATGTGGCGAAGTTGTCGCCGTCTGAGCTTTCTGGCGGCATGCAGAAGCGCGTGGCCTTGGCCAGGGCGATTGCCGCCGAGCCGGCGATTATGTTTTTTGACGAGCCGACCACGGGGCTGGACCCGATTATGGGGGCGGTGATCGACGAGTTGATCGTGCATTGCGTGAAGAAGCTGGGGTCCAGCTCGATTGCCATTACGCATGATATGGCCAGTGCCCAGCGCATAGGCGATAATGCGGCAATGCTTTACCAAGGCAAGGTAACCTGGGCTGGCCCGGCCCGCGAATTGCTGACCACCACCAACCCGGTTGTTGAACAATTTACCCATGGCCGCGCCGAAGGGCCGATACAGATGGCGCTGCGGCGCTGAAAAACTGGCCCCCTATAAGGCTTCGGCGAGTGTTTTGAACGCCCCGGCGCTGCCTTTGCGCGGGATGATGTGGATGGGGCAGACGGCGAAGCGCGCCAGCGTGGCGGCGGTTTCTTCCGGCGGAACAGGAGAGGATTCGCTCTCGTTCAGCACGATGGCGGCGATATTAGCACCCTGGGCGGTGAGGAAGGCGCCCGTGGTGATGGTGTGGCTGAGGGTGCCCAGATATGTGCCCGCGACGAGAATAACGGGGATGTTGAGGGCGGCGATCCAGTCCGCGACCATATTTTCCTCGTTCAGCGGTACAGCGGCACCGCCTATGCCCTCAATGAGCAATGTGCCAGGGGCGGCGGCAATAGCGGCTTCGCAGAAGGTGACGACATCGTTGAGCTCGATGCGCTTGTCTTCGCGGGCGGCGGCCATATCTGGCGAGAGGGGGGCGGTGAAGCGCCAGGGGCTTATGGTGGTGATGTTGCGTTGCGTATTGGCACGGCCCATGGCCGCAAGCAGCACGGCGGGGTCGGAATTAGGGGCTGTTTGCTCATTATAGCCGGTAAGCAGTGGCTTTACGGCGGCGAAATCCCGCTTGAGGGCGCGCCCGGCGCGGATGATGCCGGCAATGGTGTGGGTCTTCCCGGTGTCTGTACCAGTTGCTGTGATGAAATAACTTGTCATGAGCCTCTCTTCCCTCATTTGAAGCATGGGTTTAACTTCACGACAATCGAGTTTTTGGAGATTTGCGGTGCCAGAGAGCCATATTGTGACAAATTTGCGATGGAGCCGGGATGATGTGGCCGCGCTGCTGGCATTACCGTTTCCTGAGCTGCTGTTCAGGGCGATGAGCGTGCACCGGGAGAATTTCGACCCGGTGAGGGTGCAGATTTCCACGCTGCTTTCCATAAAGACCGGCGGATGCCCCGAGGATTGCGGCTATTGCCCGCAGGCGGCAGGGCATGAAACCGGCACGAAAGCTGGTAAGCTGATGGAGGTGGAAGCTGTGTTGAGGGAGGCGCGCGCGGCCAAGGAAAAAGGGGCTGCGCGCTTCTGCATGGGTGCGGCCTGGCGTAGCCCGAAAGAGCACGATCTGGACACGGTGTGCGAGATGGTGGCCGGGGTGAAGGCGCTGGGCATGGAAAGCTGCGTGACGCTGGGCATGCTTTCGGGCGTGCAGGCGCAGAAGCTGAAAGATGCCGGGCTGGATTATTATAATCACAACCTCGACACCTCGCCTGAATATTATGGGAAGGTGATTTCCACCCGCACCTACCAGGACCGGCTGGATACGCTGGGGGCGGTGCGCGATGCCGGCATTAACGTGTGCTGCGGCGGCATTGTGGGCATGGGCGAGGATGAGACCGACCGCGCAGGGCTGATTGCCACGCTGGCGAGTTTGCCGGTGCCGCCAGAATCCGTGCCCATAAATGCGCTGGTGGCTGTGGAGGGTACGCCGCTGGCGAAGGCCGAACCTATTGATGCGATTGAGTTCGTGCGGGTTGTGGCGGCGGCGCGGATTACCATGCCCAAAAGCTATGTGCGCCTTTCTGCCGGGCGCGAGGCGATGAGCGATGAGGCGCAGGCGCTGTGCTTCATGGCGGGGGCGAACTCGATTTTCCATGGCGACAAGCTGCTGACCACCAAGAATGCGACAGTGCCGCATGATGAGGCGCTGTTTGCCAGGCTGGGGATGCGGGCTGAGTCGTGACCTGGCTTGAGGAGGGGTGGCGCCACGTCTGGCTGCCTTATGCGCAGATGCAGACGGCGCCATTGCCCTTGCCAGCGGTACGGACGGAGGGCAGCCGGATTTATTTGCAAGACGGGCGGGTGCTGGTGGATGGCATCGCCAGCTGGTGGACGGCGGTGCATGGCTATAACCACCCGCATATAAGGCAGGCTGTGGCCGCGCAGCTTGAGGCAATGCCGCATGTGATGTTTGGCGGGCTGGGGCATGAGCCGGCCTATAAGCTGGCCACGCGGCTGGCGGCGCTTATGCCAGGCTCGCTGAACCGGGTTTTCTATACGGATTCCGGCTCGGTGGCTGTGGAAGTGGCCATAAAGATGGCCGTGCAGGCCAGGCTGAACCAAGGAGAGCGGGGGCGGACGAGGATACTTGCCTTTATGGGCGGCTACCATGGCGATACGCTGGGGACGATGGCGATTTGCGACCCGGAAGAGGGGATGCATGCGCTGTTTGCCGGGCTGCTGCCGGAGCAGCCCGTCATTGCCCTGCCGCGTGATGAAGCCAGTATTGCTGCGTTTGAGCTGTTTTTGGAGCAGCACGCGAAGGAGTTGGCGGCGATTATCGTGGAGCCGCTGGTGCAGGGCGCGGGGGGGATGGTGTTTCATCCGCCCGAGGTGCTGCGGCGGCTGCGGGCGGCGGCGGACCATTATGGGCTGGTGCTGATTTTTGATGAGATTTTTACCGGTTTTGGGCGAACCGGGACAATGTTCGCCTTTGAGCAGGCGGGGGTTGTGCCGGATATTGTCACGCTCTCCAAAGCGCTGACTGGGGGGACTTGCCCGCTGGCGGTGACGATTGCCACGGATGAGCTGTTTGCCGCGTTTTTATCTGGCAGCCCGGCGACGGCCTTGATGCATGGGCCGACCTTTATGGCCAACCCGCTAGGGTGTGCGGCCGCCAATGCGGGGCTGGATTTGTTTGAGAGCGAGCCGCGGCTTGCCCAAGCGGCGGCGATTTCCGGGCAGTTGGCGCGGGAGCTTGAGCCGTGCCGTGAACTGCCCGGTGTGCGCGATGTGCGTGTGCTGGGGGCGGTTGGGGTGGTGGAGCTGGAGGCGATTGAGAACCCCGCGGCGTTGCGGATGCGGCTTGTGGAACAGGGCGTGTGGATCCGGCCATTCCGTAACATTCTTTACCTCACCCCGGCTTTGACGATTTCGGCTGAAGAATTATCCGTGCTGACCGGGGCAATGTTCAAGGTGCTGTCTGGCGCGTAATGGCGGCTTGACCGGCGCGCGGCGGCATTGCAACTTGTGCGGGAAATGCCGCGCCAAGCACACCAAATACTATACTCATCCAGCCCCGAGAAGCCGGGCTGGGGCATGTTTGATGCGGATTGGTATTTGCGGCGCTATGCCGATGCCAGGGCGGTGTGTGGCGGGCATGGGCCTGAGGCGGCGCTGGTTTATTACCTGCGCGTGGGGGGCAGGCTGGGGCATAGCCCGAATCCGTTTTTCGATGAATTGTACTATCTGGGTGGCAACCCGGATGTGGCGGAATTGGTGCGCGTGGGGCGGTATGCCTCGGGGTTTGACCATTATTGCCAATATGGGCATCGCGCGCTTTCGCCGCATTGGCTGTTCAACGATGCGTTCTATGCTGATTTATACGAGGATATGACGCTGGAGATGCTCGATGCGCACCGTTTTTACGGGCGTTACGACCATTATCTGCGGCGCGGACAGTTTGAAGGACGGCAAGGGCATTATTTATTCGATGCCGCCTATTACCTGGTGAAGGCGCAGCAGGCTGGTGTTGAGGCGGCTGGGGCGTATTCCGATTATCTGATGCGGCTGGGCGTGGCGGAGGAGCCGGCGCCCTCGGTTTATTTCGACCCGGCATGGTATCTGGAACGCCACCCCAGCGCCAAGGCAGAGGTTTTGCGCGGGCGGTTTTGCGGGGCGCTGCATCATTACCTGACCAATGAGCGGCCAGGGGATTTTGATCCGGTGCCGCAATTCTCGGAGCGTTTCTACCGGCGGCGGCATGCGGATGTGGCGGCGGCGATTGAGGCGGGGCTGAACCGCAACGGGTATGAGCAGTTTGTGCAGCATGGCTGCTTCGAGCTGCGCCAGCCCGGGCCGGATGTGGATTTGGCCTATTACCGGGACATGAATGAGGTGGTGCGGCACGATTTGAATACGGGCGCGGTGCGCGATGCGTTCGCGCATTTGCGCCTGGTGGGGCTGGGCGGGAAATTGCCCTATTGCCCGCCCCAGGCCAAGGCGGATTTGGACGAGGATGCCACGCGCGCGGCTTTTGTGGCACGGGCCAGGACGGATTTGGCGTTGTTTGCGCGTATGCCGCTGGATTTTTCCTGTGCCGTGCCGCCGCGTTTGAGCGTGCTGCTGGTGGTGTTCAACAAGTTTGAGCTGACGATGCGGGCGCTGGCTTCGCTACGGCAGAATTATGCCGGGGCGATGGAGCTTATCGTGGTTGATAATGGGTCTTGGGACGAGACGCGGTTTTTGGACGTGTTTGTGAAGGGGGCGAAGATTGTGCGCTCGGCGTGCAATTTGGGGTTTTTGCAAGGGGCGAATTTGGCGCTGCGCAACGTGAGCGCGCCGGTTTTGTTATATTTGAACAATGATGTGGAGCTGGGTTTTGGCGCGGTGGAGATGGCGCTGAGGCGGCTGGTTTCGGCGGATGATATTGGCGCGGTGGGTGGCAAGATTATCCGCACCAATGGAAGGTTGCAGGAGGCAGGTTCGATCCTCTGGAATGAAGGCTCGGCCGTTGGGTATATGCGCGATGCTTCGCCCTTGGTGCCGGAGGCGAATTTTGTGCGTGACGTGGATTTTTGTTCCGCCGTGTTTTTGCTGTGCCGGGCGGATTTGGTGAAGCGGCTAAATGGGTTCGATGAAGGATTTGCCCCGGCCTATTACGAGGATGTGGATTTGTGCGTGCGCATGATCCAGGCTGGTTACAGGGTGGTGTATGACCCGGCGGTGACGGTGACACATCTGGAATTCGGCAGTGCCAGCACCACTGAGGCCTCGATGGCGCTGATGCGGCGCGGACGGCGGATTTTTTTCGTGAAGCATGAAGTGTTTTTGCAAAATCAGGCATCGCCGGAAGGGGCGCTTATGTGCCTGGCGCGGCAGCGGGGCAATAAGCCGCGTGTGCTGTTTATTGAGGATACGATGCCGCTGCGGCGGTTGGGTTCGGGGTTTGTGCGTTCCAACGATATTGTGCGGGCTATCGTGGCGGCGGGGTATGAGGTGCATGTGTTCCCCATGAATGGGGCACCTTATGATGTGATGAGCCTGTATGGGGATTTGCCCGATTGCGTGGAGGTGCTGGCAGACCGCGATGCCGCGGGGCTGGCGGCGTTTTTGCAGGACAGGCAAGGCGTTTACAATGTGGTGTGGGTGGCGCGGACGCATAATCTGGCACGGGTGTTGCCAGTGCTTGAGGCAATGAAGCTGGATATGAAGCCCGTGCGGCTGGTGCTGGATACCGAGGCGGTGACGGCGCCACGAGAGGCGATGCAGGCGCGGCTGCGCGGCGAGGCGTTTGATGAGAAGGCGGCGCTGGCGGCGGAGTGCGCGGTAGCGCGGAAGGCGCGGCAAGTGCTGGCGGTGAATGAGGCCGAGGCGGCGTTGCTGCGCAAGGGGCGCGTGAAAAATGTTACGGTGCTGGGGACGATGCGTGAGGCAGCGCCTGGCCCGGCGCGATTTGGTAAGCGGGCGGGGCTGCTGTTTGTGGGGGCAGTTCATCAGGCCGATTGCCCGAACCACGACGCGCTGCGGTTTTATGCGGAACAGATTTTGCCCGAGCTGGAGAGGCTGTTTGACGAGGTGCCCATGCTGCATGTGGTGGGGCATGTGGCGCGCGGGGTGGATATAGGCGATGTGGCGCGGCACAAGCGGATAAAGCTGCATGGCGAGATGGGGGATGTATCGGCGCTGTATAATGAGGCGCGGATTTTTGTGGCGCCGGCGCGGTTTGCGGCGGGAACGCCGTATAAGATTTACGAAGCGGCGTCTTATGGTTTGCCCTGTGTGGCGAGTGCGCTGCTGGCCCGGCAATTGGGGTGGGGCGCGGCGGAGATGCTGGCGGCTGATGATGCGGCGGGCTTTGCCCAGGCGGTTGCGCGGCTTTACCGCGCGGCGGGTTTGTGGCGGCGCTTACGTGCGGCGGCGTTGAAGCGGATTGAGGATGAGCACGGGCGCGCGGGGTTTTATGATGCGGTGGCGCGCGTGCTGGGTGAGTCCTGAAACTGGCGCTGCAGCACGGCTTGTTTGGGCATGTGGTGGCGGTAGCGCAGGGCCTCGGCGATGTGGGGCTGCTGGATATCTTCCTGGCTGGCGAGGTCGGCGATGGTGCGGGCAACGCGCAGGCTGCGGGTGAAGCCACGGGCGGAGAGGCGCAGCTTGGTTGCCGCCATTTCCAGAAATTCCTTGGCTTTGCCGCTGATGGCGAAGAGGCTGGGGTTCATTTCCGCGTTGGTCCAGGGGCCGTCCTCGCCGCCGCGCTGGCGCTGGCGGGCGCGGGCCTCAGCCACGCGGGCGGCCACTTGGGTGCTGGATTCTCCTGAGGGAAGCCAGGAGAGTTCGTAGGGCGTGACGGGGATGATGTCGATAACAATATCCATCCGGTCGAGCAGCGGGCCGGAGAGTTTGCTTTGGTAGTCCTCGCCGCAGCGCGGGGCGCGGCCGCAGGCGCGGGCGGCATCGTCCAGGTAGCCGCAGCGGCAGGGATTCATGGCGCCGACGAGCTGGAAGCGGGCGGGGTAGGTGATGTGCGCGCTGGCGCGGGAGACGGTGGTATGGCCGGATTCCATGGGCTGGCGCAAGGCTTCCAGCGTGGCGCGGGGGAATTCGGGGATTTCATCGAGGAACAGCACGCCGCGATGGGCGAGTGACACTTCGCCAGGTTTGGCACGCGCGCCGCCACCGGCAATGGCGGCCTGGCTGGCGGAATGGTGCGGGTCGCGGAAGGGCGGGCGGGTGACGAGGCGGCCCTCCTGCAGCATGCCGGTAACGGAATGGATGGTGCTGACTTCCAGCGCCTCGCGCGGGGAAAGGTCTGGCAGCAGGCCGGGCAGGCGGGCGGCGAGCATGGATTTGCCGCCGCCGGGCGGGCCGATGAGGAGCAGGTTGTGCGCGCCTGCCGCCGCGATTTCCAGCGCACGGCGGCCGGATTCCAGGCCGCGTATGTCGGCGAGGTCTAGGTTTTTGGCGCCCGCGCCAAGCTGGCCGGGCGGAGGCGGAGAGATGATTTGGGTGCCGCGGAAATGGTTGATGAGGGAGATGAGGTCGGGCGCGGCGAGAATGGGCAGCTCGCCCGCCCAGCCTGCCTCCGGGCCTTGCGGTTCCGGGCAGATAAGGCCGAGCCCGCGCGTGTTGGCGGCCATGGCGGCGGGCAGAACGCCGGCGACGGGGTTAAGGCTGCCATCGAGCGAGAGTTCGCCCAGGGCGGCGAATTCGGCCAGTTCCTCGCGGGGGATAATGTCCATGGCGGCGAGGACGGCGAGGGCGATGGGCAGGTCGAAATGGCTGCCTTCCTTCAGCATGTCCGCCGGGGCGAGGTTGATGAGCAGGCGTTTGGGCGGCAGGGCGAGGCCCATGGCGGTGAGGGCGGCGCGGACGCGCTCGCGCGCTTCGCCCACGGCTTTGTCGGGCAGGCCGACGATGAGGAAGGCGGGCAGGCCGCTGGCGATTTGGACTTGCACTTCGACGCGCTGGGCGTCGATTCCGGCGAAGGTGAAGCTGTTTACGCGCGCGATGGACATATTTTTGCCCGTATAGGTTGCGCTGCAACCTTTACGAGTGATGCGGGGAGGTTGTCTAGCCGCGCTTTACCGCAAACGCCGCGTTGGCCTGGCAGGTTGGCATCATTTCGATGCGGTTGATGTTCATGTGCTGGGGCAGGGAGATGAGCCAGGCGGCGGTTTCGGCGATGTCGTCCGGGTTGAGCGGGGTGATGCCCTGGTAGACGGACTCGGCGCGGGATTGGTCGCCGGAAAAGCGGACGAGGGAGAATTCGGAGCCGCCGGCCATGCCGGGTTCGATGTCGGTAACGCGGATGTTGCGGCCCACCAGGTCGGCGCGGAGGTTGAGGGAGAATTGCTGCACGAAGGCTTTTGTTCCGCCATAAACATGGCCGCCGGGGTACGGATACACGCCCGCGACGGAGCCTAGGTTGAGGATGATGCCATCGTTACGCGCGACCATTTGCGGCAGGATGGCGCGTGTCATGTGGACCAGCCCGGTGACGTTGGTGGCGATCATCGTGTCCCAGTCTTCAAGGTCCGCCTGCCAGGCGGGGGAGAGGCCGAGCGCCAGGCCGGCATTGTTCACCAGTACGTCGATTTGCGTCCAGCCCTCGGGCAGCGCGGCGGGGAAGGCGGCGATGGCTTGTTTGTCGGTAACGTCCAGCGCCAAAGGCAGGAGGTTTTCGCCCAGCTCGGCGGCGAGGCCCTGCAGGCGCTCCACGCGGCGGCCTGTGGCGATGACGCGGTGGCCGTCACGGATGAAGCGGCGGGCGAAGGCGGCGCCGAAGCCCGCCGTGGCGCCAGTGATCAGGATTGTCTTCATCGCCTTGCTCCTTCGCGTGTTGTTGCGGCCTGTCCTGGCAGCTTCGCGGCTGGCTTGTCCAGCCTTGAAGGGTTTTCAGGCCAGCAGAACGGCGGCGCGGGTACGAAGCGTCGAGCTGATGGCGGCCAGCCCCTCTTCTATGGCGAGGCGGTTCTCCAAAATCCAGGGAGCGTCGTGGCTGGTGAGCATCTGGCGCAGGAGTTCGGCTTGCCCGGCGAGAAGCTCGTCGGTTTCGCGCAGTTTTGCCAGCGTATCTGCTTCGTTGCGGTAGCGCTGGGTCATGCGGTCGTTTTCGGGCACGGGCAGGGCGGTGGTTTGCCCGCTCAGCGCGCCGATTTCGCGGGAGAGTTGTTCCAGCGCCTGTGCGTTGGCCACGGCTTGCGGGTCTGGACGGGGCTGGGCACGGCTGGGCGGGGGGATGAAGGCGCGGCGGTAAGCGCTTTCGGCGGTGTCCACCATGGCGCGGCATTGCTGCAGCAGGGCGCCAACCTGGGCGCGGATGAGCTGGTCATCCGCGCGAAGCTGGTTTTCCTTACGGTAGAAATTATAGCCCCAGCCATAGAAGAGGTTGACGGCGATCTGGCTGATGGGGCCGAGATCGTAGAAATTGGCCGGCATTATCTGGCGATCCCGGCTGCATCGCCAAGCTGGTAGAAGCCCGTGGGCTGACCGCCGATTTGGAAGGGCACGCCAGCGGCGGCGTTGGGGGCGGAGACGAGGCCTTTTTCCGCCATGCGGAGGGCGAGGTAGTAGCGCACGGCTTCGATGGGGGTGAGGCCTATGGCCTGCAGCGAGAGTAGCTCACGCATGCGTTCATCCTTGGGCATGATGAGGACTTTCAGGTCGTTCAGCATGATGCCGTAAACGCGCAGGAAATCGGCGAGATGGCCCTTCACCGCTTCGCGAATTTCGTTGATATGCTCGTTGATCTCTTCCATTTTGGTGACCTGCACCACCTGGTTTATGGCTTGTTCAATGGCCGGGCCAGCGTAATCGGCGACTTCCTTGGTGTCGATGAGCGCGCCGTTGAAGGGCAGGTGCGTGATGAGGTCGAGGGCGGCTTCCTTGCTGTCCACATGGATGTAGTAATCCACCTGGTAGGCCATTTCCGCCATCTCGGCGCTGGTGGCGATGCCGGCGTTGCGGACCAGAAGTTTGCTGCGGTTGATGTAGATGATTTCGTACACCCAGGGGCTGGCGCCGCCGAAGAAGCCTTGCACGATGGAGCCGATGATCGGTTTATCTGGCGTGGTAAGGGCATATTGGCCGGTTTCGTAAACATTCAACACGGCGCCGCGGGATTTGACGACGGCGAAATGGTTGCTCTCGACCGTGAGGAGTGAGCCGGAGACGATGTTTTCGTCGGCGATTTTGATGGCGAGGGTTTTGGTGCCGAGAGCGTCTGTGCCGTCACGCTGAAGTGACGTGATGACTTGCCGTGTGATTGCCATTGCGCTTCTCCTATTGTTGCGCGGGCAACGTACGGGGCGTGGGTGCGGCTGACAAGTGACGGTTACGCGGCGGTGCAGGGATGGCTGGGTTAAGGCACGCGGGTGGCAGAGCCAGCCCGGTTGCCGTGTATGCGTGGTGTGGCTAAAGCTGTGCCATGCGCTGGTTTATTCTCCTTTCCGTGTTTGTGCTTTCCGCCTGCTCTTTGCCTGGGCGCCAGACTTTTGCGCCAAGCCCGGTGCCGCCGGATATGCAGAGCATGAATGCAACCAAGGCGTTTGACGGGCGGATTGCGCTGGTGAGCATACAGCCCGGCACCCAGGATTTTGCCGCGCCGCTGAAGACAGCCGTGGCGGAGGCGCTGGCGATTAAGCCGGGTGCCGCGTTTGAGGTGCGGGCCGTGACCGATGCCAGGGGCACGCCGGGCGAGCAGGCCGGACGCCTGAACGCGCTGGCGCCGCTGGCTGCCGAGGTGGCGCAAGCGATTGCGGGCGATGGTGTGCAGCCGGGCCATGTGGCGCTAACGGCGGGAACGAGCGGGACGGGTACGGAAATTCTGGTTTTCGTGAAATGATGTTTGCGCCCGCCTGGCTGATGCCGGCCCTGCGGCGGCTGGACCCGGAGACCGCGCATAATCTGGCGCTGCGCGCCCTGCGGCTGGGGCTGGTGGGGCGGGATTCCACGCCGGATGACCCGATTTTGGCTGTGGCGGCATTCGGGCGGCATTTGCCTAACCCGATTGGGCTGGCAGCGGGGTTTGATAAGAATGCCGTGGCGGTGGATGCGCTGGGGCGGCTGGGGTTTGGCTTTGTGGAGGCGGGTACGGTGACGCCGCGCCCGCAGCCGGGGAATCCGCGCCCGCGCTTGTTCCGGCTGGCTGAGGATAATGCGGTGATTAACCGCATGGGGTTTAATAATGCCGGGCTGGATGCGTATCTGGCCAATCTGCGCCGGGTGGACCGGCAGGCGGTTGTGCTGGGGGCGAATGTCGGCATCAACAAGCAAGGTGCCGAACCGGAGCGGGATTATCCGGCGCTGGTAAATGCGGTGACGCCTTATGCCGATTACATCACCATAAATATCTCTTCGCCCAATACCCCGGGGCTGCGCGATTTACAGTCGGAAGAGCGGCTGGCGGCGATTCTCTCCGGCATTGTCACACCGCGGCCTGTGTTTGTGAAAATTGCACCGGATTTGCCTGACGAGGGGCTGGAGGCGGTGGTTGGGGTGGCGCTGAAGCATGGGGTGAAGGGGCTGATTGTGTCCAACACCACCATTGCCCGGCCGGCGGGTTTGCGCAGCCCGCTGCAAGGCGAGGCGGGCGGGCTTTCTGGCGCGCCGTTGTTCGCGCCTTCCACATTGATGCTGGCGAAGGCCTACAAGCTGGCGGGCGGCAGGCTGATGTTTATTGGCGCGGGCGGCGTGGCCACGGCAGAGCAGGCGCTGGCGAAGATTCTGGCCGGGGCATCGCTGGTGCAGCTTTATTCCGCCTTCGCGTATCAAGGCCCGTTTTTGTTGCCGCGGTTGAAGGCGGGGCTGGCGGCGCTGTTGCGCGCGCGCGGGTTTGCCAGTGTGGCCGAGGCGGTGGGGGCAGGGGCATGAGCGGGTTTGCCGCGCTGGCGGCGCGGTACGACGGGTTTATCGTCGATTTGTGGGGCGTGGTGCATGACGGGTTTGCGGCTTTTCCCGGCGTGCTGGCGTGCCTGGAGGAGCTGCGGGCAGCGCGTAAGCGGGTTGTGTTCCTCTCCAACGCGCCGCGCCGGCCGGCGGGGATTGTGGCCATGCTGGCGGGCATGGGTGTGACGAAGGATTTGTACGCGGGCATTATGTCCAGCGGCGAGGCGGTGTTTCTGGGGTTGCGCGACCGTACGGATGAGTTTGCGGCGTTAGGGCCGCGCCTTTACCATTTGGGGCCGCCGCGCGACCGGGATGTTTACGATACGCTGCCCTACGAGGTGGTGGATGAGCCGGAGCTGGCCGATTTTATTCTGAATACCGGGCCGGATGATGTGCTGGGGCCGCATGAGCCGGAGCTTTACCGGCCTGTGCTGGAGGCCGGGCTGAAGCGGCATCTGCCGATGGTGTGCGCCAACCCCGATTTGGAAGTGATGAAAGGCGGGCAGAGGATTATCTGCGCGGGGTATCTGGCTGAGCTGTACAAGGGCGAGGGCGGGCATGTGATTCAGCGCGGCAAGCCCGATGCGGCGATTTATGGGCCGACACTGGCATTGCTGGGCACGGTGCGGGAGCGCACGCTGGCGGTGGGGGATTCGCTGCGGACCGATATTGAAGGCGCCAAGGCGGCGGGGATTGATAGCTGCTGGGTGCTCTCGGGCATTCATGCGCTGCACCCGGAAAACGCGGTGGCAGAGGCGCGGGCGCACGGGGTGAGCCCGGTGGCGATTCTGCAGGGGCTGGGCTGGTAAGTGGCTTCAGGCCGTCTGCCGGGCGCGTTTAGAGTTCCGATTGATCGGAAAATGCTCGGATCACAATGTGATCCGGTCTAAAATCATCCGGCTCTAGCGCCTCGCTCAAAAGCCAAAAGCCGCCTATACGCCCAGCCGGGCGCGGTATGAGACGGAGATATTCTGCTGCCGCACGCCAGCCGAGGGAAGGCTGTTGACGGATTATAGGGTTCCAGCAGGCCCTATTACCGCGCCCACCCTGCAGCGGGCGGGGTAAAATTAAGGAAGTTGTGCCATTAAGTGTGGCAGAAGCGGTGGAAGATCTTCCGCCAGCAGTCCTGGCCCGGCCTTTTGCCCGGCTGCGCCATGCAGCCAAGCCCCGGCGCAGGCGGCGGCGAACGGGTCCATGCCCTGCGCCAGAAGTGCTGCGATAAGCCCGGCCAGCACATCGCCCGTGCCGCCCGTGGCCAGATGTGGCGGGGCGTTGCTGTTGATGGCGGCGCGGCCATCGGGTGCCGCGATGATGCTGTCGGGCCCTTTAAGCACCACCACGGCACCGCATTGCGCGGCGGCGCGGCGCGCGGCGGCGAGCTTGTCCGTGCCGATGGGGCCGAAAACGCGGGTGAATTCCCCTACATGCGGGGTGATGACGGAAACGCCGCGCAGCCGCGCCGGGGCACCGGCGCAGGCGGTCAGGGCGTCGGCATCCGCCACAATCTTGCGCCCGCCCGCCGCCAGCAGTGTGGCCAGGGCGGTGCCTGCTTCATCCACACCCAGGCCTGGCCCAGCTACCCAGGTTTGGCGGCGCTCGTCTTGCAGCAGCGTTTCCAGCGGCGCAGAGCGCAGAATCAGCCCTGCCTCGGGCAGCACCATAGGGGTTTGCGCGGCCAGCGTGACCATGCCCGCCCCAGCCCGGCGCGCGGCGGCGCAGGCCAGGCGCGCGGCGCCGGGCAGATTGCCCGCCAGCACGGTTACATCGCCCGCGCTGTATTTATGCCCCGTGGCGGTGCGGCGTGGCAGGCTGAACAGGGCGGGGGTATTTTCCCAGGTTTGGGGGTTTATTGCACCCAGAACGGCCTCGGGCATGCCGATGGGACAGAGTACCAGCTCGCCGCATAGTGCGCGGCCAGGGTAGAGCAGGTGCCCGGGTTTTTTACGGAAAAAGGTGATGGTAAGCTCCGCCTGCGGCGTAAAGCCGCGCACTTGCCCCGTGCCGCCATCCAGGCCCGAGGGCACGTCCACCGCCACAATGCGTTTGGCGGCGGCGAGCAGCGCCGCCGCGTGGCCGGTAACATCGCGCGAGAGTCCGGCGCCGAACAGCGAATCGACCACCAGTTGGGCATGTTGCACATCCGCCAGCCTGGCCTCGGCCAGGCGGCGTATTTGCACCGGCCAGCCAGCCCCGGCCAAATAACGCGCTGCCACCAGGCCATCGCCGCCATTATTGCCCGGGCCGGCCAGCACCAGCGTGCGGCACGGGCGGTAGCGGCGCATCATGGCCCGTGCCACGGCGCGCCCGGCGGCTTCCATCAGCGCCTCCACATTACCGGCCAGCGCATCCGCCCGGGCCATTTCCGCCGGGGTGAGCAGAATGTTCATAAAAACATTGGGCGTTTGTGCTGAATGTGCCATGGATGTTGCGGTGCGGTAGGGTAAGGACTCAGCCAATGGGGATCGTCATCGCGGTTGCACAGCAAAAAGGCGGCGCAGGCAAGACCATGCTGGCCGCGCAGCTTGGCGTGGCATTGGCTGAAGCGGCCAGCGTGTCTCTGCTGGACATAGACCCGCAAGCCAGCCTGACCATTTGGGGCAAGTTACGCGCCAGCGCGCCCAAGGCGGCGCTGGATGTGCCGGTGACCAGCATTTCTGGCTGGCGCCTGGCCGCCGAGGTGGAACGGCTGAAAAAAGCCCATGATTATGTGCTGATCGACACGCCACCGGTGATTGATAGCGATGCACGCCGCGCCATACGTGGCGCCGATTTGGTGCTGGTGCCGCTGAACCCCGCCCCGCCCGATTTATGGGCCGCGGAAGCCACGCTTAAACTGGCCGCCGAGGAAAAACGCCGCACCGCGCTGCTGTTTAACCGTGCGCCCGCGGCCTCGCGCCTGCGCAAACGGCTGGAGGCGGAAATTGCCGCGCGCGGGCTGCTGCTGCTGCCCGCTGCGCTCGCGAATCGGGCCGGATATGCCAATGCCTTTGCCGATGGGCTGGGTGTAACCGAAACAGGCCCCTCTTCCGCGGCGGCCATGGAGATTCGAGAAGTTACGAACGCATTGAAAAGACTGTTTTTTGAAACCTGACATGAAAAAAAATGCCAAAAGATGGCAGAAGCCTGCATAAAATCTCATGTGAGCACTTGTCATACCGCCTTTTTTTGGCCATCATCTTAACAGTGGCATGAACAAGCGGGCGATGGTTTGGCCTAAAATATAATGTCAGCCGCCAAGTTTAGGGAGCTAAAACAGGCATCCAAAGAGGTGCTCGGGCCGGTCTGAATGACCGGCCTTTTTTTCGTCTATTACCCGCCATGCGGGTGTTTTTTAGGGCTGGTCGGCTTTTTGCGGCGGGGGCTGGACGTGGCCCTTGCGCGGGTGGAAGCGGGTGATCTTCACTTCGCCCCACACGCCGGCGCGGGTGAACGGGTCTTGCGCCACGAAAGCCTCGATGACCGCGCGGCCGCAGGCTTCGAGGATCAGCAGCGAGCCGGTCATAACCTCGCCATTATCGCATTGCAGCGGACCTGAAAGAATGACGCGGATACCCTGGGTCTCCTGGTCCTCCACAAAGGCGCGATGCGCGGCGTAATGGTCGAGGCGGGTCTGCAGGGCGCCTGGGCGGTCGATGGCGTGCACGGCAAACATGGGCATTTGGGGTGTCCTTTCCATCCAGCTTGCTCTACCGGTAATATGAAAAACTTGCTTTGACACGACCCAAAGGCGCCACCCAGCCTTGTGCTGGGGGAAGGAGTAAGTGATGAAATTGTTACGATACGGTGAGAGTGGGACGGAAAAATGGGGCGTGCTGGACGCGCAGGGGCAGGTGCGCACGTTGGATGATGCGCTGGCCCATGTAAATGGGGAGCCTTTAAGCCCCGGCTGGCTGAGCCAGTTGCAGGCGCTTGAGCCCGGAAAGCTGCCGCTGCTGAAAGCCGCGCGGCGCATTGGCCCGTGCATTCCGCGTCCGCTCAACTTCATCTGCATTGGCCTTAACTATGCCGACCATGCGGCTGAGACCGGCGGCAAAATCCCGCGGGAGCCGATCATCTTTCTCAAATCCCTCTCCGCTTTTTGCGGGCCGTACGACGATATTCCCATTCCGCCCGGAGCTAAGAAGACCGATTGGGAGGTGGAGCTGGGCGTGGTGATTGGCACCAGGGCGCAGCGCATTACCGAAGACCAGGTGATGGCGCACATTGCCGGTTATTGCGTGGTGAATGACGTGTCCGAACGCAGCTACCAGACCGAGCGCGGCGGGCAATGGACCAAGGGCAAGGGCTGCGACAATTTTGGGCCGGTGGGGCCGTATCTGGTAACCAAGGACGAAGTGCCGGACCCGCAGAATTTGCGCCTGTGGACAGAGATTGATGGTACGCGGCGGCAGGATGGCACCACCGCGAACATGATTTTCGGCGTGAAATTCCTGGTGGCTTATGTCAGCCAGTTCATCACGCTGCACCCTGGTGATATTATCGCCACCGGCACACCCGCCGGGGTGGGCATGGGCATGAAGCCCGAGCCAGTTTATTTGCGCTCTGGGCAGGAGGTGCGCATGGGCGTGCAGGGTTTGGGCGAGCAGCGCGCCATAATGACGGGCGGGGAGAGCTGAGGTGGTTACGGAATTTGCCGAAATTGAAGTGAAACCGGGGATGGAGCGCGAATTCATCGCCGGGGTGGAGAAAAGCAAGGCGGCCTTCCTGCGCTCGGCCGGATGCCATGGGCTGCATTTGATGCGGGCGGTGGAGAACCCGCTTAAATTCGTGTTGCATGTGCAGTGGGAGAGTGTTGCGCACCATATGGAACTGTTCCGCGCCGCGCCGGAATTCCAGGAATGGCGCGGGAATGTGGCGCATTGCTTCGCGGCGCCGCCGGTGGTGTGGCACGGAGAGCTGGTGGTTTAGCCTGGGATCTGCCTCGCCCTGGTTGGTTTGGGGCAAAAATCCTGCTATCGCGCCGCGATGGACCAGCCTTTGACCACCGCCGGCGCTGCAACCGGCATTCCGCCGCGGCGTACGTTCGCCATTATCTCGCACCCGGACGCCGGTAAAACCACACTTACCGAGAAGCTGCTGCTGTTTGGCGGCGCCATTCGCGAGGCGGGCATGGTGAAGGCGCGGCAGGACCGGCGCCAGACGCGTTCGGACTGGATGAAGATCGAGCGCCAGCGCGGCATCTCGGTTACCTCCTCGGTCATGACCTTCGAATTCGGCGGCGCGGTGTTCAACCTGCTGGACACGCCGGGCCACGAAGACTTTTCAGAAGACACGTACCGCACCCTTACCGCCGTGGACTCGGCGGTGATGGTGATTGACGCGGCCAAGGGCATAGAGCTGCAGACCAAAAAGCTGTTCGAGGTCTGCCGCCTGCGTAACATTCCCATCACCACCTTCATCAACAAGGTGGACCGCGAGGGGCAGAACCCGTTCGAGCTGCTGGACGAGATTGCCGACACGCTGGCGCTGGATATTTGCCCCATGGTCTGGCCCATCGGCATGGGCGGGCTGTTCAAGGGCTGCTTCGATTTGCGGAATGATAAGCTGGTTTCCGCTAAAAAGCCGGGCGAGGAGGCGGGGGAACAGAAATTTACCATTCCCGCGGAGCAGCAGGCGCAGTTGGATGAAGATGTGGAGCTGATCCGCGCCGCCTTCCCGGCTTTCGACCAGCAATCTTACGAGGAAGGGCATCTCACCCCGGTTTATTTCGGTTCGGCGCTGAAGGATTATTCCGTGCGCGAATTGCTGGAAGGGCTGGTGACCAACGCGCCGCCGCCGCAGCCGCGCGCGGCGGATACGCGCAGCGTGGCGCCGGACGAAGCCCCGGTCACCGGCTTTGTGTTCAAGGTGCAGGCCAATATGGACCCGCAGCACCGCGACCGTATTGCCTTTACCCGCATCTGCTCCGGCAAGTTCACGCGCGGGATGAAGTTGATTCATTCACGCACCGGCAAGCCCATGGCCATTCAGGCGCCGATCTTCTTCTTCGCGCAGGACCGCTCGCTGGCTGAGGAGGCCTATCCTGGCGATATTATCGGCATTCCCAACCACGGCACGCTGCGGGTGGGCGATACGCTGACGGAAGGTGAGAAGCTGCGCTTTACCGGCATCCCGGATTTTGCCCCGGAAATCCTCCGCCGCATCCGCCTGGCGGACCCGATGAAGGCCAAGCAGTTGAAGAAGGCGCTGGAGGATTTGGCCGAGGAAGGCGTGACCCAGGTATTCCGCCCGATCAATGGCTCGGACTGGATTATCGGTGTGGTGGGCATGTTGCAGCTCGATGTGCTGCAAAGCCGCATCGAGCAGGAATACAATGTGCCTATCGCGTTCGAATCCGCGCCCTTCGACACGGCGCGCTGGATTTTCTCGGAAGATACGGCGCGGCTGAAATTCTTTATCGATGTGAACAAGAGTGCGATGAGCGAGGACCGCGAGGGCGCGCCGGTGTATATGGTGCGCAATGCGTGGGAGCTGAACCGGATGAAGGAGAATTTCCCGGACGTGACGTTTTCGGCAACGCGGGAGCGGCGGTAGGGCGGATTGATCGATGATGGAAGCTGTGAAACCGGATAAGCGTCCGCTGGCGGAAGTCGCTGCCGCGCAGGTATTCTACGCCGCGCTCGGCCAGGAAACCGGCTATTTTCCGGCTCTCTGGCACACGTTAAATGTTGGCCATATGCTGGCCATCGATTTGGACCGTATATGCCGGAAATTCGGCCTTAGTCTTGCCGAATTCAATTTGATGGGGGCTTTGCGGATCGAGCGTCTGCAGCAATTGCGGGCGACCGATTTGGCGAAGACATTGCAGGTGTCTAACGGCGCTCTGACGGACCGCATCGCCAAGCTGGCTGCACGGGGCATGCTGATCAAGCTGCCGGCGCCGGGCGATCGCCGCGCCTTCAGGCTAGACCTTACGCCGGCCGGTGCCGCGGTGGTGGATGGCATCCATTCTGTGCTTCCCGGGGAGTCACATTTCGTTCAGGCGGTGAGCCGCCTTCCGGCCAGTGACCGGGCGGTGCTCGAACGGATTATGGGCGAGTTGCAAGGCCAGCTTGATCGGCATTTCATCCATGTGCATCGTTGATGTTTGCAGGCGTTTGGGCCGGGGGTGAGCGGCAATTTTCATTGCGTTCATGGAAGTTAATGAATGCGCGGCATATGCGTCAGCGGTTTCGGTGTAATACAGGCAAAGCTGCCATTTTCTCTGCCGTTGTCCGGTGTGATCCAGCTGATACCAACGGTCATGCTCAATGACCGTTGGTATAAGGCTTATGCCTGGCGCGTGGCCGCCCCGCCAGCCCCACGCGCGATACCAACGGTCATTGAGCATGACCGTTGGTATTATTCCACGTCCACCCGCAGGCGGGTGATGCGCGTCGATTTGAGCAGCCAGGCACCGTCCACCCGGACATAGGTTTCATGGTAAAAGCCATAGCCGGTCAGCCGCGAGAACGTGCCGCCGGCGGGAAAGAACATACGATCCGTAAAAGCCCAGATGCCCTTGGCTGTGTTGGCGCCGGTGATCTCGATGTCTGCTTGATGACCCTGATGAACGCTGACAATCCCAAAGCGCGCCATGCCGTCCGATATCCAATTGTCGCGGCCACGCAGCGTGACGTTCATGGCGGGCAAATGATCGATGCCCGTGCGCGGATCGGTACAACAACCATGATAGTCAAGCTCGCAATCCTCGGCCAGGACCGAGCGGACAAGGCCGCCGTCGCACAGATCGACGCCGCGCCAGTAGCGGGCTTTTACCTGTTTGATCGCTTCGATCGCGGCCAGTTGCTCTATTCCGGTCATTTCATTTCCCCATGCTCATGGACGTTGTTTTTCATGTTGCGCGCTGGCGCCGCAACGCCGTTTCAGGGTTAAGCGATGACAGGAAAACGGCCGTCCTCGAACTCTTTGTGGAGCACCAGCCCGCCGGGCTCGAATGCATCCGCCGCCCCGCCCGTGTAGCAGGCATCCGCTGGATTGACGATAACGATGTATGTCCAGCGCGGATCATCGGTAAGGTTTGGCCCGGCTGAATGGACCGTCATGTTCGAATGCACGGTTACATCGCCCGCCGCATAGGCCAGATTGCCGGTGTTGGCGCATTCATCAAGCAACTCCGGGTATTGAGTGATGAGATTGCCTTTCCCATAGGTTGCGTGGTGGCCCATTACCCCGTACCGGTGCGAGCCGTTCAGGAAGGCCATCGTCCCTTTTTCAGGCTCCATGCCGGTAAGCGCGGCCCAGAATACCATGCCGCCCGAGCGGTCCGAGCCGGCAGAGGCGAAATCCTGGTGCCAGTCTGAATCGCCGGCGCCGCCGCTTCCTTCCCGCTTTTGCTTCGTGGGCTGCTTGACCGCGAAGAAATCGGTGAAATAACGAATGCCGGCGGGTGCCCGGCGCGCCATCAGCGCCCGCGCGCTGCGTCCGCAATGATCGATGATTGGCCGGAGCAAAGGATCGTTCAACCCGCGCAAGGTCAGCGGGTTGAAATAGGAAAAGGCTTCGGGCGGCAGATTCCGGTCGCCGCGCTCGCCCATTTTATCCTTGGCCATCGCGAGCAAGGCGTTGACCATGTTAATGGGTATGAATTTCTCCAGCTTTACCCAGCCGAATTTTTGATAATGGGCAATTTCGCCGGGCGTCACCGGCCTCAACGCGCCATCTACCGCCGCTAATTGCGCTTCCATGCTTGTTGCTCCCCTCGAATCCTGCGGCGAGCAATACCGCCGGATGCGGATCAGGAGAACGATAAAGTGTTTTACCCGTGAAGGATCGGCCGTGCATAGGCAAGAGGCGGGGGCAGGTGATGGCGCGCGAATGCCGCCAGTGTGATGGTTCTGAAATTCGCGATATGAAATATCGCGAATTTCAGAACCGGGACACTAGAAGCCGCTCCCGTGGCCCGCCGGGTAATAATAAAAGCACCTTGCACCAAACATCCTTACGCAGATATTTGCTGCAAGCAACCATACAGGCGGCCATACATGCCACCATATCACACCGGCAGGGCCCCCTGTATGCAGAGCGGTGTGGCAAAAAATTGGCGCTGCCCGGCGTGGCCTTACGCCGGGCAAAGGGGCGCTTTATGCCCCTGCCAGCGCCAGAATCCGCCGTGCCTGCTTCAGATGCGGGGCATCGACCATTTTGCCGTCAATTTGCAGCACCCCGGCCTCCGGCGCCGCCGCGAAGGCCGCGATGATTTTGCGGGCATGGGCCAGCTCATCCTCGGTGGGGGTGAAGGCGGTGTTGATGATGGGGATTTGCGCCGGGTGGATGGCCATCATGCCCGTAAACCCGTCGCGCCGGCCGCGCGCGGCGTAGGCGGCCAGGCCATCGGTGTTCTTGATGTCGGGGAACACGGTCTCGATGGCCGAAACCGAGGCCGCATGGGCGCCGAACAGAGTGAGCGAGCGGGCCAGCTCGTAAGGCGGGGTGAAGCTGCCATCCGCCTCGCGCGCCGTGGCGGCGCCAATGGCGGCGGGCAGGTCTTCTGCCCCCCAGCTTAGCGCGCACAGGCGCGGCGTGCCGCCAAACGTGCCGATGGCGAAAATGGCGGCGGCGGTTTCCGTGGCCAGGGGAAAGATGAGGGCGTTGCTGTTGCCGAGCGCGGTAAGGCGCTTATCCAGCTCCACAACCGAAGCCCCGCCCTCGGCCTTGGGCAGCATGATGCCATCGGGCTTGTGCCCGGCCACGGCGGCCAGGTCGTCCGCCGTGAAGGCGGAATCCAGCGGGTTGATGCGCACAAACAGCGGCACGGGGCGGTCCGGCTGGTCCAGATAGGCGGCAATGGCCTCGCGCGCCTTGGTTTTGTTGGCAGCGGAGACGGAGTCCTCAAGGTCGAGGATCAGCGCATCGGCGCCCGAGGCGGCGGCTTTGCCGAAACGCTCCGGGCGGTCGCCGGGCACGAACAGAAGCGAGCGGAGCCTCATGCGCCTTTCCTCTTCACCAGCGCCATGCGCAGGCATTGGCAGACCACCTCGTTACGCTGGTTCAGCATTTCGTGCTTGAAGGTGACGATTCCGGCTTGCGGGCGCGACTTCGAGTCCTTCAACTCCACAATCTCGGTGGTGGCGCGCAGCGTGTCGCCAATAAACACGGGCTTGGGCATCACCAGCTTGTCGTAGCCCAGATTGGCGACGAGCGTGCCCAAGGTGGTGTCGCCCACGGAAAGCCCGGCCATGAGCGCGAAGGTGAAGGTGCCGTTGACGAGGATCTGCCCGAATTCGCTCTGCCTGGCGAACTCGGCATCTATATGCAACGGCTGCGGGTTATAGGTCATCGCCGAGAACAGGAGGTTATCGGTCTCCGTCACGGTGCGGCGGATCTCATGCTCGATCCGCTCGCCGATTTGCCATTGGTCAAAAAACTTCCCTGCCATTTAGGCCTCCTTTTCGATGAGGGCGAGTAGCACGCCCTCGGCGATTTGTGCATCCAGCATGGCGGCGAAACTCTTCACCACGCCATCGAACGGCGCGTTCCGATCTAGGAGTTGTTGCTCCATTTTCATCGCTTCCAGCACCAGCAGCTTCTGGCCCTTGGCCACGCGGTCGCCCTCTGCCGCGTGCACGGCGATGATGCGCCCCGGCATGGGGGAGAGAATGGCGCCATCCGAGGCCGCAGCGCCCCCCGCCGCGTGGTCGGCCCGCGCCAGGCCAAAGCTCCAGGCCTCGCCCTGGCAGAACAGCACGTCCTCATCGCCTGCGCGCGCGGTGGTGTAGGCGGGGGCGGGCTGGTTCAGCGTTACCAGATGGGTGGCACCGGCAATGTCCACGGCCACGCGCATATCGGGGGCCGCGGCAATGCGCAGGCCGGTGAGTGCCTGCCACGGGTCCGCGCTATGGGCGGGCAGCAGCGCGCGTGCGGCGGCTTGCAGCACAGGGGCTGAAGGCTCGGCACCCGCCACCAGCCGCTCCTGATGCCGGGCGATGAAGCCCGTGTCGATATTGGCGGCCAGAAAATCCGGGTCCGCCGCCGTGCGGTTGAGGAAGCCGGCATTGGTCTTCACCGGCCAGATTTCCAGCGCGGCGCAGGCCTGCTCCAGCTTTGCCGCAGCCCCCTTGCGCGTGGGGGCGTGGGTGATGAGCTTGGCGATCATCGGGTCGTAGAAGGGTGTGACCTCGCCGCCTTCCTCCACGCCGCTATCCACGCGGATGCCGTGGGGGAAGCGCAACCGGTCCAAATTCCCAATGGAGGGCAGGAAGCCGGTTGCGGGGTTCTCGGCGTAAAGCCGCGCCTCCATGGCCCAGCCATTTATGGCAAGCTCGTCCTGGCGCCTGGGCAGTTTTTCGCCGCTGGCCACGCGCAACTGCCACTCGACCAGATCGAGACCGGTGATCATCTCCGTGACCGGATGCTCGACCTGCA
Organism: Pseudomonadota bacterium; assembly: GCA_021805545.1. Taxonomy (GTDB): domain Bacteria; phylum Pseudomonadota; class Alphaproteobacteria; order Acetobacterales; family Acetobacteraceae; genus Acidocella. The sequence continues at coordinate 81,741 of JAJZFB010000031.1, read as the reverse complement.
GGCGGGTGTTCATCTCCATGAAGTAGAACGAGCCGTCCTGGTTGGCGATGAACTCCACCGTGCCCGCCCCGACAT
>JAJZFB010000031.1:0-81656 GCA_021805545.1 Pseudomonadota bacterium | reverse complement strand
CTGCAGGCGTGTGTTCATTTCCATGAACCAGATGCGGTCCGCCCGCAGCCCTTCCGACGCATCGGCAATGAATTCGATGGTGCCCGCACCTGCATAGTTTATGGCCTGCGCGGCCTTCACCGCCACGGCGCACAGGGCTTCGCGCGTTGCCTCATCCATGCCCGGCGCGGGGGCTTCCTCAATCACTTTCTGGTGGCGGCGCTGCAGCGAGCAATCGCGCTCGAACAGATGCACCACATTGCCGTGCAGATCGCCGAACACCTGCACCTCGATATGGCGCGGGCCGGTGACGTATTTCTCGATGAGCACATGCGCATTGCCGAACGAGGCCTGCGCCTCACGCTGGCAGCTTGCCAAGGCGTCGAGGAACTCGCCGCTGGCCTCCACGCGGCGCATACCTTTGCCGCCGCCGCCCGCCACGGCTTTTATCAGCACGGGGTAGCCGATTTTATCGGCCTCGGCGTGCAGATGCTCCGGCTGCTGGTTTTCGCCCATATAGCCCGGCGTTACCGGCACACCGGCTTTCAGCATAAGCTGCTTGGCCGCGTCCTTTTGCCCCATGGCGCGGATGGAGGCAGGCGGCGCGCCCACCCAGAGCAGACCCGCCGCCTGCACGGCTTCGGCAAATTCAGCGTTTTCCGAGAGAAACCCGTAACCAGGATGAATGGCCCCGGCCCCTGTGGCTTTCGCCGCATCGAGAATTTTGGCTTGCACCAGGTAGCTTTCGCGCGCGGCGGCCGAGCCGATGCACATGGCTTCATCCGCCTCGCGGACGAAGGGCATATTGGCATCGGCCTCGGAATAAACCGCGATGGTGCGGATCCCCAGGCGGCTGGCGGTGCGGATGATCCGGCGCGCGATTTCGCCGCGATTGGCGATGAGAAGAGAGGACATCATGGCAATTACATCCTGAACAAGCCGAAATGCGGCGTTTCCGGTATCGGCGCGTTCAACGCGGCGGAAAAGGCGAGGCCCAGCACATCGCGCGTCTGCGCCGGGTCGATAATCCCGTCATCCCATAGCCGTGCCGTGGCGTAATACGGGTTGCCCTCATCTTCGTATTTTTTCCGCACCGGCGCCTTGAAGGCTTCGGCCTCTTCCGGCGTCCATTTGGCCGCATCGCGGTGCACCGTGGCCAGCACAGATGCCGCCTGCTCCCCGCCCATCACGGAAATGCGTGCATTGGGCCAGGTGAACAGGAAGCGCGGCTGGTAGGCGCGGCCGCACATGCCGTAATTGCCCGCACCAAAACTGCCGCCGATGAGCACGGTGACTTTCGGCACGGTTGCCGTGGCCACCGCCGTAACGAGTTTGGCGCCGTTCTTGGCAATGCCCTCGGCCTCGTACTTGCCGCCGACCATGAAGCCAGAGATGTTCTGCAGAAACAGCAGCGGAATGCGGCGCTGGCAGGCCAGCTCGATGAAATGCGCGCCCTTCAGCGCGGATTCGGAAAACAGCACGCCGTTATTGGCGAGAATGGCAACCGGCATACCCCAGATGCGCGCGAAGCCGCATACCAGCGTGGTGCCGTAAAGCCGTTTGAATTCCTGAAACTCCGAGCCATCCACAATGCGCGCGATGACCTCGTGCACATCGTAAGGCGCGCGCACGTCATTCGGCACGATACCGTAAAGCTCGCTTGCATCGTATTTTGGCGGGCGCGGCGCGGTAATATCAATATCCGGCTTCTTCACCGTGTTCAGCCCGGCCACAATCTCGCGCACGATCAGCAGCGCGTGCTCGTCATTCTCGGCCACATGGTCCACCACGCCGGATTTGCGCCCATGCGTCTCGGCCCCGCCCAGCTCCTCGGCGGAAATCACCTCGCCCGTGGCGGCCTTCACCAAAGGCGGACCGGCCAGGAAGATGGTGCCCTGGTTGCGGACAATGACGGATTCATCCGACATGGCTGGCACATAGGCGCCGCCCGCCGTGCAGCTCCCCATCACGCAGGCAATCTGGCTGATACCGGCGGCGGACATTTGCGCCTGGTTGAAGAAAATGCGCCCGAAATGCTCGCGGTCGGGGAAGACTTCCGCCTGGTGCGGCAGATTGGCGCCGCCGCTATCCACCAGGTAAATGCAGGGCAGGCGGTTCTCCTGCGCGATTTCCTGGGCGCGCAGATGCTTCTTCACCGTCATCGGGTAATAGGCGCCGCCCTTCACCGTCGGGTCGTTCGCCACAATCATGCATTCCCGGCCCAAGACGCGGCCAATGCCGCAGATCATCCCGGCACCCGGAGCCTCGTTATTATACATGCCATTGGCCGCCAGCGCGCCAATTTCCAGAAAGGGCGAGCCGGGGTCCAGCAGCCGGTGCACGCGGTCGCGCGGCAGCAGCTTGCCGCGCGCGGTGTGCTTCTCGCGGGCAGCGGCAGAGCCGCCCAAGGCGCTGGCGGCGATGGTTTCGCGCAGCGTGGCGGCCAGGGCCTGGTTATGCGCCGCATTGGCCTGAAAAGCCTCGGCTTGCGGGTCGATGAGAGAGGATAGGGCGGTCATGAGCGGCCTCGCTTCAAATGCTGGGGCGGCATGGCGCGTGGCGCCGGGATTGTACGAACATTTCCTCTACCCATCCAACTGAATAATTGTGCAAGAACAAGATGTGTTTTATTAGAACAACAGAAACCCATCCGGCAAGGGTGCCGGGCAGGGCTTTTGCCGCAAGGCTGCCACCCAGCCCGCAGGCGCGCAAGCGCATGCCCGCCACGGGTGCGGCGGGCATGCGGCCAGCGGGTAAAAGCGGGGTCAGGCTTTAAGTTCGGCTTCAAGCCTGTTCAGCATCAGCTCAAACTCCACGGCTTTGGGAAAGCCCTGGAACACGGCGAATTGCAGCACGAATTCGCGCAATTCCGCCATGGTGATCTCGCCGCTGTCCAAAGCCGCCTTGGCGTAAGTGCGCATGGCGGTGGGGGCCCCGGCGGCGGTTACGCAGGCCAGTGTAATCCAGCGGCGCGAGCGCCGGTCCAGCCCCGGGCGGCTCCAGACCTCGGAGAAGATGAAATCCTGCGCCGCCTGGGTCAGCGGCGTGGCGGGAGGCTGCGCTGGAAAGCCCAGAATCTCGCGGAATGTGTCGCGCCCGCGCTGGCCGCGTTCCTCGTCAGCCATTACTTTTTACCGCCCACGGTGGTCAGGTGCTTGCGCATCTGCTCGGCAAAATGCGGCGACATCATCAGCGTGGAATTGGCCATGCGCTCCACGTGCCGCGCCTGCTCGCGCCCCACCTCGTGGCACAGCTCTATGGCCAGCTTGGCCACGCCCATCTGCTCGCCGTTATTCTTGGTCAGGTGGCGGCAGAATTCCAGCGCGCGCTCCTGGAAGCCCTCATCCGGGAACACTTCATGCACCAGCCCCATGATCTCGGCCTTGCGGGAATCGACGGCGAAATTGCCCATCACCATATAGCGCGCCCAATGCGGGCCGACGATGCGGGTGAGGCGGCTGACCCCGTTGGAAGCGGGCAGGGAGCCGAATTTGCTCTCGGGGAAGCTGTATTTGGCGCTCTCGGCGGCAATGCGGAAATCGCAGGAGAGCGAAAGCTCCAGCCCGCCGCCCACGCAGGTGCCCTGGTGCGCCACCACGAAGGGTTTCTCGATATGCTCCATCTCGTCGTAGATGCGCTGCATGCCGTTGAGCTGGAGGCGGTGGTTCTCGCGTATGGCCGAGCCCTTGGTGTAATCCACCGGCTTGGTGCCGCCCTGGCGCAGATCGGCCCCGGCGGAAAAATAGCGGCCCGTGGCGCGGATGAGCATGACCATGAATTCCGGCGAGTCGCGGAAGCGGAGCACGGCCTGCTCGAAAATTTCCATCGTCTCGCGGCTTAACGCGTTCAACTTCTCGGGCCGGTTGAGCGTGGCGATGAGGATGGGGCCATCCTCTTCGATCAGCATATGCGGGGCTTCATCGGTCATGTTTAGCGTCCTTTATTAAGGCAGGTACAAGTATTAAGGCAGGTACACGGCAGGCTGCGCGCTGGAGCGCCATGCCTGCGGCGGATTTATCCATAAATTCTGGCGGATTTATCCATAAATTCTAAGGTGGCAGCCGGCCCGGCTCAGTCCTTGGCGCCTTCCTCGACGAAAATGATGCGCTCAGGGCAGGCCCGGGCGCCGCGCCGGGCCAGGGCTTCCTCGCCAGGCGGCACGTCAAACCCGTCAGTCGCGATATAGCCGTTATCATCCAGGGGGTAGAGATGGCTGGCAACGGCATGGCAGCGTGCATTGCCAACACATTGCCCCTTTTCGATGCGAATTCTCATGGCGCGGTATCTTTCCCAGCGTTTTCATGCTGTGGCGGCGCGGCACCGGCACAGGGCGTTTCCTCGCCACTACAGCCCCAACGGGCCGGGGCGATCAATCGGCCGGTACGGAAATCGCCCTGGCGATTAACCCGGGGTAAGATTTTGGCAGTGCTTAGGGGGGCTTTGCCGTCGCGCCATCCGGCAGGCCATGGCCATGGGCAGGGTGCTGGCCAGGGTGTTTCAATAGATTGCTGGGTTTTCCATGGGGCACCGCCGTGGCGCGCCACATGCCACGGCCCCTTGCCAGGGCGGGAGCACGCGAATGCGGGGTGTTGAGCGGCGCGTGAGGCCGTGGTTGGGCGGCTATGTCAGCGGCGCTGACGTTGTGGCGGGCGGACCCGCGCGGTGCCGGAAGCATTTTTGAAGAAATATGATGCATGATTTGGCCCTGGCTGATGTTGTCAATAGCGCGGGCATCAGGCATGAAGAGGCCCAACACGACATCCGGGCTGCTGACAGATCATCACGGGACGTAGCAGGCCGGGTTTAGATGAATGAAGTGCCTGGATGGAAACCGACAAGATAATGTTACCTCGCCGCGCCTTGTTTTCGTCGATGCTTGGCGCCGGTTGCGGCGCTGTGCTTGTTGCCCCTGCCCGGGCTGCTGTGGCGCCATACCCGCAACTGGTGGACCCGGCCATAAAGGTGCGCAACCTTACCCAGATGTATTTTGTTGCCGGTGCTGCCGCCGGCAAGCGCATCTTCGCGGGTGGCGAGGAAGGCGTCATCATCTATTCGGATGATAACGGCCAGCACTGGACCCAGGCTAATGTGCCGGTGAGCGCCACCATTACCAGCCTTGCCTTTGCCTCGCCCCGGGTGGGCTGGGCCACGGGCGCGCTGGGGGTTGTGCTTAAAACCGAGGATGCCGGTGCGACCTGGGTTTTGCAGTTGGACGGGCTGCAGGAAATTACGCTGATGAACGAGGCGACCCAGGCCTATGTTGCGCAGCAGCAGGCTCTGGAGGCCGCGGCCAAGCCCAACTCCCCCGCCGCGACCCAGGCCGCCGCCGCCATCGACCGTGCCACAAGGCGCGACAAGATTCTCGCGGGAGACGGGCCGGACAAGCCGATGCTGTCTCTGCTGCCGGTCAGTGAAACCGAAATTTTCGCGTTTGGCACCTACCGGTTCGCCGAGTACAGCACCGATGGCGGCAAGAGCTGGGCCGACTGGTCCATGCACATTGAAGATGATTTGAGCCAGAATATCTACGGCGCGGCGATTATCGGCGGGGCTTACTACCTTACCTCGGAAACAGGGCTGATCTTCCGCTCCACCGATGGCGGCCAGACCTTCCCGCAACTCGCCCAGCCGGGCAATGCCACTTTTTTTGGCATTATGGATACGGGGGCAGGCGGCATTCTTGCCTATGGCGTGGCGGGCGAGATGTACCTCAGCCCCGACCAGGGCAAAACCTGGAACCCGGTAAATTTCACGGGTCAATCCAATATCAACACCATCATCGCCCTGCCTGGCAGCGGCCTGCTGGTGGCGGGAGATTCGGGCGGCGGGCTGTGGATCAGCAAGGACCATGGCAACAGCTTCATGCTGGCCAGCCGCAATCCGGTCATGGGCATCAACAATCTGGTGCCGCTAGGGCCGATGGGCTTTCTGCTCGTCACCACCGTTGGCGTGTTCGCCGTTCCTGATATGACGAAGATGGGCCATTAGGCCAGGGCTTTCCACGGCGCCCGGCATTTGCGCCGGTGCCGTGCATGTTAACAAGAGCGGGCCAGGCAGGTCCGGCCAAGTAGAGGAAATTGGGTAAGTTGCATAAGCCGAATACAGCACCCGTCATCGCGGACCTGAATGATTTCGATAAGGGGTCTGGTTCCCTTGTCGAGCGCATTTTGTTCAACAACCGCCCGATCATCATGATCCTGTGCCTCATCGCCACGATCTTCCTGGGTTATGAGGCGACCAAGGTACGGCTCTCGGCCGATTACTCGGATATGATCCCGACCCACCAGCCCTATATCGTCAACTACCTGCAGCATTATGACGATCTCTCGACGCAATCCAACGCGGTGCAGATTGCCGTTGTGGCGAATAAGGGCACGATCCTCGATAAGCATTACCTGCATGTGCTGCGGCATCTGAGTGACGAGGTTTATTTGTTGCCCGGCATCAACCGTCCCTTCATGCAGTCGCTGTGGAGTCCGCAGACCACCTGGACGCTGGTGACGCCTGATGGCCTTACCGGCGGCCGCGTTATTGGCCAGCATTATGACGGCTCTCCTGCCGCTTTGCAGAAAGTGGCCACGCATATCCAGAATTCCGGCCTGCTCGGCCAGCTTGTCGCGCTCGACTACAAATCCACGATGGTTTACGCGCCGCTGCTGCTGAAAGTGGATGGCAAACCGCTGAATTACGGCCAGCTTGCGCGTGATTTCAATAATTTGCGCCAGAAATACGCCCAGCAGGGCGTCACGCTGCACATCATCGGTTTCGCCATGGTGGTTGGCGACATGATCAACGCCATCAACAAGGTTCTCACCTTCTTCCTCATCTCCATCGTCATCACCACGGGGATGCTGTTCTGGTACACGCGCTGCGTCCGCTCCACGGCCCTGGTGGTTACGGCATCGCTCACCGCCGTGGTGTGGCAGATGGGCTTCCTGACGCTGCTGCATCTCGACCTTACCCCATATTCCGTGCTGGTGCCGTTCCTTGTCTTCGCCATTGGCATGAGCCATGGCGCGCAGAAAATGAACGGCGTGATGCAGGATATTGGCCGTGGCACGCACCGTCTGGTGGCTGCCCGGTACACGTTCCGCCGTCTTTTTCTGGCTGGTTTCGTGGCCCTCATCTGCGATGCCACCTCGTTCGCCGTGCTCATGGTCATCCGCATTAACGCCATCGAGCAGCTTGCCACCGTCGCCACCATCGGCGTGGCGCTGCTGGTCATCACCAACCTCATTCTTATCCCCATCACGCTCTCTTATATTGGCGTTAACCCCAAGGCGGCTGAGCGCAGCCAGCGTACGGGCGTAAACTATACCAGCAAGCGCAATCCGCTCTGGTCGTTCCTCGACCTGTTCACGCATCGCAACTGGGCCTCGGTGGCCATTCTCGGCGGCTTGGTGGTCGCGGGGGTGGGCTATTATGTTGGCCGCCACGTGCAGATCGGCGATCTTCAGCCCGGTGCGCCGGAATTGCGCCAATCCTCGCAGTACAACAAGGATAATGCGTACATCGCCAGCCATTATGCCGTTGGCGCGGATACGATGGTGGTGATGGTGGACACCCCGGCGGGCACCTGCCTTGATTACCCGACCCTCTCCACCATGGACCGGCTGCAATGGGAATTGCAGCAAATGCCCGAGGTTACCTCGGCGGCTTCGGTGGCGACCTTCGAATCCTATATCATGGCCGAGCTAACGGAAGGGTCGCCCAAATGGTTCGGGCTGGAGCCCGACCCCGCGCTGCTCTACCAAAGCCAGCTTTATGCGCCCCGGCAGTTGATGAATTTCGACTGCTCCTTCGACCCTATCTACATCTCGCTGCGCGACCATAAGGCGCATACACTCAGCGCGGTGCTCGGCAAGGCGGCAGCGTTCATCAAAAACCCGGCCAATCAGGGGCCTGGCTTCAAAATGTCGCTGGTTGGCGGTACGGCGGGTATTGAGGCGGCGACCAACATCGTGGTGGCGAACGCCAATACCATCATGCTGGTGCTCATTTACGTCGTGGTCACCATCTTCTGCTTCATCGCCTTCCGCTCCTGGCGGGCGGTGCTGTGCGCCATGATCCCGCTGGCCATCACCTCCATCCTGGCGCAGGCGCTGATGGTGTGGCTGGGTATCGGCATTAAAGTGGCCACATTGCCGGTTTCGGCGCTTGGTGTGGGTATTGGCGTGGACTATGCACTCTATACGCTGTCCATCCTGCTGCGCTTCCTGCGTGGCGGCCTGCCACTGTCCGAGGCATATTACGAAACGCTGATGTCCACCGGCAAGGTAGTGCTGCTCACCGGCTTCACCTTGGCGCTTGGCGTGTCCACCTGGATTTTCGCGCCCATCAAATTCCAGGCGGATATGGGCCTGCTGCTCACCTTCATGTTCCTGTGGAACATGCTCGGCGCCATGATTTTGCTGCCAGCCTTGGCCAGCTTCCTGCTGCCGGCCAAATTATTCCAGAAAAAGGCCGCAGCCTGACGGAGAATGGGGGCTTCGGCCCCCTTCTTTTTGACCCTGCGTGAGATGAGGCGATACCGCATGTGCAGCACCGGCCGGGGAAAATAACAAATTCCGGCTCTCAATCAATGAAGTAGAGCGCGGTTCAGACTTTCGAATCGTGCGCAAAGCGAGCGCATCTCAAGTCATCGCGACCTAGTGTCCCGGTTACGCCAAGCCCTGGCCCCCAAAAAACGGCGCCATGACGGTTTTGGGCTTGCCTTATGCCGCAAGAGATGGCAACGCGCCACCTTAGCGGTGGAAATATCGTGCAATAGCTTAGGTAGGACGGGTACAAGATGACACAAGTTATGAAAGGCGTTCGGGTTCTCGAGGTGGCGCAGTTCACCTTCGTGCCGGCGGCGGGCGGCGTGCTGGCCGACTGGGGCGCGGATGTCATCAAAATCGAGCATCCCGTGCGTGGCGACACGCAACGCGGCTTTCTCAACCTCGGCGGCGCGCAGCTCAACCCGGCGCGCAACATGATGATGGAGCACCCCAACCGCGGCAAACGCTCGGTCGGTGTGGATGTTTCCACCAAGGAAGGCCAGGAGCTGATCTACGAAATCGCCAAGACCTGCGACGTGTTCCTCACCAATTACCTTCCGGCCGCGCGGCAGAAGCTGAAGATCGACGTCGAGCATATCCGCGCCGCCAACCCGAACATCATCTACGCCCGTGGCTCCGCCTATGGCGACAAGGGCGAAGAGCGCGAGGCTGGCGGGTTCGACGGTACGGCCTTCTGGACCCGTTCTGGCATCGCCCATGCGCTCACCCCGCCGGAAATTCCGGGCGTGCTCGGCCAGGTTGGCCCGGCCTTTGGTGATTCCATCGGCGCCATGTTCACCGCGGGCGCCATTTCGGCCGCTCTGTTCCACCGCGAGCGCACTGGCGAGGCCGTGGAGCTGGACAACTCGCTCATGAGCACGGCCTGGTGGGCCACCGGCATGAGCATCATCCAGGCGCTGGAATCCGGCGTTACGCCGCGCGCCCGCATGCCGTCTTCCGGCGCCTCGCCGGGCAACCCGCTCATGGGCAATTACACCTGCGCCGATGGCGGCGTGATTAACATGTGCACGCTCACCCCGGGCCCCTATTACCATGATTTCTTCAACCATCTCGGGCGCCCCGAGCTGGTGAATGACCCGCGTTTTTCCGATGTGAAAGCGCTGATGACCAACTGGCGCGAGGCCGCCGAGATCATCGTGCAGGAATTCGCCGCCAAGCCGTTCGCCTATTGGCGCGAGCATCTGCGCACCTATAAGGGCCAGTGGGCCCCGGCGCAGAGCATTCTGGACCTCGCCAACGACCCGCAGGCTTTAGCCAACGACATGATTATCGAGGTTGAGGTTGTGGATGGCGGGCCGCCGATGAAGATCGTGCGCAACCCCATCCAGTTCAACCACGAGCCGGTGGTCACCACCCGCGCCCCGCAGGCTTCCGAGCATACGGAAACCTTCCTGATGGAACTCGGCCTGGAATGGGATAGAATTGAAGCCCTCAAGGCGTCCGGCGCGATTGCTTGAGCGAAGAGCGAGCAAAACAAACCTACGCATAAGACTGACGGAGAGAAACTGTGAAATCCGGATCTAAACTGAAGAGTGCGGTGTGCGACACCGAAGTGCTGCTGGTGAAGGCCCCTGCCGAGGGCGTTCTGTCCTGCGGCGGCGCGCCGATGGTGGCGGAACGCGGCGAGAAGGGCACCATCGACCCTGCCTTCTCTGAAGGCACCAAGATGGGCAAGCGCTACACGGACGCCACGGGCAGCATCGAAGCTCTGTGCATCAAACCAGGTGCCGGCAGCCTCGCCCTTAACGGCGTGGCGCTGCACCTCAAAGATGCCAAACCGCTGCCCTCTTCCGATTGAGGATCTGACAAGTGGACATCTCCCTGCTTCTGAAAATGGCTGCCGATGCAGAGCCTGAGCGCATTGGCCTGACCTGCGATGGCCGCAACTGGACCTATGCCGGGCTATGGGCGGCCGCCACCGGTGCCGCGGTGGAGATTGCCAAGAGCGGCGCGTCCCATGTTGCGCTGCTCGATACGGGCAGCGAGGCAGCACCCATCGCGCTTATTGGCGCGGCTTTGGCGGGTGTGCCGTATTGCCCGCTTAACTACCGCCTGGCCGATGCCGATCTCGGCGCGCTCATCGCGCGTATCGAACCGGCCTTCATTATTGGCGATGTGGCGCGCGTGAACAAGCTGGCGCCGGGGGGCAAGCATACCGTGCTCACCCGCGCCGATTTCGTGAAGCAGGCCGAGGCCGTGGCGGCGCCGGAGCGCGAGGCGGGCGAGGGCGAGGGTATCGCCGTGCAGCTTTTCACCTCGGGCACCACGGCGGCACCCAAGGCGGCCATTCTGCGCCATTCCAACCTTGTTTCCTATATTCTGGGCACGGTGGAATTTGGCGGCGCCGATCCGGCGGAAGCGGCGCTGGTGTCCGTGCCGCCCTACCATATCGCGGGCATCGCGGCGCTGCTCAGCTCCATCTACGCCATGCGCCGCATCATCCTGCTGCCTGCGTTCGACCCGAATGTGTGGATCGAGCTGGCGGCCAAGGAGAAGGCCACCAACGCCTTCGTGGTGCCGACCATGCTCTCACGCATTGTCGAGGCGCTGGGCGATGGCAGCAACATGCCGGATTTGTCTCACCTGAAGGCTATTGCCTATGGCGGCGGGCGCATGCCGGTGGAACTGCTGGTGCGCGCGCTGGATTTATTCCCCAATACCGGCTTCACCAACGCTTACGGGCTTACGGAAACCAGCTCGACCATCGCGCTGCTGGGGCCGGATGAGCACCGCGCGGCGCATAAATCGGATGACCCGAAAGTGCTGGCGCGCCTTGGCTCCGTCGGCAAGCCGCTGCCCACCGTGGAGCTGGAAATCCGCGACGAGGAAGGCCGCATTCTGCCCCCTGGCGAGGCGGGCGAGATATATGTTCGCGGCGATCAGGTTTCCGGCGAATACCGCGAGCGCAGCGCCCTGCTGCCGGGCGGCTGGTTCCCCACGCGCGATGCCGGGTATCTGGATGATGAGGGCTATCTCTTCCTCTCCGGCCGGGCCGATGACGTGATCGTGCGCGGCGGCGAGAATATTTCGCCCGGCGAAATCGAGGATGTGCTGCTCGCTCACCCCGCCATTGCCGATGCCGCCGCCGTGGGCGTGCCCTCCACCGAATGGGGCGAGGCCGTGGCTGTGGTGATCGCGCTGAAGGGCGAACATCCTGGCGAAGCCGAAATCAAGGCGCTGATCCGCGACCGGCTGCGCTCCTCGCGCGTGCCGGAAAAGATCATGGTGGTGGAGGCGCTGCCGTATAACGAAATGGGCAAGCTGCTCCGCCGCGAGGTCCGGCGCCTGCTGGCCACGGGCTGAGCCGTGGCGCAGAACGCGCTGCTGATTAAAGGCGCGGAACTGCTTGATGGAAGAGTGACTAATATCCGCATCCGGGGCAGCCTGGTTGCGGATATTGGCGTTTTGGAGCCGTTGCAGGGCGAGCAGGTGATAGAGGCGGATGGCGGGCTGCTGCTGCCGGGGCTGCACGACCACCATGTGCATATTGCCGCCACGGCTGCCGCCCTGGCCTCGGTAAAATGCGGCCCGCCAGAGGTGGCGGACCAAGCCGCGCTGGCCGCCGCGCTGGCCCAGCCGGGCACGGGCTGGCTGCGCGGCATTGGCTACCACGAGAGCGTGACGGGCGGGCTGATTGACAAGGCCTGGCTGGACAAGGCCGCACCCCGCCGCCCCGTGCGCGTGCAGCACCGCACCGGGCGCATGTGGATATTCAACAGCGCGGCACTGGATATAGTGCTGGCCACGGGCGCGCCGCCGCCGGAAGGGCTGGACCGGCAAACCGGGCGGCTTTTCGACGATGATGGCTGGCTGCGCCGCGCCTTGGGCGGCACGCCGCCTTGCTTTGCTGCCGTGGGGGCCGAATATGCCCGGCTGGGGGTGACGGGCCTAACCGAAATAAGCCCCGGCAATGGCGCGGCCGAGGCGGCGCATTTTGCCCAGGAACATGCCAGCGGCGCGCTGCCGCAGAACGTGCTGCTGGCCGGTACGCTGGCTCTGCCAGAAACCCCTGGCCTGATGCGGGGGCCGGTGAAGCTGCATCTGCACGAGGCGGCGCTGCCGGATTTTGATGAAACCGTAGCGCTGATCCGCGCGGCGCATGCGCAAGGGCGCAACGTGGCGGTGCATTGCGTGACCGGGACCGAGCTGGTCTTCACCCTGGCGGCGCTGGGCGAGGCGGGGGCGCGCAAGGGGGACAGAATTGAACATGCCTCGGTAACACCCGCTGACGTGCTGCCGGATTTTACGGCGCTGGGGTTGAGCGTGGTGGTGCAGCCGCATTTCGTGGCGGAGCGGGGCGACGAGTATATGGCCGATATTCCCGCCAGCGCCTGGCCGGATTTATACCGTTTGCGCTCTTTCCGGGAGGCAGGCGTGCCCATGGCCGGGGGCAGCGACACGCCGTTTGGCGCGCTGGACCCCTGGGCGGCGATGGCGGCGGCGGTTTCTCGCCGCACGCGGCGCGGGCGGGTGCTGGGGGCGGTGGAGGCGCTGACGCCGGAACAGGCTTTGGGGCTGTTTCTGGCGGACAAGCTGGATTTGGCGCGGCGGCGCAGCGTGGCGGTGGGGGCGGCGGCGGATTTATGCCTGTTGCGCCAGCCCTGGGCCGTGGCGCGGGAGCATTTATCCGCCAGCCTGGTCCGTGCCAGCCTCATTGGCGGGCGGCTCGTCTATAATGGCGTCGATAAGCCCCCAGCCTAGGGCGGTTTGCGCGCTGATGCGTTTGCCCGAGAGCATGAGCGCGGCGGCGCGCTGGCGCCCGATGCGCGCGGGGATGGACACGCAGCCGCCAAAGCCGGGTAATATGCCCATGGCGGTTTCCGGGAGCTGGAACCAGGCATTGGGCGCGGCGGTAAGCCGTCCGGCGAAGGCCGCCATTTCCAGCCCGGCCCCCACGCAGCCGCCCTGGATGTGGATGTCATAAATCGCGCACCGCCTTGCCATGGCATGGGCGGGTAAGGTGCGGGCGCGGATGAGGTGGGCCTGCACAGGGTCCGGCGTGGTGCCGAATTCGGCCAGCTCCGCGCCCATGGAAAAGACGCGGCCCGTGGCGCGGAGTTTGACGCAAGCGATGGTGTCATCAAGCGCGGCGAGGGTGAAGGCATCGGCCAGCGCGTCGCGCATGGGGCGGTCTATGGCGTTAAGGGCGGCGGGGCGGTTGAGCAGCAAATGCAGCGTGGCGCCATCGCGGCGCATATGCAGCGTGCCGGGCGGCGGGGCGGTGGATAATGCCCGCGCGGCGCGCCAGGCGGCATGTTCCGCGCCGCCTTGCAGCGCGGCGAAGGCGAGGGATTCCAGCGGCAGGGCGCGTTCGGGCGCCAAACCCTCTATGGCGCGCAACAGTTGCACCAGTACGGCGGCGGCGCGGGGGGTTTTGGCGATGGCCGTGGCGAAGCCGGGCAGGGTGATGGGGGCTTCGATGAGGATGTCGGCACTGGCGGCTTGCGGATGGCTGGCCGGGCCGAAAGCGAGAATGGGGACGGGCGGCAGCGGCGCCAGAGGCTGGGTTTGGGGCCAGGCTGAGAGATCGAGCGTAAGGAAGGGGCGTTCATCCTCGCGCCAATCGGTAAGGAGCATCCAGGGGTGCAGGGCGTGGCTGTCCATTGGCGGAGCCTAGCGTGGCGGGCGGACGCGGGGAAGATGGTTGACGCCGCCAGGCTGTAAAGCGACCCTGGCCAGGCCGGGCGCGCATGGGGTGAGGAATTTGGGAGCAGAGACGGACATTGCGGCGCGCCATGCGGCGGGTTTGCTGGGCTTGTTCGGGTTGGGGCCGCCGCCGCTTGTGGTGGCGGACCACCCGGCCTTGGCGTGGCGCCGGGCGCGGCTGATGGCGGTAACCGGGCAGGCGGATGGGCCAGGGCTGGTGGCGCCGGTGGCGCTAACCCAGGCCGCCGATGGCGCGCTGGCCGCGCTGCGGGCCATCGCCCCTGGGGCTGATTTGCCTGAAAATGGCGCGCTGCTGTTGGGTGAGCGTGCGCGGATGCTGGGGCTGACGCGGCGCGGCGCGGTTTCGGCCAATGGAAGTTGCCATTTGCTGGAGGCGGCGGATGGGCGGATTGCGCTGAATTTGCCGCGCCCGGAGGATTGGGAGTGCGTGCCCGCCTTGCTGGGGGAAGAGGCAGCGGATTGGGCGGCGCTGGCGCGGGTTGTGGCGCAGCACCCCGTGGCGGCGTTGCTGGAGCAGGGCAGGCTGCTGGGGCTGGCCATAGCGCAGGACCAGCCAGCGCCCCCGCAAGCCACGCCGTTCCGCCTGGCGCGGCTGGCGCCGCCCCGCCTGCGTGAAGGCGCGCCGCTGGTGGTGGATTTATCCGCCCTATGGGCCGGGCCGCTGGCGGGCGCGCTGCTGGGCGCCGCCGGGGCGCGGGTGGTTAAGGTGGAATCTACCCGCCGGCCCGATGGCGCGCGGTTTGGCGATGCGGCGTTTTACAACCTGCTGAACGCGGGCAAGGCGAGCGTGGCGCTGGATTTTACCAATACGGAAGATGTGCAGGCGCTCCACCGCCTGGTGCGGGCGGCGGATATTGTGATTGAGAGCACCCGCCCGCGCGCTTTGGCCGGGCTGGGTATTGTGGCGGAAGACGAGGCGCGGCGGGGGGCTGTGTGGCTTTCCATAACCGCGCATGGGCGCATGGGGGCGGCGGCGGACTGGGTTGGGTTTGGCGATGACGCCGCCGTGGCGGGCGGGCTTACCGCGGCCATGCGCGCGGGGTGGGCGGAGCGTTTATTCGCTGGAGATGCAATCGCCGACCCGCTGACCGGCATTACCGCCGCATTTGCGGGCTGGGCGGGGTGGCGTACAGGCGGAGGCTGGATGGCCACGCTGGCACTGAGCGAGGTGGTGGCCCATGCCTGCGGCTTGTTCCGGGCCGGGCCAGGGGGGCTGCGGCGCTGGCAGGCGATGGCGGCGGCGGATGAGGCGCCGCTCTATGCGTTGCGCGGGCCCGCGGGCCGGGCGGCGGCCATGGGGGCGGATAATACTGGTTGTTGGATGTAACTTTACTGCCGCGGCCGCCTCATCAATCGCGCGCGGAGGTCGATCAGCCTCACGGCTGATTGGTTTCAAACCCCCAGCCGTGGAATTTCAATTGCCGGGCAGCGGTCCATCACTACCCCCAGCCCCGCCGCGCGGGCTTGCGCCGCGGCGTCCTCGTTGATCACGCCAAGCTGCATCCATATGGTTTTTGCCCCCAGCCTTATGGCGTCGCGCACCGGCTCGGCCACCGCCGCGCTGTTGCGGAATAAATCCACCATATCCAGCGGCGCGGCCTCTTCCAGCGTGGCCACCACGCGGCGGCCCAGAATGTCCTGCCCCGCCAGGCCGGGATTCACCGGGGTTACATCGTAACCGCGCGCCAGCAAATAGCGCATCACCCCGTAAGAGGGCCGCTCGGGCCTGGCCGAGGCGCCCACCAGGGCGATACGCCTGGTTTGCAGTAAAATGCGCCTAATCTCTTCATCCATCTCTCTTCCCCAAATTTTGGCGCCCGGCTAAGCCGGAGTTATGAAACCCGGTCACATCGCCTGCCTCCTGCTGAGCCTGTTCTCGCTCTACGCCTGGTATAGCCTCAACCGCCCGCAGGCGGGGGGTGTGACCATGCCGCCGGGCAAGTTCCACTCGTTTTCCTACACGCCCTACCGTAATGGGCAGGGGCCGATGGACAAGGGTTTTCCCAGCCCGGCGGATATTGCGCAGGATTTGGCTCTTATCGCCCATGAGGCGGACGGTATACGCACCTATGCCGCGCTGGAAGGCACCCCGGCGCAAACCGCGGCCCGGCTGGCCGCGCACCAGGACATTGCCGCGCTGGCCAAGACAGCGGGGCTGAAAATGTGGCTCGGCATCTGGCTTGGCTCCGATGCGGCGCGCAACCGCGCGGAGATGGCGGCGGGGATTGCCGAGGCCAATGCCCACCCCCATACGGTAACGCGCGTGGTTGTGGGCAACGAGGTGCTGCTGCGCCGCGATCTTTCGGCGAATGATTTGATAGCGGACATAGACTATGTGCGCGCAAGGGTTAAACAGCCGGTGGCCTATGCCGATGTCCCCTCTTTCTGGCGCAAATTCCCGCAAGTGGCGCAGCATGTGGATGTGGTGATGATCCATATCCTGCCCTATTGGGAGAACCACCCGATGGGGGTGAGCCAGGCGCTGGCCAGTGTTGATTCCACCATTACCGATTTCAAGACGCTCTTTCCCGGCAAGAAGATTTCCGTTGGCGAGACGGGCTGGCCCTCGCGCGGGCGCTGGCGCGGGCCGGCGGCCCCCTCACGCGTGAACGAGGCCGTGTATCTGCGCCGCTTTGCCACGCTCGCGGCCAGGGATAAGGTGGATTACAATATTATCGAGGCGTTCGACCAGACCTGGAAATACCGGCAGGAAGGCGTGGCGGGGGCCAATTGGGGTATATGGACGGCGCGGCGCACACTTAAATTCCCGCTGCAAGGCCCGGTAATGGAGCATCCGTACTGGCTGCGCTACGCGGTGCTGGGGATGCTGGTCAGCATCGCCCTGTTCGGCGTGGCGGGTATGCGCAACCTCCGCCTGGCCGTACCCGCCTTTGCGCTGGGCAACGCGTTTTCCCTCGCCTGCCTGGGCACGCTGCCGCTGCTTTACGATAAATGGCAGGTTTTATGCGCGCTGGTGAATTTGCCGCTGCAGCTGGTCTTTGCCGTGCTGGCCCTGCGCCGGGCTGGTGCGGTGCTGGTCGGGCAGGCTTTGCCCCCGGCACAGAACGGCGCCGCCGTGCTGGCCCGGCTGCGGGCTTTCCGCCTGCCGCTTAGCTATGACGGGTTGTGGTTCATCTTCCTGGCCGGCGCCGCTGTTTCCCAGGCGCTGCTGGTGTTCAATGGGCGCTATCTCGATGCGCCAATGCCGGCCTTCATCATCCCCATCATCGCCGCGGTGCTGCGCCTATGGAGCAAGGACAAGCCAGTGCAAATGGGGTGGGAGGAATTGCTGGCCAGCTTTGCCCTGGCCACCCTGGCGCTGGTGGACCTGTTGCTGGAAGGCGGGCAGAATCTCGAATTCGCCGCCTGGAATGCGGGCGCGCTGCTGCTGGCCGCGCCCTGCATTCTGGCCGCCGAAGCCAAAAAGGGGCGGCGCAAGCGCAAGCCTGTCTGAAAACGCGCTCTGGAGAGCCGAGGCGCTGATTTTTGAGCACCGGAGCGCAGAAAAGCACCGTCAGGCGGCCGTCAGAGCAGCGTTTGCAAACAGCCGTCTCTAAATCAATGAGGCAGAGCGCGGTTCAGACTTTCGAAGCGCTCGCAAAGCGAGCGCATCTTATACCAACGGTCATTGAGCATGACCGTTGGTATAAGATCATCGCGCTTAAAACGAGGGTGGGGAGACGGCGCTGATGAGCACGCAGGGTTCGCTGCTCTGGTTGCGGAAACGGTGCGGGATGTCTGAACGGAAATAATAGGCATCGCCGGGGTTGAGCTGGCGCTCCTGTACCCCCACGGTAATGGTAATGCTGCCCGAAACGACGATGCCGCATTCCTCTCCGGCATGGCGCAGCATGGCATCGCCCGTGTCGGCCCCGGGCTGGTAGGTTTCGCGCAGCATCTGCAACGCCCGGTCCTGCAACCGCCGTCCCACCATGCGCATGGAGATGGTATGGTCGTAGGAAATTTCGGTCAGCTCGTTTTCCACGAAAAACACGTTATCCGAGGGCGAAAAATCGAGCGTGAAGAAATCGGCCAGCGAGAGCGGAATGCCGTCCAGAATCTTCTTCAGGCTAGAGATGGAGGGCGAGACGCGGTTCTGCTCGATGAGCGAGATCGCCCCGTTCGTCACCCCCGCGCGGCGCGCCAGCTCGCGCTGTGTCAGGCCAAAAATCTGCCGGACCAGCTTGAGCCTGGTGCCAATATCCTCCGCGCCAGCTTCAGTTTCCAGGGCTGCCGACATCTTCTCCTTGCTTCCAAACGTTTAGGATTATTGACGAAATCATGGGCTTTGATGCGAGTCTTGTAAAGAAATACATGCTCACGGCAAAATCAAACTAATTATTCTTGACGGCCATGGTTGGTTGGGCAACAAATAACCCTACCCAAACCATAACGGGGATTTGCGTGCTGTGGATAGCAAAGCCGCCTAAGCCTAACCTCTCCTTCCTTCATGGAGGCGCCCCGTGAGCGCCTCTGTAATCCTTGACGGAGGCGCCGCATGAGCGCCTCTGTAATCGTTGACGGAGGCGCCGCATGAGCGCCGCCATGGCCGCCAAGCGCGGCGCCATCTCACTTACGGGTATAACCCGTATTTTCGCGGGCACCATACCCGCGGTCGATCATATTGGTCTTGAAATACATCCCGGAGAATTTTTTACCCTGCTTGGCCCTTCCGGCTGTGGTAAAACCACGCTTTTGCGCATGATCGCGGGGTTTGAAACGCCGGATGCGGGGCAAATTGTCATCTCGGGGCGCGAAATGCAGGGGGTTCCCGCGCATAAGCGCGCGGTCAACACGGTTTTTCAATCCTACGCGCTGTTTCCGCACCTTAATGTGGAGCAGAATATCGGCTTCGGGTTGAAAATGCAGGGCGTGAAGGCGGCGGCGCGCAAAAAGCGCGTCGATGCCATTATGGAGCTGATGCAGATCGGGCCATTCGCCACACGCGCCGCCGCCCAGCTTTCTGGCGGGCAGCGCCAGCGCGTGGCCCTGGCCCGCGCCTTGGTGAACGAGCCGGAAGTGGTGCTGCTGGACGAGCCGCTCTCGGCGCTGGACGCCAAATTGCGCGCGGAATTGCAGATTGAGCTTTTGCGAATGCAGAAGCGCCTGGGCATGACTTTTGTGTTTGTTACGCACGACCAGCACGAGGCGCTGGTGATGTCCGACCGCATCGCGGTGATGAGCAAAGGGCGCATCCAGCAGGTTGGCCCGGTACTGGATGTATATGAGAAGCCGAAAAACGTGTTCGTCGCGGAGTTTCTCGGCCTGTCGAATATCTGGGCGTTTGAGCCGGTTTCCGCGCACGAGGCGCGCACCGCGATTGGCGTGCTGAATATTGGCGAAACCCTGGCCGGCCCCGGCATGGCGATGATACGGCCCGAGAAAATCTGGCTTTACAGCGACAGCGCCTTCGCGGCCGGCCGGCCCAATATGTTCTTGGGTAAAATCTGCGAGGCAATCTACATGGGTGCCTCGACCCAATACCGGATTGAGCTGCATTGCGGCGAATTTGTTACCGCCTACGATACCAACAACCAGGCCGCCGAACGTAGCTGGCGCCCGGGCGAGGCCGTGGCGGTGGAGTTGAAGCCCGAAAACATCATGCTGGTGGAGGCGTGATGAGCACCATGACGCAGCGTGAGGGGCGCAGCCGCGCCTGGCGGCTTTGGCTCACCTCCGGGCCGGGGCTGTTCTGGATTATATTGTTTCTGCTGTTTCCCAGCGGGATCATGCTCGGTATCGCGTTTTTCACGAACAGCGATTTCGGCTCGCCGGTATTGCCCCTGTCCCTTTCCTCTTTTTCGCAAGTGGCGGGTTTTGGCATTTTAGGGTGGTCCGGCGCCAATTTCACGGTGCTGGCGCGCTCGCTGCTACAGGCGGGCATTGCCACCACCATGACCATTTTGCTGGCCTATCCGCTGGTATTCTTTATTGTTTCGCGCCCGGCCAATATGCGGCCCGTGCTGCTCCTGTTTGCCATTGTGCCTTCCTGGACCAACCAGGTGGTGCGCACCTATGCCTGGATGCAGTTGCTCAACCCTTTCGCGCCGGTCTCGCATCTGGCCCAGTGGCTGGGGTTCATTCCGCCGCATCTTGGCCTCATGCCGGGGAATTTCGCGGTGTTTATAGGGCTTACCTATAACTACCTGCCCTATATGGTGGTGCCGCTTTATGCCGCCGTGGAAAAGCTGGACTGGACCCTGGTGGAAGCCGGGCGCGATTTATACGCATCCGGCCCGAAACTGTTTTTCAACGCCGTGTTTCCGCAAACCGTGCCGGGGCTGCTTTCCGGCATCATCCTGGTCGGCATTCCCGCGTTTGGCGACTACGTGGTGCCGCAGCTTCTGGGGGGCGACAAGGCGATGATGCTCGGCTCGCTCATTGCCAGCCAGTTCACCTTCTCGCCCGATTGGCCCTATGGCGCGGCGCTGACCATCATCATGCTGGTTTTTACCTGCGTTGGCCTTATTGTTTTCCGCCGCCTGACGCAAAGGCTGGGCGGGGGTGAAGGGGCGATGCTGTGAGCAACATCCCCCGCGGCATCAGGCGCGGCCTGTTTGGTCTCAGCCTGCCCGTATATGCGTTGCTTTACCTGCCGCTTTCCGTCATCGCCATTTTCTCGTT
Source organism: Pseudomonadota bacterium (assembly GCA_021805545.1). Lineage (GTDB taxonomy): Bacteria > Pseudomonadota > Alphaproteobacteria > Acetobacterales > Acetobacteraceae > Acidocella. The sequence continues at coordinate 60,825 of JAJZFB010000031.1, read as the reverse complement.
TGCCCCGTCGCTGCACCATCCGGGCATCAATGCCGCGGCGTATGGGGCGTTGTTCAACGACCCCCTGGTGCTGGCGGCATTGCGGCGTTCCATCACCCTGGCGTTCGGCTCAGCGATTCTGGGCACGGCGCTTGGCACGCTCATGGGGTTTGGCCTCAACCGGTTCCGCCCCGCCACGGGCGGCGGTTTCTGGGCAGGCACGCTGCCCAGCCTCATCATCTATATGCCCATCATCATGCCCAGCCTGGTTTTTGGCATTTCCGAGCTGATTTTCTTCAACCTTGTACATGAATATACCGGCCTGCTCTCCGCCGGGCTGCTCACCATGGGTATTGCCCATGTCACCTTCCAGTCGCCTTACGTGGCGCTGGTGGTCTATGCGCGCCTTACCGGGTTGGACCCTAATTTGTTCGAGGCGTCGCAGGACCTTTACGCCAACCCGCTCAAATCCTTTCTCTATCTTACCATTCCGGTCGTCCGCCCGGCACTGATCGGCGGTTTCCTGCTTGCCATCACCTTGTCCATCGACGACTTCACCATCAGCTTCTTCACCGCCGGCCCGGGCAGTGTTACCCTGCCCATCTACATCTACAGCGCCATCGCGCGCAAAGGGTCTTCGCCTGAGATCAACGCCCTTGGCAGCCTTATGATCGCCACTGTTATTGGCGTTGCCTTGCTCTACTACTTTGTTACCCGCCACCAACAACAACGCAGCCGCCAGATTCCGGCTGTTGCTTAACACCAGAGGAGAAATTCATGACCAAGCTAAAATCATTTTTGCTCGGCGCGGGTTGCGCCGCCATCCTTGGGGCCTTTGCGCTGCCGCCGCCCGCCCGCGCCGCCGAGCCAACGCTCAACCTGTTCACCTGGTCCGACTACATCGACCCCGCCATGGTGAAGACGTTTGAAAAACAGTGCGGCTGCAAGGTGGTCGAAACCGATTATGATTCGAACTCCGAAATGGAAGCCAAGCTGAAAGCTGGTGCTGATTCGCAATATGATGTGGTTGTGCCGTCCAGCTACTATGTGGCCCGCCTGGTGGCGGAAGGGCTGATCCAGCCGCTCGACCGTAGCGCGATTCCGAATTTCAAGAATCTGGCTGTGAAGTTCCAGAACCCCACCTATGATCCGGGCGATAAATACTCCATCCCCTACCAATGGGGCACCACGGGCATTGGCTATCTGAAGGACCAGATCAAGGATCCCGTGCATAGCTGGGGCCTGCTGTTCAACCCCAAAATTAACCCCACCTATCCGTTCACACTGATGAGCGGCAGCGGGCAGGATACGATTGGCGCCGCCTGCGCCTATCTGGGCTACGGGTTTGCCTGCGACACCAAGGCCGACTGGCTGGCCGCGGCCAAGCTGATCCAGGAAACCCGCAAGCGCAAGAACTTCGCTGGTTTCGTCGATGGCCTGCCTGAGCGCGACCAGTTGAAGGCCAAGGTCAATTCCGCCGGCATGGTGTTCAATGGCGATGTCGCCGCCAGCTACGCCGATGGCTCCGGCAAGGATATTGGCTTCTACCTGCCCAAGGAAGGCACGGAAATCTGGGTGGATACCATGGCAATTCCCGCCCATGCGCCCAACCCCAAGCTGGGCCTGGAATTCATCAACTTCATCCTGAACGCCAAGGAAGGGGCCGCGCTGTCCAACTACAACGCGTATAGCAGCCCCAACGCCGCCGCGCAGCCAATGCTGGACCCCAGCCTGAAGACCGAGCTGGTGTCGCCGACACCTGCCGACTTCAAGCTGCTGCACTTCCTGCCGCCGCTGGCGGGCGCCAAGCTCAAGCTGTTCAACGCCATATGGACGGCTGCGAAACAATAATTCGTCCGGCCCTCTCTGGCACACCAGGGAGGGCCTTTTACCGAGGATATTATGAGTACAGAAATCGACTTAAAAGAATGGTTCGACGAACACCGCATTACCGAGGTTGAATGCATGGTGCCGGATATTACCGGCATACCGCGCGGCAAGATCATGCCGGCGCAGAAATTCCTGAAGGGCGGCGCGCCGCGTTTGCCGGAAGCCATCTTCATCCAGTCCGTTACCGGCGAATACCCGGACGACCCCGAGGATACGCTGACAAACCCGGCGATCATCGACATCAAGCTGATCCCCGATGCCTCCACTGTCCGCCTCGTGCCCTGGGCGCACGAACCCACCGCGCAGATCATCCATGATTGCCAATACGCGAACGGCACGCCGGTGCCGATGGCGCCTCGGCAAGTGCTGCAGCGTGTGCTGAACATGTATGAGGAAAAAGGCTGGCAGCCGGTTCTGGCGCCGGAGCTGGAATTCTACCTCGTTGGCCGCAATACCGACCCGGATTACCCGCTGGTCCCGCCCGTTGGCCGCTCCGGCCGCCAGGAAACCGGGCGCCAGAGCTATTCCATCGACGCGGTGAACGAGTTCGATCCGCTGTTCGAGGAAATGTACGATTTCTGCGATTTGCAGGAAATGGATTTGGATACGCTGATCCATGAGGAAGGTGCTGCGCAGGTGGAAATCAACTTCCTGCACGGCAACCCGCTGCATCTGGCCGACCAGGTGTTCCTGTTCAAGCGCACGGTGCGCGAGGTGGCGCTGCGGCACGATATTTATGCCACCTTCATGTCCAAGCCCATGGGCGGGGAGCCTGGTTCGGCCATGCATGTGCACCAGAGCATCGTGCATCCAGAGACAGGCAAGAACCTCTTCGCCGGCAAGGATGGCAAGGCCAGCAAGCTGTTCCGCAACTACATTGCGGGGCTGCAAAAATATATTCCGGCGGTCATGCCCATCTTCGCGCCCAACGTGAATTCCTACCGCCGCCTCACGCGCTTTTCCAACGCGCCCATCAACCTGCAATGGGGTTACGATAACCGGACATGCGGGCTGCGCGTGCCGTTTGGCGGCGCGGAGGCCATGCGCGTGGAAAACCGCGTGCCGGGTGCGGATGCCAACCCGTATCTTGCCTTTGCCGCCACGCTGGCCTGCGGTTATTTGGGCATGGTGGAAAAGCTGGAGCCCACACCTGAAACCACGGGCAGCGCCTATACCGGCGAATACACCCTGCCGCGCGAGCTTTCTCACGCGCTGGACTTGATGAACGGCAGCACACCCATGCGCGAAATTCTGGGTGACAAGCTGGTGGATGTGCTGGTGGCCGTGAAGCGGCTGGAATACGAGACCTATCTGCGCGTCATTTCATCCTGGGAGCGTGAGCATTTGCTGCTGAACGTGTGAAACCCTGCCCAGGCCTGCGTTTGCTTAACATTATTACCCATTCTGGCGGATACCGAATGGCTGGCCGCCGTGCCAGCATTTGGTCCGCCCAACCAAACGGCGCAGCTTTGCAAAACGGCAATCCTGCGAACGTACTGGAGAATAATTCAAGCGTGCCAGGCAGGGTCTGAAGATGTTTTCAACGCAAAGGGCCTGGAGATTTAGGGCCTGGAGATATCCGGTATACGCCGGAAAATCAGGATCGCTAGTTTCTGATTTCTGAACGCCACGGTAGAAGCGGGCTTACCCTCCATTCCAACGCGCAGCATCTCACCCCGAAATATTCACTCCCTCATAGCTCTGCAGCATCGCGGGATCAGGCAGTTCCATCTGCAAATAGATGCCGAGATGCGTGATCTTGCCTGCATCGTTGAACTCGTAAACCGAGACGGAATTCACCACGCTGTGGTGGCCGGCCACTTCGCTGCGTTCCTCCAGTTCCAGCAGCACCAAATTGGGGGCCTCGGTGATGCGTTTGAAGGAGCCTTCCCAGCCGGATGTTTTCGCCCAGCCGGTGAGGAAGCCGATGTAGTCAGGCCAGCGCATCACTTCTTTGAAGTTGCCGGTGCGCTCGAATGTTTCCGTATCCACCAGCGCGGCGAGCGGCGCCCAAGCGGCTTCGGTAAAGCCGGGCTTCTTGGCGGCGTCCACGAGCTGCTTCATCAGCAGGCTATAATCGAGCACCTTGCGCGACAGGCCGGTGTAATTGCCGGCAACATCGGCGATTTCTTGCAGAACCATTATGATCTCTTTCGTTGGAATGACGGGGTCAGGTGCGGGCGGCCAGGTAGCGGTCCAGCACCATATGGAAGCGGGCGATGCTCACCTCCTCACGCGCCAGAGTCATGCTGGTGAAGGCGGCGTTGCGCAGGCCTTTCTGCTGGCGCTCCATCTGGTCGTAATCCTGCTGCAAGGCCAGGAAATACGGGTAGCTGCCTGGTTCCTTCACCTCCACCAGCTCGGCCCGGTAGGGCGCGCGCAGCTCCGGCGGCAGCCACATATAGGCGGTTACGTGCCAGATGCAGCGGTTGGGGTCGCCATCGGGGTGCGGAACGGACATGATGACCGTGGCCTCGCCCGCGCGGATGGTCATGAAGAAATTAGGGAACAGGAACCAGCCCTGGCTGTCGCTCATCTGCTCATCGGTCAGGCCGCTTACATCCAGCCCCTTGACGGAAAGCGTCTCGCGCGTGGCCTGTTGCAGCAATGTGCGCACGGTCACGCCCTCGGGGAAGGCGAGCTTGCCATCGGCGCCGCGATACGCCGCCACCAGCGCATCGAAACGCGGCAGCACTTCCGTTACGGTGGGGAAGGTGCCGGGCAGAGCGTGTATGCCCGCAACCTGCTCTTCCAGCCCCGCGCCTTGCGCGTTCTTCACCTCGAATGGCGAATAGGCCATGCCGTGGTCGCCATAAAAACCGTGCCAGACCTTGCCCGCCTCGGGGTCGATGACCGAGAGCAGCTCGGGGTGCACGCCGATAATGTGGTAACCCTCGGAAAAGGCGTCTATCACCACTTTCCAGTTGCAGTTCAGCGCTTCGCGCACATCCATGCCCACCGGGGTCATCTCGTCCAGCTTGTATGGGGCCAGGCCTTCCAGCACCTCCTTGCCAAGATATTCCGCGAGTGGTTTCGCGTTCTGGTCCGGGTTGAGGAAGATGAAGCCAAGCGCGGTATCCACCGGCACCTCGATCAGCCCATGCGCGGCCTTGTCGATCGGCCCCACCATGTCCGGCCGGCCCACGCCGATGAGCTTGCCGTCCAGCCCGTAGGACCAAAGATGGTACTGGCAGAGCAGGCGGGGTGAGTTGCCCTTGCCCTGGCACAGCGCGTTGCCGCGATGGCGGCAGGAATTGACGAAGCCGCGCAGCTTGCCGTCCTTGCCGCGGGCAATGATGTAGGATTGGCCGAAAATCTGGCAGGTTTTCCAGTCGCCCGCATTGGCCAGCTCATCGGCCCGGCCCACGATCTGCCAGGTTTTCATCCATACCAGCTCACGCTCGCGCGCCTGAAATTCGGGCGAGGTGTAGCGGTCCGTGCTGATGCTCATGTTGAGCTGGCCGAAATCCAGCTCCGACATGTGTTTGGTCGTCTTGATCCATTCGCCTTTAATCACGCTGTCCATGGCTGTTTCCTTTTTCTGGCCCGCGGCGGGCCGCGCGGATTGCAAGTTAGCGTGGCGGAGATCGCGAATCAATAATAATGATAGGGTACATTCTCTTTTATGTGCAGCTTTGCAAAGCGGCTTGGCATGGTTATTGGTGCAATATGTGCAAACGCTCTCCCCTGCCGGCCTGGGCCGTATGAAGCCTGGCGTGGCGCTGTTCACCGGCAAGGCGGAAAAGGCGCCGCGCGCGCCTGGGCGCAGCCCTGGGCGGCCAACGCGCGAGCAGATTGCGGCGCGTAACCAGGAGCTGATGGATAAGGCGCTGGATTTGTTCCTGCAGAACGGGTTCGAGGCAACGACCATCGACGCCATTTCAGGCGCCATCGGCATGTCCCGCCGCACCATTTATGCCCGCTATGGCGACAAGACGACCCTCTTCAAGGCGGCGCTGCAGCAGGCCATAGATGAATGGATTGTGCCCGTGGCGCAGTTGCACGCGGCCGAGCGCGAGGATTTGCAGGAGACGCTGCTGAGCATCGCCCGGCTATGGGTGAACAAGCTCCGCACGCCCTCGGGCATGCGCCTGCTGCGCATCGCCAATACCGAGATTTTCCGTATGCCCGAGATTGCCGCCTATTTATGGGACCGCATGGCGGAACCCACCTCGGGCTATCTGGCCGATTTATTCCGCCGCCGCCTGCGCCCGGGCCAGGATGTGCCGGATGCCGAGGATGCGGCGGGGGCGTTTCTGCTCATGGTGGTGCTCGGCTCGGTGCAATCCACGGCGTGGGAGAGCGTTTCGCACGCCGATTTCGACCGGCATATTATCTACCGCACGCGGCTGTTTCTCACCGGGGCGCGCGATGGCGCGCTGGCCGGGTTATGAGCGCGGCAGGCGCAGCGTGACCGTGCAGCCCTGGCCCGGGGCTGAAGCGATGGCCATGGTGCCGCCAAGGCCGTCCATCATGCGTTCCACGATGGCCAGCCCCAGGCCATGCCCGGTGGCATTGCCGCTGGTGGTAAAAAACGGTTCGCGGGCGCGGCGCAGAATTTCTGGCGCCATGCCATGGCCGGTATCCCGCACGGTGATGATGACGCTGTCCGCCACAGCCGAAGAGCTGAGCGTGACCTGCCCGCCCGTCACGCGGCCATTTTCCACCAGCTCGGCAATGGCCAGCTCAAGCTGGTCCGGGTCGCACAGCAATATGGCGCCGGGCGCGCCGGGGCGGCAATCGGCCTGGTCCACAAAGCGGCTGAGCACCGCATCGGCCAGCACGGGCACGGCCGGGCCGGCATTGCAGCCAGAAAACGCCATAAGCCGCCCGGCCAGGGCCACGGCGCGGCCGCCAGCGCTGCTGGCGCCTGCCAGGTAGCCATCCAGCCCGGCGCAATTCTGCCGCGCCGCGCGTAATTGCAGCAATTCCAAATTACCAAGGATGCCGGTAAGCAGATTATTGAAATCATGCGCCACCCTGGCGGCAAATTGCGCCAATGCAGCATCTTGCGCCGGGCTTGGCGCTTCGTCCGGCGGGGTCATGAGTGTTCCATTACCACAAATATAATTTTGCGGTTGTTCAGCCACAGGGCCGGCCGTGCTAGGCTTAGTTGCCCGGTATCATGGCTTTGCAAGTACATAAGCCCAGTTTTTGCCTGAAACAGGAGTTTGGCAATATGCGGATTCTGCTGATCGAGGATGATGAGGCGGTCGCCAAGCTGGTGCGCGAAGGCCTGGCGGACGCCAGCCACGATGTAACCCATGCCGCAGACGGCGCGGCGGGCATGGAGGCGGCGCTGCGCGGGCGGTTCGATGTGATGATTTTCGACCGTCAGCTACCGGGCGGGGTGGATGGCGCCAATCTGCTGCGCGATTTGCGCGGGGCGAAGGTGGAAACCCCGGCGCTCATCCTCTCTGGCATGGGCGGGCTGAACGCCTGGATGCAGGGGCTGGAAAGCGGCGTGGATGATTATATCGAGAAGCCATTCACCATGGCCGATCTGGTCGGCCGGGTAGAGGCGCTGCATGATCGCCGCCGCGCGGAGTCAGCTTAGGAATTCCAGCATCCCGGCATAGGCGGGTTCGGCCGCTTCCTTGCCTTGCACGGCGGGCAGCAACTGGGTGGCCAGCGCCTTGCCCAGCTCCACGCCCCATTGGTCGAAGGCGTTAATGTCCCAGATGGCGGCTTCGGTGAAAATACGGTGCTCGTACAGCGCGATAAGCTGGCCCAGCGTATGCGGGGTGAGCTTGCGGTAGGCCAGGGTGATGCTGGGGCGGTTACCGGGGAATACGCGGTGCGGGTTGCCCTTGGCCTCTTCCAGCGTGCGCCCCACCATCAGGGCCTGGGCCTGCGCCAGGCAATTGGCGATGAGCAGCTGGTGATGATGGCGCAGATGCGGCTCGTGCCCCTCGGCGGCGATGAGGAACTCGCACGGAATGACATCCGTGCCCTGGTGCAGAAGCTGGTAGAAGGCGTGCTGCCCGTTTGTGCCCGGCTCGCCGAACACAAGCGGGCCAGTGGCGGGGTAGGGCCGGGGCGAACCGTCGCGCGCCACGCCCTTGCCGTTGGACTCCATGTCCAACTGCTGCAAATAAGCGGGCAGGCGCGCCAGGCGCTGGTCGTAAGGCAGCACGGCGCGGGCCGGGTAGCCGCACGCATTGCGGTGCCAAATGCCAATAAGGGCGAGCAGCACGGGCAGGTTTTGCGCCAGCGGGGCGGTACAAAAATGCTCGTCCATGGCGTGGCCGCCTTCCAGGAACGCGCGGAAATGCGCAGCGCCGATGGCGATCATCACCGGCAGGCCGATGGCCGACCACACGGAATAACGCCCGCCCACCCAGTCCCAGAAGCCGAAGGCGCGCGCGGGCGAAATGCCGAAGGCGGCAACCTTGTCCAGCGCGGTGGAAACGGCGCAGAAATGCGCGTTCACCGCGGCCTCGCCCAGTTTTTCCACAATCCAGCGCCGGGCGGTCTGGGCGTTGGTCATCGTCTCCACCGTGGTGAAGGTTTTGGAGGCGATGATGAACAGCGTGCGCGCCGGGTCCAGCGGCTTGAGAATATCGGTAATCTGCGCGGCATCGACATTGGCGCAGAAATGCAGGCGCGGGCCGTCATGGTACGGGGCCAGCGCGCCGGTGGCCATGACCGGGCCAAGGTCGGAGCCGCCAATGCCGATATTCACCACATCGGTAAAAGCCTGGCCGTTGGCGCCGGAGATGGCGCCGGAACGGATGCCCTCGGCGAAGGCGAAAAGCCGGTCCAGGGTCTCATGCACGGCGGGCACCACATTCTGGCCATCCACCAGAATGGACGCGCCGCGCGGGGCGCGCAGTGCCGTGTGCAGCACGGCGCGGTTCTCGGTGTTGTTCACCTTCTCGCCACGGAACATGGCATCGCGCTTGGCTTCCACATTGGCCTGCGCGGCCAGGCCCAGCAGCAGGTTCAGGCTGGGCTGGGTGAGGCTGGTGCGGGAGAAATCGAGCAGCATATCGCCAAACCGCACCGAAAAACCGCGAAACCGTTCCTGGCCATTGGCATATAATATTTTTGGCGTGGGGGCGGCGGCCGCGTTCGCCTTCAGTTCCGCCCAAAAATCTTGCCCCATCGTCCCGGCCTCTTCGTACAGCATGGTTTGGTTATAAGCCCGGCGACCGTGGCGGCAATGCGGCAAAAAGGGCGCAAATTTTGAATTTTTAACAACTTAATCGTCAGGCAGCCGTGCGCCGGGGTGAAAAAACGCATAAACGGCGCGGGCCGTGGCACGGTTTATGCCCGTAACGGCTTCCAAATCCTTCAGCCCCGCGCCCTTTACCTCGCGCGCCGCGCCAAAATGCTGCAGCAGGGCTTTTTTGCGCGCCGCCCCTATGCCCGGTATCTCGTCCAGCTCCGACGTGACCAGCTTTTTACTGCGCCCGGCACGGTGGGTGGTGATGGCGAAACGGTGCGCCTCGTCGCGTAAACGTTGCAGAAAATACAGCACCGGGTCACGCGGCGGAAGCTGGAACGGCGCGTGGCCCTGCATGTGGAACCATTCGCGACCGGCATCGCGGTCTGGCCCCTTGGCGATGCCCACCAGGGGAATATCCTCCAGCCCCAGCTCTTCCATAATGGCCCGCGCGGCGGAAAGCTGGCCGGCACCGCCATCTATCAGCACCAGGTCCGGCCATTGTTCAGAGTCCCGGCCCGGATCTTCCGCCAGGCTGCGGCCGAAACGGCGTTCCATCACCTCGCGCATCATGCCGAAATCATCGCCCGGCGTAATGGCGCTCTTGATACTGAATTTGCGGTAGGCACTTTTCATGAACCCTTCCGGCCCCGCCACGACCATCACGCCATACGCATTCGTGCCCATGATGTGGGAATTGTCGTAGGTCTCGATGCGCCGTGGTGTTTCCGGCAGGCCGAATAATTCCGCCACGGCGGCCAGCAGCTTGCCCTGCCCGGCGGCCTCGGCAAGTTTGCGCTCCAGCGCCTCGCGCGCATTGGTGGCGGCGTGCAGCACAATGTCCAGCTTCTCGCCACGCTGCGGCACGGTGATATGTACACGGCGTCCGGCCTTGAGTGAGAGCGCCTCGGCCAGCAGCGGCGTATCATCCGGCATGTGGTTGAGCAGCAGCAGCGGCGGGGGCGGCTTGTCGTCGTAAAACTGGGCGATGAAGGCGGCCAGCACCGCGCCTGGCCCATCGCTGGCCGTGTTGGCGGGGTAGAAGCTGCGATTGCCGTTATTATGCCCGCCGCGGATGAAGAAAACCTGCACGCAGGCCTGCTCCGCCGCCTGGTGCACGGCGATAATATCGGCCTCGCCCAGGCTGGCGGGGTTGATGACACCGCTGCCCTGCATCAGCGTCAGCCCCTTGATACGGTCGCGTATCGCCGCCGCCTGCTCGAATTCCAGCCGATCGGACGCCTCCTGCATGGCGGCGGCCAGCTCCTTTTGCAGCACGCCGGATTTGCCAGAGAGAAACTCCCGCGCCTGGGCCACCAGCCTGGCGTAATCAGCTTCCGCGATGCGGCCCACGCAAGGGGCGCTGCAACGCTTTATCTGGTACAGCAAACAAGGGCGGGTGCGGTTGGCGAACACCGTATCGGCACAGGTGCGCAGCAAAAACACGCGCTGCAGCGTCTGCACGCTCTGGTTCACCGCCCAGGCCGAGGCGAATGGCCCCCAGTAATCGCCCTTGCGCGTCTGCGCCCCCCGGTGCTTGGCAAGCTGCGGGTAAGGGTGGTCGCCCGTGAGCATAAGCCAGGGGAAGGATTTATCGTCCCGCAGCAGGATGTTGTAGCGCGGCTTCAGCCGCTTGATGAGGTTGGCCTCCAGCAGCAGGGCCTCGGCCTCGGTATGGGTGGTGACGATCTCCATCGACGCCGTGCCCGCCACCATGCGGCGCAGACGCTCCGGCAGGCGGGCAAGCTGAGTGTAGCTGGTCACGCGTTTCTTCAAATTGCGCGCCTTGCCCACGTAAAGCGCGCCGCCCTTGGGGTCGAGCATGCGGTACACGCCGGGGCTGCCCGGCATGGTTGTCAGCGCGGCCTCGATGATGTGGACGCCAGTGACGTCCAGTTTATCCACGTTCTTCCCCCAGGCCTGTGGATAAGTTTGGGGAAGAGTGGATAAGTTGCAGTGCAGCGCAACAGGGCAAGGGGTGGAGCGGCATTTGTCAGAAAATCCAGCAATATGTGTTTAACACATTGATTTTATTGTAGAAAACTATTTCGTTTTAGTCATAAAATTATGCTAACCATCGCGTAAAACCCATTGACTCTACTCGAATTTGGGCCGTGGAAAACTAGCCGTTGCGGCGTTCGATTTCCACACCCACGGCGGCCGCGTCGGCGAATACATCGAGCTTTTCCACACGCACCAGCACGCGGCGCACGCGGGGGTCGATGAGGCAGGTCTCGGCCAGGCGTTCGGCCAGGGTTTCCACAAGCTGCACATGGCCGGCCTGGGTAATGGCGCAGATACGGTTGAAAATGGCCTCGTAATCCACCACCCGCGCCAGGTCATCGGCGCCCACGGCGGGGCGGGAAATGTTTTGTGCCCCGTCATCCTGCACCGACAGCTCTACGTTTATGCGTACGCGCTGGCGTGTGCCGCGCTCATGGGCATGCACGCCGATGGAGGCGGCGAGCACGATGTCGCGGATAAACATGCGCCGGGTTGCCTGCGCAATGTCGGCATAGGCCTTGTGGTCCATGCTCCGCCTATTGCGCCTGGTTGGGGCGTAACGCAATCGCGTTGCGGCGCAGAACAGCTTCCCGCGCGAGAGGGTTTCGCGTATCCAGGGCAAAACAGTTTTTGGGGGATGAAATGCGTGGTATCTGGCTGGCGGTTTGCCTGGTTCTGGCCCCGGCGCAGGCTTTTGCGGGGGCGGCGGAAACCATAAAGGTGCAGCAACCCTGGTTCCGCTACTTGCTGCCCAGCGTGCCAGCGGGCGGCTACATGGTGCTGGTGAATAAAAGCGATACGCCCACGGCCCTGACCAAAGCCAGCTCGCCGGATTGCTCTTCGCTGATGCTGCATAAAAGCATGAATATGGGCGGCACCGCGATGATGGTGCCGGTGGACAGTGTGCCAGTGCCCGCGCATGGCCAGGCCGGGCTGGTGGAGGGCGGGTACCACCTGATGTGCATGAACCCGAAGATGAAACTGGGCCAGCCCGCCGTTATTACACTCACCTTTAAGGATGGCAGCAGCCTGATTTTGAGCGTGCCGGTTTACGGCGCCACACACGCGCCATGAGGCGGCTGGCGCTGCTGGCTTTACCCGCCCTGCTGGGCACGGCGGCACAGGCGGCACCCAGCGGGCAGCAGATTGTGATGCACGGCAATGATAACGGTGCCCTGCCCTGCGCCGCCTGCCATGGGGTGAACGGACAGGGCAAACCTTCCACCGGTGCGCCCGCTTTGGCCGGCATGCCAGCCAGCCAGATTACGGCGGCGCTGGCCCGCATCGCCCAAGGGCAGGGTAGTGATGCGATTATGCGCTCCATCGCCCGGCATTTAAGCCCGGCCGAGGCCCAGGCCGTGGCGGATTATTTCGCCGGGCTGCCAAAGCCGTAGAGGCTGATTGCAAAGCCGCGCTTGCAGCCATACGGGGCGCCGCGTATTTGACACAGATATAAACATATCTTTATATCAAGCATAGACTTATGTGCAGAGGATCGACGGGCATGGCGGACGCAATCATGGCGCAGGATTACAAGGTCAAGGACATCTCGCTGGCTGAATGGGGCCGCAAAGAGATTGCCATGGCCGAGGACGAGATGCCCGGGCTGATGGCGCTGCGTGCCGAATTCGGCAAGGATAAGCCGCTGAAGGGCGCGCGCATCATCGGCTGCCTGCACATGACCATCCAGACCGCCGTGCTGATCGAGACGCTGACGGCGCTCGGCGCCTCGGTGCGCTGGTCGTCCTGCAACATCTTCTCCACGCAGGACCAGGCCGCCGCCGCCATTGCCGCCACGGGCGTGCCGGTATTCGCGTGGAAGGGCATGTCGGAAGAAGAATTCTGGTGGTGCATCGAGCAAACTGTGCGCGGCCCCGATGGCTGGGAACCGAACATGATTCTGGACGATGGCGGCGATGCCACCAAGCTGCTGCACGACAAATACCCCGACCTGCTGGCCAATGTTAAGGGTATCTCGGAAGAGACCACCACGGGCGTGCATCGTTTGTGGGAGATGGCGAAGAGCGGCGAGCTGAAAGTGCCCGCCATCAACGTGAATGATTCCGTCACCAAGTCGAAATTCGACAATCTGTATGGCTGCCGCGAGAGCCTGGTGGATGGCATACGCCGTGGCACGGATGTGATGATGTCCGGCAAGGTGGCGGTGGTGAGCGGGTTTGGCGATGTGGGCAAAGGCTCCGCTGCGTCCTTACGCAATGCCGGGTGCCGCGTGAAGGTTTGCGAAATCGACCCGATTTGCGCGCTGCAGGCGGCGATGGAAGGCTATGAGGTGACAACGATGGACGATGCCGCCCCGGTGGGCGATATTTTCGTCACCGCCACGGGCAATGTCGATGTCATCACCATCGGCCATATGCGTGCCATGAAGCACCGCGCCATTGTGTGCAATATCGGCCATTTCGATTCTGAAATTCAGATCGAGGCGCTGCGGAACTACAAGTGGGAAAACGTGAAGCCGCAGGTGGACGAGGTGGTGTTCCCCGACGGCAAGCGGCTGATCGTGCTTTCCGAAGGCCGGCTGGTGAACCTTGGCAATGCCACGGGCCACCCTAGCTTCGTGATGAGCGCCAGCTTCACCAACCAGGTGCTGGCGCAAATCGAGCTGTGGAACGCCAAGCCCGGCCAGTACGAAAACAAGGTTTATGTGCTGCCGCGCCATCTGGATGAAAAAGTGGCGGCGCTGCACCTGGCCAAGGTGGGGGCGAAGCTGACCCAGCTCAGCCAGAAGCAGGCGGCGTATCTGGGCCTTAAGACCGACGGCCCATTCAAGCACGATTCGTATCGTTACTGATGCGCGCTGCGGGCGGCATGCTGGCGTTGCTAGGGCTCGGCGCTCTAAGCGGCGGCATGCTGTTTTTTGGCGCGGTTATGGCCCCGCTGGTGTTCACGCATTTGCCGCTGCCCGTGGCGGGGCCGTTCATCCGTGGCGCATTTCCGTGGTATTACGGCTATTGCACCCTCAGCGCGGCCTTGGCGGCGCTGGGGCTGTGGCTGCGGCGCGATTGGCGGGCGAGCCTGGTGCCGGTGGCGGTGATTTTGGTAACGGGCTGGCTGTGGTTTTACCTGCTGCCCGTGCTGGATGCGGCGCGCATGCTGCACGAGGCGGCGCGGTTCGCGCGCGGGCATCAAATAGCGGTATGGTTGAACGGGGCTGCGTTGCTGGCGGTGACGATGCTGCTTCTGCGCATGGGGGCGCGGTTAAAATAGTGGCGCATTTATAAAGGCTACGCCAGTAAGCTGGCCGGCAGGCATGAATGGCGCGCGATGGCCGTGTTTTTTGCCGCTGCGGATGATTGCTGAAGCGATTTTTGTGTTTCCCCTATTCCTTGCGCCAGACCGGCTCTTTCAGCTTGCCTATAAACGCCTCATGCGCGGCAATCTGTTCCTTTTCGGGTACAATATGGCGCGCCGTGCGTTGCGCGGGGGGGGCGTATTGGGCAAAGCTCAGCACGTCACCGGTCTCCAGCACCAGCCCGCGCTGGCGCCCGCCGGTCAGTTCCACATACACACCGGCCAGCAGCTTGCAGTCCAGCAGCGCATTATGGGTGGTGCGCGCTGAAAGATCGATCTCGAAACGGCGGCACAGCGCGTCCAGGCTGTTCGGCATGCCGGGAAAGCGCGCCTTGGCCAGCACCAAAGTGTCGATCATCCGCGCCCGCCCCAGCCCCGGCTTGCCCAGCCGCGCCAGTTCGGCGTCGATAAACCCGAAATCGAACGGCGCATTATGCGCCACCAGCGGCGCGTCGCCAAAAAATTTCAGCATCTCGTCTGCAATATCGGCAAATTTCGGCTTGCCCTCCACATGCGCGCTGGTAATGCCGTGTACGCGCGTGCTCTCGGCGGGAATATCGCGCTCCGGGTCCAGCAGCGCGTAAAACTCATTGGCCGTGGGCAGGTCGTTCAGCAATTCAATCGCGGCAATTTCAATCACCCTGTCGCCGGTCAGCGGGTCCAGCCCGGTTGTTTCCGTGTCGAACAAAACCGAACGGCTCATAGCCCCAGCTCCTGCAAAACGCGCTCCACCTGTACCTGTGTTTCCTCCAGCGTGCCGCTGGTTTCAATCACGTAATCCGCCAGTTTGCGTTTTTCCGCATCCGGCATCTGCTTGGCGATAATCGCCTCTATATCCTTAAGCGGCACCCCGCGTGCCAGCACGCGCCGCACCTGCATTTCGCGCGGGCAGGATACGGTGATGGTCTTGTCCATCCGCCCCGCCGCGCCCGATTCAAATAATAAAGGAATATCCAGCAATACCGCGCGCTGCTCTGCCGCCCGCGCGCGCTCCATGAAAGCGGCCTGCATGTTCCGCACCAGCGGGTGCATAATCCCTTCCAGCAGCTTCATCTTCTCGCGGTCCGCCAGCACCAAGGCGCGCAGCGCGGCACGGTCCAGCACGCCATCATGCGCCACGCCGGGAAACGCCGCATCTATGGCCGGTATCGCCTCGCCATTCTTCGCTTGCAGCTCATGCACCGCCACATCTGCATTAAACCCCGGCACACCGCGTGTGGCGAACATGCCCGCCACGGTGGATTTGCCCATGCCGATGCCGCCGGTCAGGCCGATAATCATCATGCGGCAACAATCCGGTAGAGTGCCGCATCCACCAGCGGCGTCACGCCAAACCAGGCGGCAAAACCGGGCACGGCCTGGTGCAGCAACATGCCCAAGCCTTCCACCGGCTGCAGCCCGTGCGCGGCGGCCTCCGCCAGCAGGGCGGTTTCCAGCGGCGCGTACACAATATCCGCCACGGCCAGGCCCGGCGCGGCGCGTTCCAGGCTCATCTCCAAGGCAGGGTTATGCACCATGCCGAGCGATGTCGTGTTCACCAGCAGCGCGTAATCGCCCAAAGCCGCCTCGCGCCGTGCCCAGGGCAGCACGCGGGCAGGGGGCAGGGCCGCGGCCAAAGCCTCGGCACGCTCTGGCGAGCGGTTGCATATCGTCACCGCAGCACCTTCATCCTGCAAAGCCGCAGTAATGGCCCGCGCGGCCCCGCCTGCGCCCAGAATCAGCACCGGCCCCGCGGCCGGGTTCACCCCATGGGCGCGCAGATTCGCCACAAACCCGTAGCCATCCGTATTGCGCCCCTCTATGCCGCGCGGGGTGAACAGCAGCGTGTTCACCGCCCCGGCGCGGCGCGCGAAATCCTCCACCACATCGCACACGGCAAAAGCCGCCTCCTTGTGCGGAATGGTGACATTGGCCCCGGCAAACCCGGCTTTGGCCAGGCCGTTTACGGCTGCGGCAAAGTTAGCTGGCGCCACGGGCAGCGGCACATAGGCGCCGTCTATCTCATGGCGGTTCAGCCATGTGCCGTGGATTCGGGGGGAACGGGAGTGCGCGACCGGCCAGCCGATGACCCCGGCGAGCCGGGCGGAGCCGGTAAGGAGTCGCATGGCGCCACACCACCACGGCGCCACGCGCTTGCCAAGAGCAGCAGCAGCAGCACAGGCGCCAGATGTGCGAAGCGCGGCATCCAGGGCAGCAGCCCCGGCCCGAACCAGACAAGAAAGAACAGCACCGGCTCACCGGGGAAAAACCCGTGCCGTAGCCTGTCCTGCACCAGCAGCGCCACGGCCAGCGATGCCCCCAGCAGATCGTAGGCGTGCAGATACGGGCTGGCCAAGGCCGAGAGCACCAGCAGCGCCGCCGGGCGGCGCGTGAACAACCCCGCCGCAATGCAGGCAAGGCTCACCACAGCCTGGGCCAGCAGCGCGCCATGCGTGCCCATAAACGGCTTGGCCAGGGCAAACACGCTAATAAGCCCGCCCGCGAAATCTGGCGGCTGGCCGGTAAGCAGCACATTGCTCATGGCCGGGCTGGTGAAGGTAATGAACCCGATCCACACTTTCGGCCCGAATGCCGCCAGCGATGCCCCGGCCAGCAGCACGGCGGCAAGTGCCGCCCAGGCAAAGGCCAAACGCGAGCGCCGCAGCAGGTTAAGCGGCAGCACCAGGCCAAGCTGCGGTTTAATGGTGGCCAGCCCAATCAGCGCCCCCGCCAGGCGTGGCTTGGCCTCCAGCAGCAACACGCCGCCGCCAATCAGCGCCGTCATCAGCGCCGCGTTCTGGTGTTCCAGCACATTTTCCAGGCAGGCGGGTGCCACCAGCATGGCTGCCACAAACCACCCGCTCTTGCCTGCCAGCCGCAGCACAAAGGCCAGCAGCACCAGCGTTGCCGCATCAAACGCCAGCACCGCCGGCCAGGGCGGCAGCCAGTCAAAGGCGGCGGCAATTAGCCCATAAGTAGGGGGGTAGCTCCATAAATGGTAAGGCAGGTGCCCATATAGCCCCTGCAGAAAGCTCTGATACGCCGTATGGTCGAACAGAATGGACGCCTGGCCGTGCAGCAGCAGGAATCCGCCTGCCCATAAATCCAGCCCGTCGCGCAGCGCCTTGCCGGTCATGCCATGGTACTGGCCCCAGATGATGGCGGCGGCCTCGCAACCGGAGGGAATAGCGCAAATGGCCAGGATCAGGGCCAGTTTCAGGCGGGTATGGAATTGACTTTTTTCAGCCATGTGCGCTTTAGTCCCGCCTTTCTTTCGTTCCGCGCTTTGAAAGCATATTCATGATCTCCGCGCTAATGCCGAATTACAACCGGGCCAATATTGCCTTCACCCATGGCCAGGGGGCCTGGCTGTTCGGCGATGATGGCCGCCAATACCTCGATTTCGGCGCGGGCATCGCCACCTCCTCATTAGGTCATGGCCATAAGCACCTGGCCACCGCCATTGCCGAACAGGCGGCCAAGGTCATTCATGTGTCCAATTTGTACCGCGTGCCGCAGGCCGAGCGCCTGGCCGCGCGCTACGTGGCGGCCAGCTTCGCGGATAGCGTGTTTTTCTGCAATTCCGGCGCCGAGGCCAATGAAGGACTGGTGAAAGCCATCCGCAAGGCGCAATCCGATGCCGGGCACCCGGAGCGCACCCGGATCATCTGTTTCGAGGGCGCCTTTCATGGCCGCACCCTGGCCATGATCTCGGCCACCGGCAACGCAAAATACCTGGCCGGGTTCGGCAAGCCGGTGGAAGGGTTCGACCATGTGCCCTTCAACAATCTCAACGCCGTGCGCGCCGCCATAACGGCGGAAACGGCGGGCATTCTGGTGGAGCCGGTGCAGGGCGAGGGCGGCGTGCGCCCGGCTGACCCCGATTTTCTGCGCGGCCTGCGCGCCGCCTGCGATGAGTTTGGCTTGTTCCTGGGCTTTGATGAAGTGCAGACCGGCATGGGCCGGAGCGGCAGGCTTTTCGCCCATGAATGGGCCGGGGTGGAGCCGGATGTGCTTTCCTCCGCCAAGGGTATAGGCGGCGGCTTCCCCATGGCGGCGGTGCTGGCCAAGGAGCAGGTGGCCAAGGCGCTGGTGCCCGGCAGCCACGGCACCACCTATGGCGGCGGCCCGCTGGCCTGCGCCGCAGGCAATGCGGTGCTGGATGTGATTCTGGCCGATGGCTTCATGGACCAGGTGAACGATACCGCCGCCTATCTGCGCGCCGGGCTGGAGCGGCTGGTGGCGGAACATTCCGGCATTTTTACCGAGGTGCGCGGCCTTGGCCTGTTACTGGGCCTTAAATGCACGGTGCCGAATGGCGATGCCCAGGCCGCCGCGCTGGCGGAAGGGCTGCTGACCGTGGCCGCTGGCGATAATGTGCTGCGCCTGGCCCCGCCCTTGATTATCGGCCGCGCGGAATGTGACGCGGCCCTGGAATTGCTTGGCAACACGGCCAGCAAACGCGCGCTGGCGCAGGCTGAAACTGTGGCGAAGTAACATGAGCGCCGTTGTGGAATTACGTGCCGGCGCGCCCCGGCATTTTCTCGACCTGAAGGATTTCAGCACCGCCGAGCTGCGCGGCTTGCTGGACTCCGCCGCCGCCCTTAAACGCGCCCGCCGCGCCGGTAAAAAGCCGCTGGCGGGCAAAACCCTGGCCATGATCTTCGAGAAACCCTCCACCCGCACGCGCGTTTCCTTCGAGGTGGCGGTGAAGGAGCTGGGCGGCGATGCGGTGGTGCTGTCCTCGCGCGAGATGCAGCTGGGGCGCGGCGAGACCATTGCGGATACGGCGCAGGTGCTTTCGCGCTTCGCGGATGGCATCATGCTCCGCACCGATACCGCCGCCAAGCTGCACGAGCTGGCGCGCCATGCCAGCGTGCCGGTTATAAACGGGCTGACCGACCTCTCCCACCCTTGCCAGATCATGGCCGATATCCTCACCTTCGAGGAACATCGCGGCCCGGTGGCGGGGCAGAAGATTGCCTGGGTGGGGGACGGCAATAATGTCGCCGCCTCGTTCATCGAGGCTGCCGCGCGCTTTAATTTCACCCTGCATCTGGCCTGCCCCGCCGGTTACTGGCCGCGCGCCGGGGTTCTGGAATGGGCGCGCGGCGAGAAGGCTGACGTAAAGGTAAGCATAGACCCGGAAGAGGCCGTGGAAGGTGCGGCCTGTGTGGTGACCGATACCTGGCTGAGCATGTCCGATTCCGAGGACCAGGCCGCCGCCCGCGCCGCCGCCTTTGCCCCCTACCAGGTAACGGCGGAACTGATGGCCCAGGCCGCGCCCAACGCCATCTTCCAGCACTGCCTGCCCGCCCATCGCGGCGAGGAAGTGGCCGCCGAAGTCATCGACGGCCCGGCTTCCGTGGTGTTCGACGAGGCGGAAAACCGCCTGCACGCGCAGAAGGCGATTCTGGCGTGGGCGCTGGGGTGAGGGAAATTACTGAAACCTTCGTTTCTTGAACGCTGAAACATCGACTGAAGAGAGTTTGAAAAACTCTCCGTTGGCCCGGAGCTTTCCCCGTTTCCTGCGCGAGCCTTCGAATCTCGGTTATAATAAAGTCTTTCGCGGCGCCTTGGCTATTTCAGCTTCTGGATGAAGAATACTCGAACGGGTTCATAACAGAGATATGGATTCCGGTGAAATCCCGCACATTTCGCGTTGCCAAGGTAAGGCCGTGGATTGCGGCAGTGGCTGCAAGCATCATATCCATTGCATGGATTGCCGCGCGCCCGGGCATCAGCCTGCCCCAAAGCCGGAATGCCTCTCCGCTCATCGGCAGAATGTTTGAACTGGCGGCAACACCGTCTGCCCATTCATCCAGCAGCGCTGCCTTGTCCCGGTCATTTCCCCGCACGCGCTCGATGCCGCGCTGAATTTCCCCCAGCGTTACGGCGGAGACGAAGAGATGCTCATCGGGCACAGTCTTGATCCAGGCCGATACCCCGCCATGCGGCTTGGGCTTCCGCAACTCGGAAACCACATTCGTATCGAGCAGATACATCAAAGCTCAGGCGGCTCGCGCAGCGTCATTTTTTCACGCGGCAGAGCATCCAAATCTGCCCGCGGAAATGCATCCGATGTGAGTAATTCCTTCAGTGTGTATTTGGGTTTTCCCGCGCGCAGTCTTTCCCACTCGGCAATCGGCACAAGCACGGCCTTCACGTCTCCGCGTTTGGAAACGGCTTGCGGCCCTTGCGCCATGCAAGTGTCCAGAAATTCCGAAAATCGCGCTTTCGCGTCCTGCACTTTCCAAGTTTGCATCACGCGCTCCATCTGACTAGTTATATGACTGGTCAGATGGAGCGCAAGCATGTTCTCGGCGCATCAGCCCTGCGCCGTCGCCTTGGCGCCCGTCTTGTACCCGGGCTGCGCTGGCTCGCCGAACGCCGCCAATATTTCCTCAAACCGGGCCTCCACGCTGCCCTTATAATCCGGGTGGGTGATGATATACGGCGCGTTCGCCTCCACCGCCCGCACCACGGCGCGGCCCAGCCAGACGGGTTCCATCATGTTCGCGCGTATGGCGGCGGCGCGGGCTGGGTCGGCGGCTTCCACTTTCCCCAAATCTCCCTCCGCCATGCGGCTGCGCGTCAGGCCGGGGAACAGGGTGGACACGCCCACGCCCAGCGGCGCCAGCTCTTGCCGCAGCGAATCTGAAAGCCCGAGCACGGCGAATTTGCTGGCCGAATACGCGGCGAAGCTGCCGAACGGGCTGAGCCCGTTCATCGAGGATGTATTGACGATATGCCCATGCCCGCGCGCGCCCATCTCACGCGCGAAGCTGAGTATGCCGTTGTAAACCCCGGTCACGTTAATCGCCATCAGCCGCTCGAATTCCGCCGGGGCCATATCCACCAGCGGCTTGAAGCCTGAGGAGATGCCGGCATTGTTGCACAGCACCTCCACCGCGCCAAAGCGCGCCTCGGCCTGGGCTTTTGCCTGTGCCCAGCTCTCCAGGCTGGTTACATCCAGCGCCACAACCATCGTTTCGGCCCCAGCGGGCAGGCGGGCGGCTACGTTTTCAGCCTCGTGCAGGTTAACATCGGCCAGGACGATTTTGGCGCCCTTCCCGGCGAAGGCCAGTGCCAGCCCCTCGCCAATGCCGCCGCCGCCGCCTGTGATGAATACGGTTTTGCCCTGCAGTTGCATGGTTTTCTCCCTGAATGATAATTTACAACAATATTGTCGCAAATTATGGCGCGCAGGAAAAGCCCGCCCTTGTAATCTCCGCCCAGGAGCATCACCTTCCGCGCCAGGAGGATCTGCCATGGCAAAATTGCTCGAAAAGACAGCGCTCACCCATCTGCCCGGCAAATGGGCGCTCGCCCCGGACCAGAAATCCATCCATCAGAGCTTCATCTTCAAAGATTTTACCGAGGCTTTCTCCTTCATGGCGCGGGTGGCGCTGCTGGCCGAGAAGGCGGACCATCACCCGGACTGGTCGAATTCCTGGAACAAGGTGAACATCACCCTCACCAGCCACGATGCGGGCGGGCTTACGGAAAAAGACCTTGCCCTGGCTAAGGCGATTTCAGATTTCGTCTGGCTGCCGCAGTAATCAGCTCGCGGGCACGGCAACCCAGCGCGGGCCGGGGTTTGCACCGCCAGCAATGTTGCCGCTGACGAGGAAAACCGGCGGCATATTGCCTAATGCCTTCACCTTTGCGGCCAAGCCGGCGGCATCGCTCACATTCTGGCCGTTTACCTGCTCAATCACGTCTCCGGCGATGATTCCGGCCTTGGCCGCTGGGCCGGTGGCGGAGATAACGGACACGCCGCGCTGCGCCGGTTTGCCCGCCAGCCCCAGCCCCAGCGTTTTAAGCAGCACGGGCGCCGGTGCGGCTGTGCCGCTGGCGGGCCGGATGCTTTCATCCAGCGGCGGCGGGGGGGGCGTGATTGTGACATCGGCCGCGCCGATGCCGCCGTTGCGGTAAAAACGCACCACCACGCTACGCCCAGCCGGAATTTCCGCAGTGCGGATATACAAGGCGCGCGGGCCGGAAATGGGCGCGCCCGCCAGACCCACGATTACATCGCCATTTTTGAGCACACCGTTGCTTGGCCCATCTGGCGAGACATTACCTACCAGCGCGCCATTTGTATTGGGCAAATGCAGCACGGCCTGGATGCCCGGCGTCAGCCCCGCCGTGGCCACGCCCAGCCAGCCGCGCTGCATGGTGCCGGTATGCGCCAGGGCTTCGGCCACGGGCTTGGCCATGGATGAGGGAATGGAGAACCCCACACCGTCGGAATTGCCATCTGGCGCCTCGATGGCGGAATTTACCCCGATAACCTGCCCAGCCATGTTGAAAAGCGGCCCGCCGGAATTGCCCCGGTTGATGGCGGCGTCGGTCTGGATGAAATCGTCATATTTCGTGTCGTCAATCTGCCGGTGCAGCGCGCTGACAATGCCGGCTGAGGCGCTGCCGGGCAGGCCAAACGGGTTGCCGATGGCCAGAACCCAATCGCCCACCCGCATTTGGGAGGAGTTGCCGAAGCGCAGATAGGGCAAGGGATGCCCGGCATTTACTTTCAGCACCGCCAGGTCGGTATTCTTATCACGCCCGGCAATGGTGGCGTTATAAACCGAGCCATCGGGGAAGGTGACGGTGACGGCGTTGGCCCCATCGACCACATGGTTATTGGTGAGGATATAGCCTGCCGGGTTAAAGACGAAACCCGAGCCGAGCGACTCGACGGATTTAGGCGGCGGCACTACGCCGCCGGATGTATCCTCGGTGGCGCGCTGGGCGGCGTTACCGCCATTATCGCTGTCATCATCATCTTTTGGTGCCGGGGCAGGGGCCATGGCGGCAATGCTCACCACGGCGGGCGAAACCCTGGCGGCCAGCGCGGCCATGCCTGGCGGCAGCTCCGCCGCGCGCGCGGCACCGGCGATGAGGAGGAAGAGCAGGGCAAAGGCGTGGACGAAGGAACGCATGGCAAAACTTTGCGGCGCGGGGATGATCTTCGCAAGAGGCTGGTTTATGTCTGAGCCATGAATGAATCGGATATCCGCGCCGCGCTTGCTCCCTTTAATGCCGGAAACCGCATAGACGGGGTGCATATGCAGGACGGGCTGGTGCAGGTAAGCCTGCTGGCCACCCGTGAGGAAGCGGCGCAACTGGAAAAGCTGCGCCGCGATATGGAGGCCGCCTTGCGCGGCCTGCCGGGCGTTAAATCCGCCGCCGTGGTGCTTACGGCGCATAACAAGCCCGCCGCCCCGGCGCCGGAAAACCTGCTGCCGGGGGTAAAGCGCGTCATCGCCGTGGCCTCGGGCAAGGGCGGGGTGGGTAAGTCTACCGTGGCGGTGAACCTGGCTGTGGCGCTGGCGCAGTCCGGGCTGGGCGTGGGGCTGCTGGATGCCGACATATACGGCCCCTCGGTGCCGCGCATGCTGGGTGTTTCGGCCCAGCCCGTGGTGCGGGGCGGGCGCATCATGCCGCTTGAGGCATTTGGGCTGAAGCTGATGTCCATGGGGTTTCTGGTGCCGGAGGATAAAGCCCTGGTCTGGCGCGGGCCGATGGTGATGGGCGCGATAAACCAGATGCTGGGCCAGGTGGAATGGGGCCAGCTTGACGTGCTGGTGGTGGACATGCCCCCCGGCACGGGCGACGCGCAGCTGACCCTGGCGCAAAAGGCCAAGCCGCATGGCGTGGTTATTGTCTCCACCCCGCAGGATATTTCGCTCATCGACGCGCGGCGGGGCATTGCCATGTTCAACCAGGTGGGCGTGCCCGTGCTGGGCATTGTCGAGAATATGTCGTTTTTTTGTTGCCCCAATTGCGGCCACCGCGCGGATGTTTTCGGCCATGGCGGGGCACAGGCCGAGGCAGCGCGGCTGGGTGTGCCGTTTTTGGGCGCCATTCCGCTGCAACTGGCCATACGCGAGAGCGGCGATACCGGCGCGCCGGTAACCGCCATGGCGCCAGAGGGGGAGAGCGCCGCCGCCTTTTGCGGTGTGGCGGACAAGGTACGGGCGGCTATGGAGGGGTGATGGCGGAAATCGGCTTTTACCACCTTACCCGCACCGATTTTTATACCGCCTTGCCCGCCCTGCTGGGGCGCACGCTGGGCGTGGGCGAAAAGGCGCTGGTGGTTTGCGCCGATGCCGCGCAACTGCAAAAACTGGATGCCGCTTTGTGGCAGAGCCACAACCCGGATTGGCTGCCCCACGGCGCCGCGGCCACCCCGCACCCGGAATGGCAGCCGATTTTTCTCACCCTGGACGCCGCGCAAAACCCTGCGGACGCGGCCTTTTTGTTCCGTCTGGGTGGCGCCGGGGTGGCGCCAGGCGGGTTCAAGCGTGTGTTTGATCTGTTTGACGGCAATGACGAGGCGCAAGTGTTGGAGGCCCGCGAACGCTGGCGCGCGGCCAAGGTGGAGGGGCATGTGCTGACTTATTGGAAGCAAGAAGAGGCCGGGTGGGTGAAGGCGGGGTAAGATGGGGATTGCGGTTTCCGGCGGGCAAGACCTAATACCAACGGTCTTGTTTTAATAGGGAGATTTTGTTGCGGCAACGGGCGGCACATTCCTGGGTGGCGATCAACGGGAAGTTTGCGCCCAGCCATCCTGGCGCCTGTTTGGCCCAAGCCGGTCAGGCCCCAGAGCGCGATGACTTGAGATGCGCTCGCTTTGCGCGCGATTCGAAGGCCTGAATCGCGCTCTACCTCATTGATTTAGAGCCCGATCTTCCCCATTGCCAGAAATTTCTCGCGCCGGCGCGCCTTCAACGCTTCGGGGGCTTGCCCTTTGAGCGGGGCAAGCTGCTTCTCCACCGCATTGCCAAGCGCTTCCAGCGCTATATCTGGCGCGCGGTGCGCCCCGCCCAGGGGTTCGGGCACAATCTCGTCAATCAGCCCCAGCCGCTTCAAATCCTGGGCGGTAATCCGCATTGCCTCCGCTGCCACGGGGGCCTGTGCCGCGTCGCGCCACAGAATCGAGGCGCAGCCCTCGGGCGAAATCACGGAATAGATCGCGTGCTCATACATCAGCACCACATTGCCCGCGGCCAGCGCAATTGCCCCGCCCGAGCCGCCTTCGCCGATAATGGTGGCCACAAGCGGGACCGGAGCTGAAAGGCACGCCTCGATACCGCGCGCAATTGCCTCCGCCTGGCCGCGCGCCTCGGCCTCGATGCCGGGGAAGGCGCCGGATGTATCCACAAAGGTGAGGATGGGCATGTTGAACCGCCCGGCCAGCTCCATCAGCCGCTTGGCCTTGCGGTAGCCCTCGGGCTTGGCCATGCCGAAATTATGCTTGATGCGCGTCTCGGTATCGGTGCCCTTCTCGGTGCCGATGACCATAACCGCCGTGCCGCGGAATTTGCCCATGCCGCCGATCACCGCCGCATCGTTGGCAAAGGCGCGGTCGCCCGCCAGCGGGGTGAAATCCTCGATCAGCGCGCCGATGACACTGGCTGCCTTGGGCCGTTCCGCATGGCGCGCCACCAGGGTTTTCTGCCAGGGCGTCAGCTTGGCATAAATCGCTTTAAGCTGCGCATCGGCCTTGGCTGAAAGCCGCGCCACTTCATCGGCGATGTTGATTTCGCCGGGCGCGGTCATCTGCCGGAGATCTTCAATCTTGGCTTCCAGCTCGGCAATGGGCTTTTCGAATTCAAGGTACTGGCGCATAGGGCTGGGCCTTTAGCACATATAATGCGGGAGGAAACCCGGCTGGCGCACCGGCCACCGTGGTCCCACGGGGCGTTACCAAGGTTAACCTGTTGCGGTATGGTGTTGGCGCCGCTCAGCGCCCCCACGCCTGCCCCAATGGGCGCGCCACACGCCGCCGCGCGCCCGGTGCCGCACCGTACCCCGCCAGCAACAAGGCCTGCGCCAGCGGCAGCAACCGGTATATCGTCAGGCATTTTTCACGCATTGCCCCTTGTTGCAAACCTGGGTGCGCGGGCAAGCGCTGGATTGTTGCCGTCTGTTAATGGGTAGCTTGGCGAAACCGTGCATACCCTTTACATTCCAGCGGCAAACAACAAGGAGGCACGCATGTCAGACTTGCCGAAACCCAAGCTGCCAATCAAGACCCCTGGATGGGTGGATGATTTCAAAATTTTCATCATGCGCGGAAATGTCGTCGATCTTGCTGTCGGCGTCATCATCGGCGCGGCTTTTACCGGCATTGTTACCAGCCTGGTTAAGGACGTTATCACGCCGGTTATTGGATTGTTCACCGGCGGGGTTAATTTCACCAATCACTTCATCGTGCTTAAGGGGGCTCCCGCCGCCACCCTGGCGGCAGCGCAAAAGGCCGGCGATGTGACAATCAATTACGGCCTGTTCATGAATGCCGTTCTCAACTTCATTATTGTTGCGGCGGCCATTTTTTGGATGGTGCGGCTTATCGAAAAAATCCACCAGGCTCCAGCCCCGTCGGCCCCGGCCGCTACACCAACCGAGTCATTACTGGCGGAAATTCGTGACATTCTGAAGACCAGATAGCGTAAGTCAGTCTACGCCCCAATTTCCCAGGCGGCAGGCGGCCGCCTGGGAAATTTTTTGGTTAAAAACGGTTGTTAAACCGTACTAAAAATGGCCGTGATGGTGACGTTTGGGTAAAGCGCTCGCCAAATTCAGCCGCCAGCGGACTTGAACCCCGCCCCAGGCAAAGCGCCGCAGCTTTCAGCAACATACTGATTTTCATGAATTTTTTAGCGCGACTTGTGCCGGAGCGGCTTGCTTGCATCAAATATTGTTAATTTTATCTAAATTTATACACCCTTAACGAGAATATTAAACTAAATTATTGACGTATTCTTCCTATGGTTGTAGTTTTAATTCAATCTTCTGGAGGCCACGATGAAAATATTATCTTTTGAGACAATATCAAATAAAAAAGACCTTTTGACGGCCTTTCTCCGCTCGCGCCTGGCCATTGTCGATGAAACCAATGACCCGGAAGAAGCGCTCGATCTGGTCAAATTCTACGATTACGATGTGATCCTCCTGCGTCTGTCGGAGGAGCGGCTGGGCGATCTCGATATTGTCCGCAAGCTGCGCATGGCCCGTGTTCGCGCTCCCATCGTCGCCGTCGCCCGCGCGATGAACGAGGCCGCCCGCCTTCGCGTGCTTCAGGCCGGGGCGGACGATCTCATCGTCGATGCGCTGTCGCACGAAGAGATTTTCATGAAAGTCCAGAACCTCATCCGCCGCTCGCGCGGTTTTCAGGAAAACGCGCTGCGCATCGGCGCGGTCGAGATCAACATGAACGCCAAGAAGATCTATGCCAAAGGCAAGCCTGTAATGCTCACCAAGAAGGAGTACCAGATCGCCGAAATCCTCGCGCTGCGCAAAGGCGTGGTGCTGAGCAAGGAGGCCATTCTCGACCACCTGTATGGCGGGCTGGACGAGCCGAACCCGAAGATCATTGACGTGTTCATCTGCAAAATCCGCAAAAAATTGCAGGTGCTGGGCGTGGATGATTTTATCGAGACTAATTGGGGCCGAGGCTACATGGTCATCGACCACCGCCACGACACGACCCAGGCCGAATCCGGCCACCGTAACGCGCACGAGATTCACGCCCGCGCCATTGCCTGAAAAAGCGCGGCGGTGCCGCAGCGTAAAAACGCCTGCATAAATAAACGCCGGGGCTAATAAGGGTTATGCTAAAATAGCATAGCGAAACCACAGAGAATTCTTGTATGTGCAACGCCAGTTCTCCTTGGCGGGAGACGCTAGATGCATCGCACGTGCCGGGAACCCGATATTCAGGGTACAGCAACGACGAGACGCATCCTGGTTAGGTCACGTGCGGCCCCCGGGCCGGGATCAATTGGGAGACGCTTGATGTTGCATATACGGTTTATAACGATGCGAAGTCCTCACATCATCATTTGAACATCATTTGAACATGGTGCGCGCCTGATCTCCTGACGCGCCGTGGTTTTGGTTGTTTTTGTGCCAGTTACGGGTTAGATTTACCAACTGGCGCGTTGTGAGGAAGCATTCTCCATGAGCCTGATTGAAAACCGCGCGGCCATTGCGCCGCTGCAGCGCCGTGTGTCGCTCCGTGCCGGGGCGCAGACCCTTCCCAGCGTGGCCGAGATGGTGGCCAGCCTGCGCCCGTCCGAGCCGCTGCACTGCATCCGCCCGGCGGTTATTTCCTCCGCCGCGCAAAACTTTGCCGCTGCCTTCAATGGCGATGTGCTTTACGCCGTTAAGTGCAACCCGGAACCCGCCGTGCTGCGCGCGCTATGGGATGGCGGCATCCGCCATTTCGACTGCGCCTCCATCTCCGAGGTCACGCTGGTCCGCCGCCTGTTTCCTGGCGCGCATATTCATTTTATGCACCCGGTCAAATCCCGCCCCGCCATCCGCGAGGCCTGGGGGCTGCACGGCGTGCGCGATTTCGTGCTGGATTCCACCAGCGAGCTGGACAAGATCATGCAGGAAATCGGCACCACTGCCGATGCCCGCCCCGGCTTGTTCATTCGCCTCGCCCTGCCGGAAACCGGCGCCGTCATCAATCTCTCCAAGAAATTCGGGGCGGATTTCGAAACCGCGGTGGCGCTGCTGCGCGCCGCCCGCCCGCTGGCCGGGCGCCTGGGTGTGGCCTTCCATGCCGGATCGCAATGCCTGGACCCGCTGGCCTGGCGCGACGCCATTGCGCTCGCGGGCGAGGCCATGCGCGCCGCCGGTGTGCGCGTGGATGTGCTGGACATTGGCGGCGGCTTTCCCGCCACCTACCCGGACATGGAGCCACCTCCGCTCGGCGCCTTCATGGCGGAAATCGATGCGGCCTATGAGCGCCTGGCCATGCCTTGGCTCAAACTCTGGGCCGAGCCGGGCCGCGCGCTGGTGACTGGCGGCGGCTCGGTGGTGGTGCAGGTGCAGCTGCGCAAGGGCAACATGCTCTACATTAACGATGGCGTTTACGGCGCGCTGGCCGATGCCGGGGCGCTGAAATTCCGCTTTCCTACCCGCCTGCTGCACGCCCGCCCCAGCGCCGGCGCGCCGGATGCCGCTTTCGGCTTCTTCGGCCCAAGCTGCGATTCGCTGGACGTAATGAACGGCCCCTTCATCTTGCCCGATGATGTGCGGGAGGGGGACTGGGCCGAAATCGGCCAGCTCGGCGCCTATGGCACCTGCCTGCGCACGGCCTTTAACGGGTTCGACCGTGCGGCTTTGGTGGAAGTGCGCGACCGCGCCATGCTGGAAGCGCCGGGCAGCGAACCAGCGGCCTGATTGGCCAACGCCGTTCCGGCGGGCTATCCTGCCGGGACGGAGGAACCCATGCTGCTGATCATACGCGAGATGCCGCAAGCCGTGCTGGAGCGCGCCAGGCGAGAGCACGAAACCCGCGAACTGCGCCTGCAAGGCGCGTTCAACCCGCAAGCCGTGCTCGGCAACATCGAAGGCGTGAACGCCATTCTGTGTGTCACCACCGACAAGTTTGACGCCGCCCTCATAAACGCCCTGCCGCATTCGGTGAAAGTCATCGCCACCTCATCGGTTGGCGTGGAGCATATCGACCTGGACGCCGCTGCCGCGCGCGGCATTAAAATCTGCAACACGCCGGATGTGCTGACCAACGCCACGGCGGAAACCGCGCTCATGCTCATGCTCATGGCCGCGCGCCGGGCGGGCGAGGGCGAGCGGATTCTGCGCGCCGGGCAATGGCAGGGTCTCACCCCTACCTTCCTGCTCGGGCGCGATGTGTCCAACAAGGCGCTTGGCATTTTCGGCATGGGCCGCATTGGCCGCGCGCTGGCCCGCATGGCGCAGGGGCTGAACATGCAAATCCATTACCGCAACCGCAACCGTTTGCCGCCCGAACTGGAGCAGGGTGCCATCTACCATGGCGATGACGCCAGTTTCCTGGGCGCCATCGACTTCCTTTCCATGAACGCCCCTGGCGGCTCCGCCACGCTGCGCTGGCTCAATGCGGAACGCCTGGCCCTGCTCAAGCCTGGTGCCATCGTGGTGAATACGGGCCGTGGCACCAGCGTGGACGATGAAGCGCTGATTGCTGCCCTGCGCGCCGGCCATGTTGCAGCCGCCGGGCTGGATGTATTCACCAACGAGCCAGAGATCGCCCCTGGCTATCGCGAACTGGAGAATGTGGTGCTGCTGCCGCATATCGGTTCTGCTACGGTGGAAACACGCAACGCCATGGGCTTTCTGGCGCTCCATGGCATAAAGGCCGCGCTGGGGGCTTGATCCGTGTCAACCAGGAGCGCGGCGGCGTAACTCTTTATGGTCAGCCTGTTGAGTTGCACCGAGAATGGCTGGGTGGAACGGCCCACGGCATCGGTTGTGCAAAGATGAGGTTGCTCGATGAGCATCATCAAACAGCTGTCCTAAGGAGTTTAAGCGCATGTTGATCGGCGCGTCGAAGCATATTTTCACGTTGCACGGCGTGGACGAACAAGAATCATTGATAAAAGAGCGGTTTTTCACAGCTTTAGGCATGATCTTAAAGATCGGTGCTGGATGGCTAAATTGGGCGTGATCTGCATCATGCATTAACGGCTCACAGCAGCGGCTCCGCTGGCGGCGGATATGGAGACGGCTTCGGTCTCATATCACTTAAAGAGGGCATTGACGCCCTGACATTCACCGGCTTTGCTGGGGTTCCGGCACACAATGGGCAGTTTGTCCGCTTAAGCGCCAGTCTTTTCTATAGCTGGCGGGCAGAAATCTTCCCAAAGCTGAAATTTCAAACAGAGACATTACCAGCCTTGCCGCGCAAGGGAGGAAACGGCCCGCTATACGCGAAGCGTGCAACAAAAAAGGCCGGACCCGAAGGTCCGGCCTCATTATAACGTAAGGGTAACGGCTTAGAACAGCACGCCGGCCTGCAGGGTGCCGGTGAACTGCAGCTTGTTGGTGCCATTGTTGCCGAAGCTGCCGCCTTGCGAGAACTGCTTGTTGTTCAGCAGGTAGATCAGCCCCGCATTGGCGCGGGCGAACAGATCTTTATACTGCCAGGTCGGCGACAGGGCGGCGCCGATCAACTCCGATTGCTGGCCGATGAACCAGTTACCGCCACCCTGGCTGTTATCATATTCAACCCAGCCACCCAGCGAGTACGGGGTTTTGCCGAAGGCATAATCGCCGAACACGGCCGCGCCGAGGTTGGAGGTGGATTTGTCGATGCCCGCCAGATGGTCGGTCTTGGCGAACACATACTGGACTTCCGGCACCAAGTTCAGGTTGCCCTGGGTCCAGCTATAGTAGCCGCCGATCATCTGGTTGTTCACGTAGACATTGTTGGTGCCAACGGTGCCGCCGCCATAGTAGAAGGCGCTCGCGCCGGTGCGGCCGAAATTCATGGCGCCGTACACGTTCAGCACATTATTGGCGTTGATGGTGTAGGTAACCAAGGCCTGGCCATAGTTCCATACGCCGGTATCGTTGCCGTCACCAAACTGTACGGTGGCGCTCACCGGCCCTTCGGTAAGGGCGGCTTGAACGCCGGTGGAGTAGGAGTTCTCAACAGCCCAGAGCGCGGTGGTGAACTGCGACGGGTTGTACCAGTTTACCGTGGCCTCATACCCTTCGAGCGAGGGCAGGTGGCCGGCCGAGACGGTGACCGGCGTGTTGGGCGGCGCGATGGTGATATAGCCCTGGACCAGCGGGCCAGTGCGATAGGTGTTCAGCGTGGCCTGCGAAGGCTGGGTGCCAAGGGCGATTGAGCCGCTGGATGAGCCAAGCTCGATGGTGTATTGCAGCACACCGGTGGTCTTCTGCAGCTCGACCAGGCCGCTGCCCATATAGGCACCGTGATCCTTGGCGCCGGGATAGGCGTTGTTGATGTAATAGCCATAGCCGTCGGCGCCGCCGCTCAGCTCTAGTTGACCCAGCGGCCCGCCATCGATGGTGATTGCCTGCGGGCCGTTCATGGCATGGGCTGCCTGCATGGCCACGAGGGAGGACGCGGCGGCAAAACCGAGCCCCATAAGTTGACGACGAATGCTAATCATTATGCCTCCTCATTGTGCAGTACTTGCACGTGATGCCTAAAACGTAACCTGACTCGATGATGGGCGGGGTTGAAATCCCTGCATCCGCGCCAGCTCTACGTTGACGGTTTGGCAATCTACATGCCAAGGCCCAACACACACCAGCCGAAATCAAAAGGGTTTTCGCTTTGCGGAAAGGCTGTGGCGCAAATGACACAAAACTTTAACCAAAACCCCCTTTTTGCATGAACAAAAGGAGATTTGGGGCTGAATTTGAAGAAAAATACATATGCAAGATAGAGGGCGGAGGTGCCGTGGCCGTTGCGTCCACCCCGGCGCGGCCCGTTTGCGGCCACCAGGGCGGCGCAACCGCGCGCGCCGTACATGGCGCATAAAGAGGCGGTAAGTGCCGTATAAAACACCGCCTGCGCCGCATGGCCGGCACAGGCGTGCGGCTACCCGCTAGAGCATTTTCCGATCAATCGGAAACGCTCTAAATTTGCTTGGGCGAGCAATTCCATCCGATCAGCTTAAATCTTCGATTCAAGCTGATCGGATTTGGCTCTAGTGTCCTGAACCTGAACAACGATCTTGATCAAATGAACTTCCGGTTCAGGACACTCGATGAAGGAGAGCGCGATTCAGACTTTCGAATCGCGCGCAAAGCGAGCGCATCTCAAGTCATCGCGCTTACAAGCGGGCCGCGGGCGTTTCATACCAACGGCTATAAAGGATGACTCATCCTTTATAGCCGTTGGTATCGCGCGTGGGGCTGGCGGGGCGGCCACGCGCCAGGCATAAGCCTTATACCAACGGTCATGCTCAATGACCGTTGGTATCAGTTGAGTTCGGCCAGCAGGCTGAGCTGGTTGTTGCGCTGCTCGCTGTCGGTTAGCGCAATCGGGTAATCGCCGGTGAAGCAGGCATCGCAGAAGGCGGGGGCGGTGGCATCGCGCCCCGGCTTGCCGAGCGCTTTATAAAGCCCGTCGATGGAGATGAAGGCGAGGCTGTCCACGCCGATCAGCCGGCCCATTTCTTCCACGCTGTTGCGCGCCGCCAGCAGCTTGCCGCGTTCTGGCGTGTCGATGCCATAGAAGCAGGAATGGGTGGTGGGTGGCCCGGCGATGCGCATATGCACCTCAGCGGCCCCCGCCTGGCGGACCATTTCCACGATTTTTTGGCTGGTTGTACCGCGCACGATGCTGTCATCGACCAGCACTACGCGCTTGCCCTCGATCATGGCGCGGTTGGCGGAATGCTTCAGCCGCACGCCCAGATGGCGGATCTGGTCGGTCGGCTCGATGAAGGTGCGGCCGACATAATGGTTGCGGATGATGCCAAGCTCGAAGGCGATGCTGGATTCCTCCGCGAAGCCCATGGCCGCCGGCACGCCCGAATCGGGCACCGGCACCACCACATCGGCCGCCACCGCGGCCTCTTTGGCCAGTTGCGCGCCGATGAGCTTGCGCGCGGTATAGACCGAGCTGCCTTCCATCATCGAATCCGGGCGGGCGAAGTAGATATATTCGAACACGCAGAAGCGCGGCTTTTGCGGGGTAAAAGGCTTGATGCTCTGCACGCCGCGATCGTCGATCAGCACAATCTCGCCCGGCTCCACATCGCGCACGAATTCCGCGCCCACAATGTCCAGCGCGCAGCTTTCCGAGGCCAGAACCCAGCCGGCCTTGCCCTCGGCGCCATGGGTGCGCCCGAGAATGAGCGGGCGCACGCCCAGCGGGTCGCGCACGCCGATAAGCTGGTCATGCGTGAGCGCCACCAGCGAATAAGCGCCGACAACCTGTTTCAGCGCGTCGATCAGCCGGTCCACCACGGTGGAGTAGAGCGAGATGGCGATGAGATGGACGAAGACTTCCGAATCCATGGTGGATTGGAACAGGCAGCCGCGCCGCACCAGCGCCTGGCGCAGGGTGTGCGCGTTGGTCAAATTGCCGTTATGG
The DNA here is from genome assembly GCA_021805545.1 of Pseudomonadota bacterium. Lineage (GTDB taxonomy): Bacteria > Pseudomonadota > Alphaproteobacteria > Acetobacterales > Acetobacteraceae > Acidocella. The sequence continues at coordinate 26,611 of JAJZFB010000031.1, read as the reverse complement.
CCGACGGCAAAGCCGCCAAATTCGAATTCCGCGAAAAGCGGCTGCACGTTGCGCAGCACCGTCTCGCCCGTGGTGGCGTAGCGGTTATGGCCGATGGCGCGTGTGCCGGGCAGCCCGGCCATCACCTTCGCGTCGCCAAAATTATCGCCGACCAGCCCGAGGCCCTTATGGGAATGGAAGCGCACGCCGTCATGGGTGACGATGCCGGTTGCCTCCTGGCCGCGATGCTGCAGCGCATGCAGCCCCAGTGCCGTGATGGCCGCCGCGTCTGTTATGTTCCAGGCGCCAAAGACGCCACATTCCTCATGCGGCTTATCGTCGTCGATCATGCAAGCCATCTCCAACCTCGGCGATGCTCAACTAACTATGTGACACTGCAATGTCGAGGTGCGCGCGCGCATAGGTGAGGCGCACCCGGCCTATTTGCTGCTGAGCGCGCTGCCCGCCGCGGGTTGCTTCATCAGTGCCGTGGCGGCGGGGGCGGTGGCGCTGGGTGGTGCTTCCAGCTTCGGCTGGTAGGGTTTAGGTATGAGCGCAATCAGGGTTTTCGCGCCGGTATAGGCCATGGGCAGGAAGCGCGCATTGGCCACCGGGGCAGGCCATTGCGCCGCTGGCTCGGCAAAACCCAGCCCGATATAGGCGATGCAGATGATGACGGCCCCGCGCAGAGCGCCGAACACCAGCCCGAGCGAATGATCCAGCCCCGAGAGCGCGGATTCGCGCACCAGCCCGCCAATAAGCGCGCTGATGAGGCTGAGAATGATGAGCACGACGATGAAGACGGCGGCCATGGCGCCATAAACGGCAAAATGTTTTGCCGGGCCGGGCAGAACCGAGGCGATATAAGGCTGCGCCAGCGGAAAATAGCGTAAGGCGGCAATACCGGCGCCCACCCAGGCGGCCACGCCCAGCACCTCGCGCACAAAGCCCCGCACCGCCGAGATGGCGGCGGAAAGCAGGATGATGGCAAGCGCCGCGCCGTCGATCCAGGTCATTCACACTCCTTTTTTTGCCCTGGCCTTTTACCGGCTGTCACCACGCCCACAAGGTCCGCCAGATGCCCGATTTCAACAAGGCTGAGCGATTTGGGCACGGAGATTTTGCCCGCCCCGCCCGCCACGCGCTTGGGCGCGGCGGCGTGAACAAAGCCGAGCTTCGCCCCTTCCTTCAGCCGTAATTCGGCCTGCGCCACCTGGCGCAACTCGCCGGAAAGGCCGATTTCGCCGAAGAAGATCATTTCCGGGTCGGTTGGCACATCCATTGCGGCGGAAATCAGTGCCGCGGCCACGGCAAGGTCGGCGGCGGGTTCGTTCACGCGCAAGCCGCCCGCCACGTTCAGGTACACATCGTTCATGGCCAGCTTCAGCCCGCAGCGTGTCTCCAGCACCGCCAGCAGCATGGAAAGCCGCCCCGAATCCCAGCCAATGACCGAGCGCCGGGGCGAGCCGCCGGGGTTGGCCGAGAGCAGGCATTGCAGCTCCACCAGCACGGGGCGCGAGCCTTCCAGCCCGGCGAACACGGCGGAACCCGAAACATTGCCGCGCCGCTCGGCCAGAAACAGGGCGGATGGGTTGGCAACTTCGGAAAGCCCCGCCCCCGTCATCTCGAACACGCCGATTTCATCGGTGGCGCCGAAGCGGTTTTTGATGCCGCGCAGAATACGGAACTGGTGGCCGCGGTCGCCTTCGAAATGCAGCACCACATCCACCATGTGCTCCAGCACGCGCGGCCCGGCCAGCGCGCCTTCCTTGGTGACATGCCCCACCAGCAGCAGCGCGAAACCTTGCGTTTTGGCGGCGCGGATCAGCTCGAACGCGGCGGCGCGCACCTGGGTGACGGAGCCGGGCGCGGAGTCCACGCCTTCGGTCCACATGGTCTGGATGGAGTCGATGACGACCAGCGCGGTATCGGGGCATTGCCCGATGCTGGCGATAATATCGCCGATTTGCGTGGCCGCGGCCAGCTCCACAGGGGCCTTGCTCAGGCCCAGCCGCGCCGCGCGCAGGCGGATCTGGTCGATTGATTCCTCGCCCGAGATATACAGCACGCGCTGCCCGGCCCGGCCCAAGGCGGCGCTGGCCTGGAGCAGCAGGGTCGATTTGCCGATGCCGGGGTCGCCGCCCAGCAGCACCACGGATGCCGGGACCAGCCCGCCACCCAGCACGCGGTCGAACTCGGCGATGGTGCTGGGCACGCGCGGCGGTGGCGGGGTTTTGCCCTCCAGCCCTACAAATTCCAGCTTTGCCGCGGCCCGGCGCGTTGAGTCCTTCATCCCGCCGGGCAGGCTGCGCGTGGCGGTCTGTTCTTCCAGCGTGTTCCAGGCGCCGCAGGCTTCGCAGCGCCCGGCCCATTTGGGAAAAACGCTGCCGCAGGCCGCGCAGGCGAAGGTTTTTACCGTCCGCGCCAAATCAGCCTGGCTGCCAGCCGCAGGTTTTGGCCAGGTAGGCCAGCATGGTGGTTTGCGCCGCTTGCTGGAGGGCAAGCGTTTTAAGGGCGCCGCCCAAGGCTGGGGCGGGCTGCAATGTAACGGCGCTGGCCGTGGCCGCGGCGGATAGGGCCGGGCTGGTGATGGCTTTGGCGGCGGCTTGAATCCAGCCATTGGCGGCGGCTGGAGCGGTAAGGCGCGGCAGCACGACCACAAAATCGAGCTGCGCCGCCGTGGCAGCGGCGAGATAGGCGGTATTGATGGCGGGGGAAATGGCGGGGCCGAGGCTGGAGGCATCGGGCAGGCCGGGAAAAAGCGGATCTGGCCCTATGCCGCCATTGGGTTGCAGTTGGCCAATGTCGAAAAGCGGTGCGGCGCCGGCGGCGGTGAGTGAAGAGACATCTTCTGGCACGCCTTCGCCACACAAGAACACCGCATCCACCTCGCTGGCGGTAAAGGCACGGATCTTTGTATCCGTGTCGCGCATGCCAAAAACAGGGGTAGCGGCAATGCCGAGCCGGGCCAGGCCGAGCATGCCGGCCAAGTCCCGGCTTTGCGGCTGGTCCGCAGCCAGGCGCAGGGGCGGGGCGGCGCGCAGCGCGCTGGTTCCGGCGGCCAGCAGCGCGCGGCGCAGCATCAGCACGCCGGAATTTACCCCGGCGAGCACCGGCACCCAGCGCGTGGGGTCGAAATGCACGCGCGGGCCGCCCGTGAGGTAAGCGATGAGCGCCGCGCCGGGCAGGATGGCGGCGGTTTTGCCATCGGGCGGCACCAGCGCGTCGAACTGGTTGGCGCCGCTCACACCGTCCAGCCCGCCTATGTTTTGTGTGTTGATTGAGGGCGTGCCAGGCAGGCAGGGCGAGAAAGCCAGGGCGCAGGCCTCGCCCCAGCGGCTGGTTTCCCGTCCGCTTGGGCCGGCAATCAGCAACTCAAGGGGCGGCGCGGCTGGGGCCGCCATGGCCATGGCGGGGCAAAGCAGGGTGGCGGCGCTGCCCAGCAGAAGCCTGCGCCTCATCTGTAACCCCTCGCTTTGGCCGGTTTCATGTCCATTCCAGAGGCCATTCAGCTATCATACTGAATGAGCGCTTCAAACGGAACGTGCAATTTATCGCGCCCGCCCAGGAAGGTCAGCTCGATGAGCGTGGCCGCCGCCACTACATCTGCGCCCACATTTTGCAGCAGCTTGATACCGGCCGCCATGGTGCCGCCCGTGGCCAGCAAATCGTCCACCACCACTACTTTCGCGCCGGGGGTGATGGCGTCTGACTGAATCTCGATACGGTCCGTGCCGTATTCCAGGGCGTAATCCAGCCCGATTGTGCCGCCGGGCAGCTTGCCGCGCTTGCGCAGCATGATAAAGCCGCAGCCCAGCTTGAGCGCCAGCGGCGCGGCCAGCAGAAATCCACGGCTTTCCACCCCGGCGAGCACGGTGGGGTGATAGGCACGTACCCTGTTGGCCAGACGGCCCATTGCCACCTGCCAGGCATCGGCATGGCTCAGGAGGGTCGAGATGTCATAAAAGAGGATTCCCGGCTTGGGGAAATCGGGCACACCACGGATATGATCTTTAAGGTCCATGATTCTCTTTCTATAGCTGAGCCGGTATCGGGGGCAAACCTCAGAGCCAGGCTTTTGCGGCGGCCTCGTCGCTTTCCCGCGCATCCACCCAATGCACGGTGCCATCCGCGCATTCCTCGGCCTTCCAGAACGGCGCCTTGGTTTTGAGCTGGTCGATGAGATAGGCAGTGGCCGCCAGCGCATCGGCGCGATGGCGGCTTGCCGTGGCCACCAGCACGATGTTTTGGCCCGGGGTGAGGCGGCCGATGCGGTGGATGATGGTGCAGCCCGAGAGCTTCCAGCGTGTTTCCGCCGTTGCGGCCATCTGGCGCAGCGCTTTTTCCGTCATGCCCGGATAATGCTCCAGCCGCAGGGCCGCTAGCGCCCGATCTCCGGCATCGCCGCGCACCACCCCGATGAAGCTGGCCACCCCGCCCGCATTGGCGGAGAGCGCGGCAAGCTCGGCGCCGGTGTCGAAATCCTCAGGCTGGACGGCGATCTTGCGTATCATCACCCCCCCGTGACGGGTGGAAAGAAAGCGATTTCCTCAGCGGTGCCCAGCGGTGTGTCCAGGGGCTGAAATTCCTGGCCGATGGCGCAGCGTATCAGCGCCTCGTTGGTGAAGGCCGCGGCATAGAAGCCGCCGCGCTGGCGCAGGCAGGCAATGAGCTGGCGCGGTGTGGTAACGCTGGCGGGGGGGGTGAAGATCTCTTCGCCGTGCCCGATTTTTTCGCGCAGCCAGGCAAAATAGAGGATGCGCATCGCCTACCTTTGGTCGCCCGGCACAGGGGGGGGCACGTCTGGCGCGCCGTTCTGCGTGGCGTAAAGCGAGGAGCCGAAATCGCCATTAAGGGTTTTGTCCGGCGGCGGCGCCTTGCCCGGCGGGTAGGGTGAGGGCAGAGACGGTACGTAACCCTGGCCGAGCGGCAAATTGGCGTTTTTTTGCACCTGGCTCAGCGTTGGCATGGGTTGCACCGGGCCGGGCCACACATCGCCCGGCTGCGGCTGGATGACGGCAATTTGCGGGGCGTTGCCAAGGGCGCGCTGGGCGGTTTCGCTGGTGGCCGCGGGTGCGTTGGGGTTGCCAAACGGCCAGAGCAGGTCGCGCCCGGCATGCTGCTCACTCACGCAGCCGGATAGCAGAAGCGCGGTGCCGAGAACGAGGGTCTTGCGCAAAATCTTCACTCCTCAGGGGCGTTGCCCCTGGTTTACCTGAGTTGCCAGGTGCTGCAAATCAGTTTGAGCCGGCGGCAGGGGGCGGCACGGCATGGCGCAGCCCGGCGGTGAGATAATCCCAGCCCGTAATGAGGGTGAGCAGGGCGGCGGCCCAGAGCAAAATAGCGCCCAGCGTGTTCATGGGCAGGAAGCCAAGGCCCATGAAGCGCGCGCCCTCATGCCCCAGCAGCAACAGCCCCAGTGCCACCATCTGCACGCCGGTTTTCCATTTGGCGAGCTTGGTTACGGGCAGGCCGACGCGGATGCCGGCCAGATATTCGCGCAGGCCGGAGACCAGGATCTCGCGCAGCATGATGACGATGGCGGGATAAATGCCCAGGCCCGGCAGATGGCCGAACCCCACCAGGGCCATGAGCGTGGCGCCCACCAGGAGCTTATCGGCAATCGGGTCCAGCATCCGGCCGAAATCGGACAGGAGCTGGCGCTCGCGGGCCAGGTAGCCGTCGAAATAATCGGTAATGCCGGCGAGGGTGAACAATAGCGCCGCGCCAAAGGCCGACCAGGGCGCGCCAACCGAGACCAGCAGCACCAGTACCGGTATGGCGGCGATGCGCGACAGAGTGAGGATGTTGGGCAGGTCGGTCAGCATTGCAGCCACAGTAACTGGTTTTGCGCCGCGGCGAAACCGGCTCTTTCGGCCAATATTTCAGGCCGGGCGCAGCGCCCGCCCGAGCAGCCGGCCAAGGTATAAGGTAAGGCCCAGCGTGGCCGTGGCGCCCAGGGCGATGAGGGCGAGGTGGATGGTCCGGCCAGCACCTGCCGGCAGCGTGGCGCCATAGGCGCCCAAGGCGCCGAGTGCCACATAGCCGGACAAGGTGGGCAGCGAGGCTAACGTGCCGGTGATGTAGGCGGGAAAGCCGATGCCAGAGAGGCCGAGCGCGTAAGAGGTGAGGGAGAATGGCATGACCGGCGAGACGCGCAGCAGCGCCACCAGCCGCCAATCTTGCTGGCCGAATGTGGAATCCAGCCGCGCCAGCTTGTTGTTGCGGGCCAGCATGGCGGCGATGGAAGGGCGTAGCCAGGAGCGGCTTAGCCCGAACGCTGCCGCCGCCCCGGCCATGCTGCCAATGGCGCTGGCCGTGAAACCTGCCTCCAGCCCGAAAATGGCGCCTGCCGCGAGGCCCAGCAATCCGCCGGGTATGATGCCCGCCAGGGCGGCGAGGAAGAATAGAAGCGCGATGATGGCGAGCCCCGCGAAACCGGCGCCGCGCAATGCGCTTTCTCCGGCCATGACCCAGGCCGCAAGGCGCGGCCCGGCCAGCAGGCTGATGACCACCGAGGCAATGGCAAGCCCGGCCAGAAGGAGCAGGTATTTAGGCCGCATGGGCAAACAGGCCGTTTTTGTGCAGCCCCCAGCGCGCCAGCCGGAATTTCACCCCGGTTTCCAGCACGCCCAGGCCATAGGTTACCGAGCGGGAGAAATTGATGGACGAGGCCTCGGCGAAATAGCGGGTGGGGCAGGAAATTTCGCCGATATTCAGGCCAGCCCAGGCCGCCAGGGCCAGCATCTGGTTGTCGAACACGAAATCATCCGAGCAGGGCGAGAGGTCGAGCTTGCGCAGGGCCGCCGCCGACCAGGCGCGGTAGCCTGTGTGATATTCGGACAATTTAAGCCCGAGCAGCAGATTTTCCGCGAAAGTAAGGGCGCGGTTGGAGATGTATTTGTAAAGCGGCATGCCGCCCTTGAGCGCGCCCGTGCCGAGAATGCGGGAGCCGAGCACAGCATCGTAATGGCCGGAGGCGATCATGGCCGCCATGGCCGTGACCAGCTTGGGTGAATACTGGTAGTCCGGGTGCAGCATCACCACAATGTCCGCGCTACGGGCCAGGGCCTCGGCGTAGCAGGTTTTCTGGTTGCCGCCATAGCCGCGGTTTTTGTCGTGCACCAGCGTATGGAGACCGAGCCGGCGCGATAATTCGGCCGTATTGTCGCGGCTGGCATCGTCGGTGAGGATGATGTCGTCCACCGTATCGCGCGGGATTTCCGCAACCGTGCGCTCCAGCGTGCGGGCGGCGTTATAGGCGGGAAGGATGACGCAGATGCGTTGCCCGTTCAGCATCAGGCGGCCCGGGTGAGGCGTTTGATGAAAGCGGAGAGATGGTGCCGGCGCATCTCGGTTTTAGCCTTGGCGCTGGTCGTCATGTAATTCATCTGCACCACGTAGCGCTGGCCCTCAAATGTTTTGTGCCCGTGCCAGCTTGCTGGCGTGTTGGGGAAGATGAGCAGCGTGCCATCCACGGGTGGCACCTCGGCGGCGTAATCCTCTAAGTCATTTGGCCCGCGCAGCAGCCGCAGGCAGCCTTGCTGGCGCTCCCAGCTCTGTGCGCCGGACGGGTTGAGGTAGAGCAGGATGGTGACGCGCTTGGCGGAGGAGTCGGTGTGGATCTGGCCATCCTGCGGGCCGGAATTGCCGCGCAGCGTGACCATGCTGGGGGCGTTTCTCAGGTCGAGGGCGAATTTCGCGGCCACGATGTTGCGGAATTCATCTCCTGTGAGCGTGGCGATGATGGATGTGGCGGCCGGGCCGAGACGCAGCGCCCCGATGGGAAACGAGCCGCGGCCCTTGATGGCGGGCAAGGCGGAAAAAACCGATGGCAGTGCCTCTTTTTTTACGAAATGCGGCAGCAGGATATGCGCAAACGGGTCCACCGCCACGGGGGCCGCGCGCAGCGCTTCGAGATCGGCAGGGGAGGGTAAGACAGCCATAGGTTGTGTTCCAGGGGTTTCCCGCGAGATCAGCTTAAACCGGCATTAAGGGCAAGGGGGTATTTAGCGGCTTGCCATGCGAAAACCCGGCCTTGTTGCGCCGCACAAGGGGTTGCATTATCGGCTTGTCATGTCTTCCACCTCCCCGCTTTCCGCCACGGGGGTCATGCCGGCCTATCGCGCACGCATTGCGGCGGGGCTGATTACATATGACCCGGCCCAGGCTCGCGCCGCAGAGCATCTGCAGGATCTCTGGGCCAAGCTGCGTGGTTATAACCCCATGCCCAAGGCGCCGCCCAATGGCTGGCTGGGTAAGCTGTTGCGCCGTAAGCCCGTGGACGAGGTGGCTGCACACCCGAGCGGGCTTTACATTGTGGGGGAGGTCGGGCGCGGCAAGTCCATGCTGATGGACCTGTTTTTTGAAGCGGCGGATGTGCCGCGCAAGAAGCGCTTGCATTTTCACGAATTTATGCAGAGCGCGCATAGACGCTTCCACGCCATAAAGCGGGACAACCCGGACATTGCCGACCCCATACCGCCGCTGGCGGATATGATCGCCGAAGAGGCGGCTTTATTATGTTTCGATGAATTCCAGGTGCATGACATTGTCGATGCGATGATCCTGGGCCGTTTGTTCGAGGCTTTGTTCGAGCGGCTGGTGGTGGTGGTGGCCACATCCAACACGCTCCCCGGCGATTTATACAAGGGCAAGCCGGGGCGTGATGCGTTTCTGCCTTTTATTTCGCTCATCCAGCAGCATCTGGACGTGCTGGTGCTGGAGTCGGCGCAGGATTACCGGCGCAACCGCGTGCATGGGCTGAATGCCTGGTATGTGCCAGCCGATGGCGTGGCGGATGATGCCATGGACCATGTGTTTGCCCAGCTTACCGAGGGCGAGGTGCCCAGGCAGGATGTGCTGCTTATCCAGGGCCGCAAACTCGCCGTGCCGCTCGCCGCCGCCGGTACGGCGCGGTTCGATTTTCATGCGCTGTGTGGCGTGCCGCTGGGGGCGGGGGATTATCTGGCGCTCGCCACCCATTACCATACGCTGCTGATTGACGGGATCCCGCGCCTTTCCCCCGATAATTTCGACGAGGCGCGGCGTTTCATCACGCTGATAGATGCGCTTTATGAGCACAGGGTGAAGCTCTACGCCTCGTCTGCCGCATACCCGGATGATTTGTACCGCGCGGGCGAAGGGGCCAGGATTTTCGAGCGCACGGCCTCGCGGCTTGAGGAGATGCAGAGCGAGACCTACCTTGCCTTGCCGCATCTGACCTGAAATGAACCTGCGGAAAACCTGCGATTTTACAGTTACCGGCATTGCGTATTGCAATGCAACAAGGCGGTTGCCCGGCCCGGCGAATGGGAGTAGCACGCCCGGCGACGCCCCCTTTAACCCAAGAAACAGGTAGGCTGACGTTAATGAACATACATGAATATCAGGGTAAGGAACTGCTCAAGGCTTATGGCGTGACGGTTCTGGATGGCTATGTGGCCTGGACCCCGGAAGAGGCGGTGGATGCGGCCAAGAAACTTCCTGGTCCCATCTATGTCGTGAAGTCGCAGATTCATGCGGGTGGCCGTGGTGCTGGCAAGTTCAAGGACGACCCCAACGGCAAGGGCGGTGTGCGCCTGGCCAAGAGCCTGGACGAAGTGCGCGAGGCCGCGGCGGCCATGATTGGCCACACGCTGATTACCAAGCAGACCGGCCCGGCCGGGCGTATGGTGCGGCGCGTATATGTGGAGGCGGGCTGCGATATTAAGCGCGAGCTGTATCTCTCTCTGCTCATCGACCGTTCCGTGTCTGAGATTGTGATTGTTGCCTCTACCGAGGGCGGCATGGAGATTGAGGAAGTTGCCGAGACGCACCCGGAGAAGATCCTCCGCGCGCCGATTGACCCGGCTTCGGGCATTTCCGGCTTCCATGCCCGCAAGCTGGCCTTCGGGCTGGGGCTGGAGGGCAAGCAGGTTGCCACCTTCACCAAATTCGTCACCGCCATGTATAATGCGTTTATCGCGCTCGACATCGCGGTGATCGAGATCAATCCGCTGGTCGTGACCGGGGCGGGCGAGGTTGTCGCGCTCGACGCCAAGGTGAGCTTTGACGACAATGCGCTTTACCGCCACCCGGAGATTGAACCCCTGCGCGACGAGGGCGAGGAAGACCCGAAGGAGCTTGAGGCCAACAAGCACTCGCTCTCTTACGTGGCGCTGGACGGCAATATTGGCTGCATGGTGAATGGCGCGGGCCTGGCCATGGCGACCATGGACATTATCAAGCTCTACGGCGCCGAGCCGGCCAACTTCCTGGATGTGGGCGGCGGCGCGACCAAGGAGCGTGTGACGGCGGCCTTCAAGATCATTCTCTCGGACAAGAATGTGGAAGGTATTCTGGTCAATATTTTCGGCGGCATTATGCGGTGCGACGTGATTGCCGAGGGCGTGATTGCCGCGGCGCGTGAGGTTTCGCTCTCCGTGCCGCTGGTGGTGCGCCTTGAGGGCACAAATGTGCAGCTTGGCAAGGACATCATGGCCAAGTCCGGCCTGCCCATCATTCCCGCCGACAACCTGGCCGACGCGGCCGAGAAAATTGTTAAAGCCGTGAAGGAAGCTGCGTAATGGCCATTCTCGTCAACAAGAACACCAAGGTCATCACCCAGGGCTTTACCGGCGCGCAGGGCACGTTCCATTCCGAGCAGGCGCTGGCCTATGGCACCCAGGTTATGGGCGGCGTAACCCCTGGCAAGGGCGGCACCAAGCATCTCGACCTGCCCGTGTTCAACACGGTGGGCGAGGCTGTGGCCAAAACCGGCGCCAATGCCTCGGCCATTTACGTGCCGCCCCCGTTCGCGGCGGATTCCATTCTGGAGGCGATCGATGCCGGGCTGGAACTGATTGTGTGCATCACCGAGGGGATTCCGGTGCTGGACATGGTGAAGGTGAAGCGCGCCCTTTCGGGCACCAAATCGCGCCTTATCGGGCCGAACTGCCCCGGCGTTATCACCCCGGATGAATGCAAAATTGGCATCATGCCGGGCCATATCCACAAGCGCGGCTCTATTGGCATTGTGTCGCGCTCTGGCACGCTAACCTACGAGGCGGTGGCCCAGACCACGGCGGCCGGGCTTGGCCAGTCCTCTTGCGTGGGCATTGGCGGCGACCCGGTGAAGGGCACGGATTTCATCGAGGTGCTGGATATGTTCCTGCACGATGACGAGACCCGGGCCATTATCATGATTGGCGAAATTGGCGGGCCGTCAGAGATCGATGCCGCCGGATTCCTGGCCAGGCACAAGATCAAGAAGCCGGTTGTGGGCTTTATTGCCGGTGTTACCGCACCGCCGGGCCGCCGCATGGGCCATGCCGGCGCGGTTATTTCCGGCGGCAAGGATACGGCTGAGGCCAAGATCGCGGCCATGAAAGAGGCGGGTATTTATGTTTCCGACAGCCCCGCGGCGCTTGGCAGCACCATGGTTAAGGCGCTGCAAGGCTAATTAAACAAATGAAAGGGGCGGGGATGTTGAACGGCTATACATGCATGTTGAACAACCCTGCCCTGGCAAGTTGGGTAACGGCTATCGCCGCCGCGTGGCTTATATGGCCACGCGCGGGGCGGAGTTCCGTTGCGCGTGCGGGTTGCGTTTGCGCGCTGCGTATGTGACGTGTCCTCCTGTCCGCCGCCTGTGATGGGCGGATTGTGATGCGGCTTGAAGGAAAGCTTGAAGGAACAGGTATCGGTATGGCTGGTGTAGATATTCTTGCAACCGCCATGAACGGCGCCAACGCCCAGTTCATTGCGCAGCTTTATGCCAAATGGGTCGAGGCGCCGGACACGGTTGACCCCGATTTCGCGGCCCTGTTCGCGGCCCTGGATGACGAGGAGCGCGCGGTTCTCACCGATGCCAGCGGCGCGTCCTGGGCGCCCCGCCCCTCGGTGTTTGACACCGTCACCGCCGAGGCGGCGCCGCGCCAGGCCGCCAAGCCCAGCATGTCCACCGCCGAAATGCGGGCCGCGACGCTGGATTCCATCCGCGCGCTCATGATTATTCGCGCCTACCGGGTACGGGGGCATTTGGAGGCGCAGCTCGACCCGCTGGGCCTGAAGCGCCCCAGCCACCATGAGGAGCTGGACCCCGCCACTTACGGTTTTGTGGAGGCGGCCGATTTTGACCGCCCCATCTTCCTGGACCGTGTGCTGGGGTTTGAGACCACGACGATGCGCCAGATTATGGCGGAACTGCGCAAGAGCTATTGCGGCGCCATCGGCGTGGAATTCATGCATATCCAGGACCCGCACCAGAAGGCCTGGATCCAGAAACGGATCGAAGGTGCGCCCTGGCTTAACGAATTCGATAATAAGAGCAAGGCGAAGATTCTGCGCCAGTTGACCGAGGCGGACAGTTTCGAGAATTTCTGCCAGAAGCGCTTTGTTGGCACCAAACGCTTCGGGCTTGAGGGCGGCGAGAGCACCATTCCGGCGCTGCACGCCATCATCGAGGCCGCGGCCAATGGCGGGGTGCGGGAGATTGCCATCGGCATGCCGCATCGCGGGCGCCTGAACACGCTGGTGAATATCGTCAAGAAGCCGCTTGTGGCCTTGTTCTCGGAATTTGGCGGGGCCTCGGCCAAGCCCGAGGATGTGCAAGGCTCTGGCGACGTGAAGTACCATCTGGGCACATCCACCGACCTCATCATCAACGGCAACAAGGTGCATCTCTCGCTGCAGCCCAACCCCTCGCATCTTGAGGCGGTGGACCCTGTGGTGGTGGGCAAGATACGTGCCCGGCTGGATATGACGGGCGACAAGACCCGCCGCTCGGCCATGGCCATTATGATGCATGGCGATGCCGCCTTTGCCGGCCAGGGGCTGGTGTATGAAACCCTGGCGATGAGCCAGCTTATTGGCTACCGCACGGGCGGCTCCATTCATCTGGTCGTGAATAACCAGATCGGGTTCACCACCGTTCCGGCCCATGCATTTTCTGGCATGTATTGCACCGATGTGGCGAAGGCCGTGCAGGCGCCGATTTTGCATGTGAATGGCGATAATCCTGAAGCCGTGGTGTTCGCCGCCCGTCTGGCCGCTGAGTTCCGTAACGAGTTTGCCACCGATGTGGTGATTGACCTGGTGTGCTACCGCCGCCATGGCCATAACGAGAATGACGAGCCGGCGTTTACACAGCCGATTATGTACAAGGCCATTCGTGGCCTGAAGACCACCCGCAATTTGTACGCGGAACGGCTGGAGAAGGAAGGTTCTGTTCCGGCGGCCGAGGCCAAGGCGATGCTGGATGAATATAACCAGACGCTGGAAGCCGCTTACGAAGGCGCGCAGGACTACAAGGTGAACAAGGCCGATTGGCTGGAAGGCCATTGGGCGGGCTTGAGCCAGGGCGGCAGCGAGGCGGATTTTCGCGATGAGGAAACCTTTGCCCCGCTGGCGCAGTTGCGCGAGGTGGGGGTGGCTATTTCCACCCCGCCGCAGAATTTCGACCTAAACCCCAAGATTGCCCGCCAGCTTGAAGCCAAGAAGCAGATGATGGAGACTGGCGCGGGGATTGACTGGGCCACCGCCGAGGCGCTGGCCTTTGGCACGCTGCTGCTCGATGGCAGCCGCGTGCGCCTTTCGGGCGAGGATTGCCAGCGCGGCACATTCTCGCAGCGCCATGCCGTGCTTGTCGACCAGACCAACCAGCACGAGTACACGCCGCTCAATAATATCCGTTCCGGGCAGGCGCCGATCGAGATTTTCAACTCCCTGCTTTCAGAAGCCGGTGTGCTGGGCTTTGAATATGGCTACACCCTGGCGGACCCCAGCGTACTGGTGCTGTGGGAAGGCCAGTTCGGCGATTTCGCCAATGGCGCGCAGGTTATCATCGACCAGTTCATTGCCTCGGGCGAAACCAAATGGCTGCGTATGTGCGGCCTGGTGATGCTGCTGCCGCATGGTCATGAAGGCCAGGGGCCGGAGCATAGCTCTGCGCGGCTGGAGCGTTATTTGCAGCTTTGCGCCGAGCACAACATGAATGTGTGCAATATTTCGACGCCGGCGAATTATTTCCACGCCCTGCGCCGCCAGTTGAAGCGCAATTTCCGCAAGCCGCTGATTCTGATGACGCCAAAATCGCTGCTGCGCCACAAGCTCTGTGTTTCAGAGCTGGGCGAGATGGCCGAAGGCTCGAGCTATAAATTTGTGTACCCCGAGATGGATGAGCTGGTGCCGCCCGGCCATGTGCGCCGCGTCGTGCTGTGCTCGGGCAAGGTTTATTACGATTTGCTGGCCGAGCGCCGCGAGCGGGGCATCAACGATGTTGCCATTATCCGCCTGGAGCAATTCTATCCGTTCCCGGTGCGCGCGCTTAAGGCGGTTTTGGAGCCTTACGTGGGCGCTGAAGTGATATGGTGCCAGGAAGAGCCAGAAAATATGGGCGCATGGCACTTTCTGGACCGCAGGCTGGAGCATGTGCTTGGGCTGATTGGCAATGTTGCCAAACGGCCGGTTTATGTTGGCCGTGCCGCCGCGGCTTCGCCCGCCACGGGCCTGGCCAAGGTGCATGCGGCCGAGCAGGCCGCCTTGGTTGACAAGGCCCTTAGTGTATAAACCTACCGGCGCGGGCTGCGCTGCGCGCCGGTATTATTGAAGTAACTGCCAAAAGCAACGAAAAGCTCAGGAGACAATATGGCCACCGACATCAAGGTTCCCACTTTGGGCGAAAGCGTGACCACCGCCACCATTGCCCGTTGGATCAAGAAGGTTGGCGAGGCTGTGCACGCCGATGAGCCCCTGGTTGAGCTTGAGACCGATAAGGTGACGATGGAGGTGAACGCGCCGGAAACAGGCGTGTTGACCGAAATTATCGCCCCGGAAGGGACTGAAGTTGAGGTTGGCGGGACGCTGGGCCGTGTTGACGCCAATGCCACGGCCACCACCGCGGCTGAGCCGCCCCCCACGGCCGCCACCGGCGTGCAGGCGCCCAAGGCAGCACCTGGCCCCGTGGCGCGCCCTGGTGCCCCGGCCCTGCCCGCTGCCGCCAAGTTGATGGAAGAAAAAGGCGTTGCGGGCGAGACTATTTCCGGTACCGCCAAGGATGGCCGCATTTCCAAGGGCGATGTGCTGGCTTTCATCAACAAGCCCGCCGTGCAGCAACAGCCGCCGCTGGTGAAGCCCGCCCGCACCCCGGATGTGCGTGAAGAACGCGTGAAGATGACGCGCCTGCGCAAGACCATTGCCGCCCGGCTTAAGGATGCGCAGAACACCGCCGCCATGCTGACCACTTTTAACGAGGTGGATATGAGCGCGGTTATGGCCATGCGCGCTGAATACAAGGATGCTTTCGAGAAGAGGCACCAGGGTATACGTTTGGGGTATAACGGGTTTTTCGTGAAGGCGGTGTGCGCGGCGCTGCAGGAATTTCCGGCTGTGAATGCCGAGATTGACGGTGACGATATTGTTTACAAGCATTTTGTGCACATGGGCATTGCGGTTGGCGGCGCCAATGGGCTGGTTGTGCCCGTTATCCGCGATGCGGACCAGAAGAGCATTGCCCAGATTGAGGCGGAGATTGCAGGTTTCGCCAAGGCGGCCAAGGATGGTACGCTGAAGCTGGAGCAGCTTTCCGGTGGCACGTTCTCTATTACCAATGGCGGTGTGTATGGCTCGTTGATGAGCACGCCAATTCTCAACCCGCCGCAATCGGCTATTTTGGGCATGCACAAAATCCAGGAACGCCCCGTGGCCATGAACGGGCAGGTTGTTATCCGCCCGATGATGTATCTCGCCGTTTCCTACGACCACCGGATCATCGATGGCCGCGAGGCGGTTTCATTCCTGGTCCGGGTTAAGGAATCGCTGGAAGACCCGCGCCGTTTGCTGCTGGAGATTTGACGGCGGGGGCTTAGCACTACAGTTGCGTTTTTGATTTAAGCTGGGCACGTCTGGCGCTGGCTCGACGGGGAGTTGCCGTTGCGCGAGCTTCAGGGCGAGGCGGCGGATTTCCTGGACGGACCATCGGATGAGTTCTTTCCTGTCCTGCGCTTCGTTTTTTTCGGCGTGATGGTGTTGGCGCGGTAGCGGATTGCGGCCATCATGGCGTAGGCGAGCATGACGAGGGAGACATGACGATGCCAGCCGTGCCAGGAGCGGGTTTCGTTATGGTCGAGGCCGAGTTCGTTCTTGGCGGTCTCGAAACCTTCTTCGATCCGCCAACGGGTTCCCTCCACGCGAACCAGCGTGCTGATTGACGTGCCGTGCGGGCACCAGGTGGTAAAATAGGCGCATTCGCCATCGGCGGAATAACACCCGCTCAGAAACTGAAACTGGCCGCGTGTTTCCTACGAATAAACCCCGTTAAAGAAGGGGGGATTACCGTTGCCTATTGATTCAGAACTCACAATAAACTGTAGCCCTAAGCAGGGCGGCGCCATCTGGCGGCCGCGATATGCGGCCGCCATGAGGGCAGGGGGGAAAAGGGGATTAGTTTCTGGCGTCCACGGGCAGCGGCGGCAGATATTCAAACAGCATTATCTGCAGGCTGGTGGCTATGCGGTGCGCCTTGGCGATAACGGCTGCCGCTGCTTCTGACGGCAGGCATTGCGCGGCGCTGGCTTCCCACAAGGCCAGCCAGCGCTTGAACATATCCGGCGTTATCTCCGCCCGGTGGCGTACATGGGCCGGCATGGGCTGGCCCTTGTAACGGCCCGTGGTGAGCATCACCGACGACCAGAAATCCGCCAGCTTGCGCAAATGCTCCGGCCAGTCGGTAATTGCCCGGTTGAACACCGGGCCGAGCAGCGGGTCGGCGCGCACCTGGGTGTAGAAATGGGTGACAAGCCGGGCGAGGCCCGGTTCGTCGAGACCGTCAGCAATGTGCATGACATTCGCCTCTAAAACATGTATCTTGGATACCTCTTTAACCCGGCGGGGTAAAACATGCAAGTTAAATGCATCTATGGAGGCGGTGATGCGTCTGACGCGCTACACTGACTTTGCCATCCGTATCATGTTGTACCTGGCGGCGCATGAGGGCAGGCTCTGCTCTATTGGCGAAATTGCGGAATCTTATGGTATTTCGCAGAACCATTTGATGAAGGTGGCGAGCGATCTGGCCGGTTCAGGCTATGTGCAGAGCCTGCGTGGGCGAGGCGGAGGGTTGCGCCTGGCGCGTTCGGCCAGCGAGATTAGTATTGGCGAGATGGTGCGCCATACCGAGGGGCAGGTGGACCTTGTTGGCTGCGGGAGCTGCGCCTTGGCCCCGGCTTGCGGCATGGTATGCGCGTTCAAGAACGCGGTTGAGGCATTTTTTGCCACGTTGGAGACATACAGCCTGGCCGATATTATGACTAATGGCCGGCCGGAGCAGTTGCGGCAGATTTTGGCTCGGGGAACGCTTGCAACGCCGCTATAGCAGCAAGCAGAGTTGTTCGCGGCAACAAAAATTTTGCGGTTATCTGTCAAAAATATGAATTTGTCTTTATTTGCGGAGGATGCGAGACACCAACCCCGGTTGGGAAGGCGCGGGCCTTCCGGCCGTGAGATGATATGGCGGAGCGGGATGGTGATTTTACGCGCAAGGATTTTTGCACAGGGGCATGGCGCCGCCTCGCGCGGGCAACTCTGCCGCTTGTAACACGCCTTTTTCATCCGGCACACCATGAATACAACCGCCAAGCGCCGCACGGCCATGACGCTATTGCCGTTTGATGGCCAGAAACTTCTTTTCAGCGCGAGCAGCTATCTGGCCGCGATGATTACATTGGGGATCATTCTGGGCTTCAGCCTGGGTTGGCCGTGGTGGGCGCTTCTCACACTTTATATCACCGCGCAGCCTATGTCTGGCGCCATGCGGCCAAAGGTGCTCTACCGCCTTGCCGGCATTGCGGCGGGCGGCGCCGTTGCCATCCTTACAGTATCTAATTTGCAAAACGCGCCTGTGCTGCTGGTGGGCGTGCTCTCATGCTGGGTTGGCTTGTGCCTGTATTTCGCGATGCGGGACCGTACGCCGCGCGCTTTTTTATTCCAGATGACCGGCTTCAGCTCCGCGGTGCTCGCTTTTCCGTACCTCGACGCGCCGGGTGATATTTTTTTCAGCACGATCGCGCGGATGGAGGAAATGACGGTGGCGATTGTTGCCGTTACGCTGGTGCATGCGGTGTTCAAGCCATGGCCGGTGGCCCGCATGGTGCAAGCCCGCGCCCGGACATTTTTGCGCGATGCCAGTGCATGGACCGCTGATGTTGCCAGTGAAAATCACGGACGGTTAGAGGAGGAGCATCTCCAGCGCCTTGCCTCGGACATTACGGAGCTTGGCATTATCGCGCTGCACTTGCCGTATGATAGCAGTGGAACCGCGATTAACCGCAGGCTTGTCTGGGCGCTGCGCGAGCGGCTGGCGCGCCTGCTTTCATTGGCATCTGCCGTGGCCAGCCGCTTGGCGCTGCTGCGCCGGGCCAATGCCGTTGGCGATGATGTCGCGGAGCTGATCGCGGGAGCCACGCAATGGTTCAAGGCGCCGCTTGATGCGCCTGCCTCCACCGCCACAACACTCGCCGGCAAATGCCGCGCGCTCTCGCACGCTTACGACCATATGGCGGGCTGGCATGCGCTGCTTACGGCGAGCTTATGCGAGCGCATGGCCGAGTGTATAGAGGCGCTGCATGAAGCGCGGCGCCTTGTCTCCGCTTTTGATGGAACCGGGCGCCATGAGCACGAGCTTGTAACGAGCGCGCCGCGGCGGCTGCATATTGAGCGCGGCGGCACTCTGGCGGTTCTTTCTGGCCTGGCGGTGACCGCCGCGCTGGTTTTGTACTGTATTTTATGGATTATGCTGAATTGGACTTCAGGATTCATAACAACGGCGTTTGCGTCGATGATAACATGCTCGTTTGCGGCGCAGGATGATCCGGCGCCGCACCTGATGCGTTATCTTGCCGCCACGCTGGCAATGTACCCGGTTGTTGCGCTGTATAATTTTGTTATCCTGCCTTGCACAGATGGCTATTTGCTGCTGGTGGCCGTGCTTGCGCCTGTCTTTCTGGTGCTTGGTTATTTGCAAGCGGACCCGGCGCGCACGGCCTATGCGCCGCCAATGTTTGCAAGCTTCATTGTGGGGCTGGGCCTGCATAGCCGCTACCAGGCGGATTTCAGCGTTTTCATGAATACATCCTGCGCGCAGATTACCGGCATTGTGCTGACGGTGATGGTGGCGAGGCTGTTCCGCTCTGTCGGCGCAAGCTGGGTGGCGCGGCGCATGATTCGCGCCAGTTGGCGCGATTTGGAGAGCCTCGCCACGAGCCAGGCACCTTTGGAGGCAGGTGCCTGGACATCACGCGCGGTTGACCGGCTGGGGCAAATCGCGGCGCGTATGAGCCAATCCGGCCCGGGCGATCTCGCGCGCGATTTCACGGGGCTGGCGGAGCTGCGGGTTGGCCGCAATCTTTTGTATCTTCGCCGCGCCGCTGGCACCGCAACGGGTGGCACAAAAGCGGCATTTGAAAAAGTTTTAGAAGAAACCTCTATATTTTTCAGGAGTAGAACCAGGAAGCACGCGGCGCATCCGCCTCCGCTATCGCTGCTGCATGCCATCGATGCCGCGCTCGACCATGCAGGCAGTATCGCCCATGGCCGCTTGCACCATCAGGCTGTGCTCGCCTTGGCCGGCATGCGCTGCAATTTATTCCCGGCTGCGCCGGATTATCAACCGGCCCGCTCATCGTGATCGACGAGCTTAATATCTTTGGCGTGTATATGCCGGCCGCGCTTGTGTGGGCGATTTTGGGTGGGATACTCGCCTATATTACCCGGACCGCGCTGCAACGCCTGCCGCTGGACCGTTATCTCTGGCAGGCCGGTCTGCTGGATGTTGCCTTGTTTTTTCTCCTCTGGTGGAGCGTTTCAACGCTTGCCGCCTTGGTCATGCCACTTGTGATGATATTCCGATGACATTATTCGAGAATTTGCGCCAAATATTTTTAAGCCTGCTGCTGCTGGGCCTGGCGCTTCTGGCGCTGTACGGGCTGTGGGTTCGTTATGAGGTGGAACCAACAACCCGCGATGGCAAAGTGCAGGCCGATATTGTGCAAGTGGCGCCGGATGTGAGCGGCTGGATAACCGCCGTGCAGGTGCGGGATAACGAGGCGGTGAAGAAGGGCCAGCCGCTTCTGCAAATAGACCAGGCGCGCTATTTGCTGGCCCGCGACCAGGCCGAGGAAAATTTGCAAAGCGAGGAAACCTCGCTGGCACAGGCGATTCGTGAGGACAGACGGAATCATGCCCTTTCGGCCGAGGTTGATACGGAAACCATCGAGCGTGGCACCGAGAAAGTTGCATTGCTGAAACTTGCCGTGGCACGGGCGCAAACGGCGCTTGATATTGCAAAACTCAATCTTACCCGCACGGTGCTGCGCGCGCCGGTTAGCGGCGTTGTCTCTAACATGACGCTTCAGCCTGGGGATTACGTTAATGCGGGCCATGGCGTTATGGCCATGGTTGATACCAGCACATTGCGCGTGGAAGGGTATTTTGAAGAAACCCAGATTACCGCAGTGCATGTGGGAGACAAGGCGCAGATATGGCTGATGGGCGTGGCAGAGCCGTTGCAAGGCCATGTTGAGAGTATAGCCGCGGGCGTGGTGGACCGTGAACGTGACGACAAGCGGGACACGCTTGCCAATATCAACCCGGCTTTCACCTGGGTGCGCCTTGCGCAACGTATTCCGGTGCGCATCGCCATCGACCACGTACCGGAGCATCTGAATCTCATTGCGGGGACAACCGCCACGGTTGATATTGAGCCGCGCCCCGGCGACGCAAAGGTGCGCAGGAGTTGGCCGTGGTAAGCAGCCACTTGCGCGGCGCGGGTGTGGGGCTGGCCTTGCTGCTTTGCGGCTGCACGGTTGGGCCCGACTATAAGCTGCCAAAATCGGCCATTATAAATGCCCCAGATGCACAAGGCGCTTTTGCGGCCGGCGGGCAAATTGCCAAAAGCGCTAACCCGCCTGGAAATTGGTGGCATCTTTATGACTCCCAGACTCTGGACAAGCTGGTGCCCTTGGCGCTGCAACGAAACACCAATATCCGTGTGGCACAGGCCGATCTTGAACGCACTTATGCGCTGATTCGGGCAACGCGCGATGGCCAGAGCCTTGATGCGGGGATTGATGGCGGCGTTGTGTATGCGCAAGATTCCGCCCAGGCTGTTTTGCAAGATACGCCAGCGCCGCAGCAGGGTGAATATAATAGCGGGATTTCTGTAAGCTACGATCTTGACTTGTTTGGCGGTATAAGACGCGCCGTGGAAGCCGCCACTGATAATAGCGAGGCCGCTGCTGCTGCGCGCGACCTGGTGCGCGTGAATGTGGCCGCCGAAACCACGCGCGCCTATGCTGAAATCTGCGATGATGGCAACGAGATTGATGCGCTGCAAGAGCTTATAGCTTTGCAGCAGAGGCGGGTGGCGTATGTGGATTTGCTCAGCGCCCATGGCCGCGCCGTGGCGTTCGATACCGATGAACAGCAAGAGCGGTTAAGCATCCTGCAATCGCAACTTGCACCGCTTCAGGCGGCGCGACTAAATGCGGCTTATCGCCTCAGCACGCTTCTTGGCCAGCCGCCGGCAGCCTACAATCCCGCCTGGCTTGCGTGCCACCGCCCCTTGCGCCTGGTGCAGCCAATTCCCGTAGGTAACGGTGCAAGCCTGTTGCGCCGCCGCCCAGATGTGCGTGAGGCTGAGCGCGAATTGGCTGCTTCCACCGCTGACATCGGCGTGCAGACCGCCGCCCTTTATCCCGACATCCGGCTTGGTGCCTCGATTGGCTCGACAGGCGCAACGGCCAGCGCCTTCTCCGCGGCCACAAACCGGTTTGCGGTGGGGCCAATGATTAGCTGGAATCTCAACCAGGGTGCCACGCGCGCGCGGATTGACGCCGCGAAGGCTGAAACCAAGGCGCGCCTGGCCGCTTTTGACGGCACAGTGCTCAAAGCCCTGCTGGAAACTCAAAGCGACCTTAACGC
The DNA here is from genome assembly GCA_021805545.1 of Pseudomonadota bacterium. Lineage (GTDB taxonomy): Bacteria > Pseudomonadota > Alphaproteobacteria > Acetobacterales > Acetobacteraceae > Acidocella. Next base: position 4,675 of record JAJZFB010000031.1, on the reverse strand, counting down.
CTATGGCGCGCAGTTGGATAAATTGAATGACCTGAAGGCAACGCGCGATGCAACCGGGAAAGTGGCGGCAGATTTAACGGCGATGCACGCTGGCGGGCGCATAGATGCGCTTACAGCCCTGGCCGCGCAGCAAAAACAGGCCGCCGCCCAGCTAGCCGTGACCAAGGCGGATACGGATGTTACCGAAAGCCAGATAAACGTGTTTCTGGCGCTGGGGGGCGGGTGGAACACCGCGATGCCTTAACGTTAGGCGGACAAGCTGGCAGCCTGGCGCAACCCCATGCGGATTTGCGCCAGGGCGTCTTCATCGGCTTTAGATGAATGCACCATATAGACAGAGTATGAAAAAACCGGGCTGTGCGGCACTAATTCCAGAAGCCCCCGCGCGATTAGCGGCCGTGCCACGCTCATGCGAAAATAGCCGCTGCCGCCTGCGGATACGATATAATCGAGGGCCAGGGGGCCATGGCTGATTGCGATGCCGGCATGGGCCAGCTCGGGAAAAGCGGCTTCATAGCTAGACGCGAAGGCTTCGCCCCAATCCACGCGCACATGCGCTTCCGGGACAATGCCGCCTTGTTCCCCGGCCTTTCGGACGAAAACGAGCTTCTCGTCGATGAGGAGATCGTTGACCAAGCCTTGCTTTTGTTGTGCGGCATACACAACGGCAATGTCCAGAGAGCCGTTTTGCACCTGCTCCAAGAGGCGTGGCGCGGAGTCGATGCGGACATTTGGGGCGATTGCCGGGCAATATTCGCGCATCCAAAGCAGCCAGTCCCGCATCAACGGGTTCCAGACGCTAAATTCCGCGCCTACAGTCACGGCAAGTTCGCGCCCCGGCGGAAGCGAGACTGACAGGCAGGCCCTGTCCCATACCTGTACCAGCGTTGTCGCGAAGCGGAGGAATTGCCATCCCTCGCGCGTTAATTGCGCACCTGTTTTGCTGCGGATGAAGAGCGGGCGGTTGAGCTCCTGCTCCAGCACGCGGATGCGCGCGCTCACTGCGGTTTGAGTTAAATGCAAATTCGCCGCGGCGTTTACAAAGCTGCCTGTTCTGACAATTTCCAAGAATGTCCGGGCCGCGTTTATGTCCAAATCTTGCTTCCCTTTGCTGCTGCGGAATTTTCGTATGGGTGGCGCCATATAGCGGCTTATACCACAAATATTTTTTGTTCAACTCCACATATAATGAATTTTACTTCTGTTTGCGCGAGTTTTAGATCCATATGTGTCTTGAAATTGTAATATTCTGGCCTCTGGGGAAGAGGCCGAAAGGATGCTTAACCGTGAAGAATTATGCTTTTTTGGCCGCTGCTGCGGCTTCGTTCGTTGCCTTTGCTTCACAGGCACATGCCGCGCCGAATACGGCCCAGCAGCCCAGCGCCGCCGTCGTCAGCTCACAAGTTCCCGCCGGCCAATCCGCTACGCTCGTTGAGATGCAGAATGAAATTACGGTGTTGCAATCAGAAATTCAAGGATTACAGAAAGAGGCAGTCATAACCAATGCCAGTAGCCATAGCGGCGCTGCTTGGAACTGGTTTCATGGAAATTTATCTTATGTTGGCGGCCCCTGAATCATCTGTTCCAGCGCCATTAGGCGCGTGGGAAAATGAGGCGTAGCAGCCGGAGAAAAAACATGCCCGCGGCAAAACTATAATGCCGCGGGCATGCAATGGCCCGGTCGATTACTTTCGTTTACCAGAAGAAGCGACCGGTAACGGCCTTCTTCCTGCCCTTATCTTCCTGGTGCCGCGCTCATATCGGTAAGAGGTGTGGAAAGCGCGCCATCGAGCCGGATGGTTTGGCCGTTGAGGAACGGGATTCTCACAATCGCCTCGACAAGGGACGCATATTCCCAAGCGCGGCCGAGCCGTTTGGGGAACGCTACGTTTTTGGTGAGATGATCCTTCAGCGCCTGCGGCGCTTGCTCCAGCCGTGGCGTGGAAAATGGACCCGGGGCGATCGCGCAGGCCCGGACGCCAATTTCAGCCAAGTCTCGGGCCATCGCCGTTGTCAGACCGGCGATGCCGGCCTTGGCAGCAGAGTAGGCGGCTTGCTTGGCTTGCCCGTCCCAGGCGGCGGTGGAGGCGGTGTTGATGATGACACCGCGCTGCCCATCCTCATCCGGTGTGTTGGCGGCGAAAGCGGCGGCACAGAGGCGGGACATGTTGAAGGGGCCGAACAGATGCAGCTCGATCATGGCGTTGAAAACTGCCATGTCATGCGGCGTACCGTTACCGTTACCGTTACCGTTACCGTTACCGTTACCGTTACCGTTGCCGTGGCGGGCGCGGCAATGGCCACGCCTGCGGCATTAACATTGATTGAGAACACGCCAAGCTTCTGTGCCGCAGCGATCGCGCTCCTGACATCCGCCTCGTTATTGTGGTCACCGGCGACCGCTACGGCACGGGGGCCAAGCTCGGCAGCAAGCGCGGCCGCGCGCGCTAATTCCGGCTCGAACACAACCACGCCGGCACCAAGCTCCACCAGGCGGCGCGCAGTCGCGCCGCCAAGGCCGCCCGCGCCGCCGCTGATAATGGCTGAGCATGTATTGAGCTTCATGGCGCTTATCCTGTGATTTGTGCGAGGCTTGCGTTTACTGCGTCGAGTGCCTCGCGCGAGAACTGGTCTGGCGCGAAAGCGGAGACTGCGCGCGGAACGCTCGATGGCTTTTACTTCTTCGTCCGAATAGCTGTCATCGGCGGCCACCACCATGGCATCCACCAGGTCCAGCGCCCGCACGGCACCTTTCACCGCCACCTTGCCGGCCTCCATCGGCCCGCCGGAGACAAACACGGTGGGGATCGTATTAATTCGGCCAATACCGGCTTGGATGCGAATGGGAACCGCCGCCGCGCCAGCGTTGACGGCGGCGCAGGAGCTGGCTGCCGCCCGCGCCGTACGGGTGAGCGTGCTGACGGCTGCGTGCGCCAAGGCCATTACGGGGGGCTTTAACTCCAGCGCGCTAGGCACGCCGCATACCTATGGCAGCACGCCGACGGACCAGGGAAATTTGCGCTCCGCCGTGCTGACGGGAGGGAATTTTCAGGAATGGTGCGCGCATGGGGCTGGCCCCTGGGAATTTGTTACTCATACCGCTGCCCAGATGATTCAGGTGCATGCCGACATGGCCACGATGATAGCTGCCGCGCGCACCCGGCTGGCGGATTTGAAAGCGGGGGCTTAGAGCCGGATGATTTTAGACCGGATCACGTTGTGATCCGCTCACAAATCTGAATCCGGTTCTGAATCAATGAAGTAGTGCGCATCTCAAGTTGTTACGACTTCTTATTGATTTTTCCAGTGTTCCGGTCCTGAAATCCAACGGATTTCAGAACCGGAACACTGGCCTTCTGTTTTACGTCCAGCGTGAAATTTCGATTTCATCCTCGCGTACTGGTGGCGGGTTGGGCCGCTCGCCGCCTTGGCTGCGCCAGCGTTGCATGCGCCAGACATAGGCCAGAACCTCGGCGCAGGCGCGGTAGAGGGCAGCTGGAACATGGTCGCCCGGCTCTACATGGCGGTATATGGCGCGGGCCAAGGGAGGGGATTGCACCACGGGAATGCCCAGCCCCCGGCCTTTGGCGATGATCTCTTCGGCCATCAGCCCAACACCCTTGGCCAACAGCACCGGCGCTTTATCTGCCCCGCGGCGGTAGCGTATGGCACAGGCATAATGGGTGGGGTTGGTGACGATGACGGAAGCCTCGGGGATTTTGCTCATCTGCCGGGCGCGGGCCATTTTGCGGGCCAGCATACGCTGGCGCGATTTGACGTGCGGGTTGCCGGCAACGTCTTTCATCTCTTCGCGCATTTCAGCGTCTGACATGCGGAGCTTGTGCCGGTGCAGCCAGAATTGCAGCCCGGCATCGGCCCCGGCCAGCACGGCCAGCACCAGGCAGATGGCGGTGACGGTTTGCAATGTAAGGGCAATGACAGGCTGAAGCGTGGGGATGGGCAAGGCCGCCAGGGCAGCGAAACTGCTGTGGTGGAGCCAGATGGTGAATGCCCCCGCCCCGCCAATGGCGGCGAATTTGAGCAGGGATTTGCCCGTTTCCGCAAAGCCGCTGCGCGAGAAGACTTGCCCCAGCCCGGATTGCGGCATGATTTTGGAGAAATCTGGCTTGAGCAGTCCCAGGGAGAAAATAAACCCGCCCGTGGCCAGGCTGGCGGCGAGAGAGATGAAGGCGGCAAGACAGAGCAGCGGTAGAAGCAATGCGATGAGTTGTTGGGCCCAGCCCATGGCGGCTTGGGGCGTTACGGCGGCGGCATTGGCCAGCATGGCCGCGAACAGGTTGAGCATATGCCCGCCAATACCAGCGGTGGCGGTGAGTGTGACCAAGGTGAGCGCTACAATGGCGGCGGCTTTGGGAAGCTCGCTGGAACGGCCGACATCGCCGCGCTCGGCGGCCTCGCGCAGGCGGCGCTCTGTTGGGGCGTGTTGCTTATCGCCAGAACTTTCAGCCATGGGGCATGAGCAGGGTGAGCGCCTGTGTACAAACGGCAATAAGATGCGCGCTGGCCGGGCCAATGGCCGGCAGGCTGGCCAGCATGACCCACAAGCCGGTGAGGATGAGTAGCGGAAAGCCGATGCTGAGGAGATTAAGGCTGGGTGCGAAGACTGTTGCAAGGCCAACCGTGAAATTAACCGCCAATGAGACGGCAAGCACGG
>JAJZFB010000001.1 GCA_021805545.1 Pseudomonadota bacterium | reverse complement strand
AATGAGATGGCCACCACCTTCAACATGCTCCGCGCCAACGACCTCATCTGGAGCTTCGTGGTCAACAACTACCTGCTCGGCAAGGAGCCGTTTCCCTTCGATCTGCTCTACTGGAATTCGGATGCCACGCGCATGCCGCGGGCGATGCACTCATTCTATCTCCGCAACATGTACCAGCGTAACCTGCTCGCCACGCCCGGCGGCATCAGCATGAAGGGCGAGGCTATCGACCTGGGCAAAGTCAAGGTGCCGCTCTACTTCCTCTCTTGCCGCGAGGACCATATCGCCCCCTGGATCAGCACCTATAAGGGCGCGCGCTGCTTCACCGCCGCCCCGGTGCGTTTCGTTCTCGCCGCTTCGGGCCACATCGCCGGTGTTATCAACCCGCCTGAAGGCGGCAAATACAACCACTTCATCAACGATACCCTGCCCGAACGCCCCGAGGACTGGCTGGAAAGCGCCACCGAAATCGCCGGTTCCTGGTGGCCGGATTGGCAGCGCTGGGTTACCAGCCTCTCGCCCGAAAAAGTACCGGCCCGCGTGCCGGGCAAGGCGCGGGGCATTAAGGCCATCGAGGATGCGCCCGGGTCTTACGTGCGGGTGAGGGCGTAAGGGCGGGTTTTTACGAGAGCCGTGCCCGCGCCTTTACAATTTGGCGCCCTGGGTTTGACTTCGCGGGGCGTTCAATCCACACGAACGGGATGCTGCCGCCAGTCTTCATCATCTCTCTGCCGCACGAGGTGCAACGCCAGGCGCAAATCGCCGCTCAGCTTGGCCGCTTCGGCTTCAGGTATGAATTCTTCCCGGCCACGCGCAAAGATTCGATGAGTCCGGCGGACACGGCCTTCTATAATTCCCGCCGCCGCCGCCTGGCCCTGGGCAAAGACCTGTACGGCGCCGAAATCGCCTGCATGCTCAGCCACAAGCGCCTTATCGAGAAGCTGGTGGCGGAAAACCTCCCCAATGCCATCATCATGGAGGATGATTGCGTGGTGTGCGAGGAGTTCCCCGCCATCATCAACGCCCTCATGGCACGCCCCAGGCTCTGGAGCCTCGTCCGGTTTTTTGGCAACGAGAAGCATGAGCGCCGCCGTCACCATAAAATCGCGCCGCTCATTCCCGGTTTCTCCCTGGTCCGCATCGGCACCTCGCCGGGCGAGGCGCATTGCTACCTGCTCAACCAGCATGCCGCCCGCAACATGGCCCGTGCGCTCGCCCACACCTCCACGCCCATCGACATCTTGATGGGCCAGCCCTGGAAAACCCATCTCGGCGTCCTCACGGTCCATCCCAAGGTGGCTTGGCAAGATCCGCGCTTTGACTCGGGCATCGGCGATGCGCGCTTCTCGGGCCGCCTGCACGTAACAGGCGTGGAGAAACTCGCTTTCCGCCTGCTGCACCCAATTTATACGCTTCGTAACAGTATTTTTAAGCGGCTTTACTACGCCGCCGCCTGCCTGCGGGACCGCGCCCGCTAGCATCCCCTGCCCGGCTGCGATAAGGGAGACCAGCCCGCCCAGCCTGCGGGCGCAGGGCAGGTGCAACCGGTTTCGAGGTGAGATGCGCGTTCTTCAGGTGATGGCGGGTAAGCGCAACGGCGGCGCCGAGCTATACTCCACCGACATCATGCTGAGCCTGCACCAGGCTGGGCTGGACCAATGCGCCGTGCTGCACCAAGCCGCCCCCCGCGCCGCCGAACTCGCCAGCGCGGGCCTGCGCGTGGCCACACAAATCCTCGCCGTCCCGGTGCGCCCCTGGCAAAGCCACCGCATGGGCCGCCTCATCGCCGCCTATAAGCCAGACATCATCCATTGCTGGATGCGCCGCGCCGCCAGCCTCGTCCCCGCCGGCGCCGCTCGCGCCATTATCGGCTGGTATGGCGATTACGAGGAGCAGGAGAAATATTTTTCCCACTGCACCCATTTCATCGGCGTCACGCCAGACCTCGCCCGCCATGCCTACGCCCACGGCGCCAAGCCCGGCACCGCCTTCTACGTGCCCACTTTCCCTTCGGTGGAAGACGCCCCGGCCCTGGACCGCGCCACGCTGGACACACCGCCCGGCGCCAAGGTGCTGCTCACCCTCTCGCGCCTGCACAAGGTAAAGGGGCTGGACACCGCCATCCAATCCCTGGCCGCCCTGCCGGATTGTTACCTGTGGATTGCCGGAGACGGCCCGGAGGAAGCCAATCTCCGCGCCCTGGCCGCCAGTTTGGGCGTGGCGGCGCGCGTGCGCTTCCTCGGCTGGCGTACCGACCGCGGCGCCCTGCTGCGCGCGGCTGATATTTGCCTGCTGCCCTCGCGCTACGAGCCGTTCGGCACCGTCATCCTCGATGCCTGGAGCATGTCCACCCCCTTCATCTCCTGCGAATCCGATGGCCCCAGCGCCTATATCCGCAACGGCGAGAACGGCATGCTCGTCCCGGCGGATAATCCTGCCGCGCTCACCGGCGCCATCGCCACCGTACTGGGCAACGAAGATCTGCGCCGCACCATCGCGGCCACTGGCCATGCCGAATATCTCGCCAGCTTCACCCGCGCGGCGATCACCCAAAAAATGCTGGAAACCTATCACCACATACTGGAGTCAGCCTCATGAATGCAGACCGGCGCTGGCAAATTGCCTTCATCGCGGTCCTTATCGCGCCGCTCGGGCTGCTGCACGCCTTCCCGCTCGCGGAGGTCTGCATAGGCGTCACCAACGGGCTGTTCCTGGTCGACTCCGCGCTCAGGCGTAACTGGTCCTGGGCGCGCAAGCCCTGGTTCATCCTGGCCAGCATCTGGTGGGCCTGGCTGCTTTTTGCCTCTTTGCCCTTTCCGCAATACGGGTTTGGCGATGACGGCGTAAGCGGCCTTATTCAAGTTCTTGTCATCATGCGCCTTATTCTCTTCACCATGGCGCTGCAGGTCTGGGTGTTCACCACCCCCAAGGCGCGGCACTGGGGCTGGCTCATGCTGGCGCTTTCCTGCCTATGGATTGGGGTGGAATGCTGGCAGCAATATCTCACCGGCCATAACATCTTCGGCAATCCGCGCTGGGGCGACGGCTCGCTCACCGGCCCGTTCTGGAAGCCCCGCTCCGGGCCGCTCTACGCGCATCTGCTTTTCATCGCCATGCTGCCGCCGGTCATGGCGCTGCTCGCCCGCCCAGGCTGGCTGCCGCGCGCGGCGGGCGTTTTGCTCACCCTGCTGGGCATGGTCACCGCGGTGCTTATTGGCCAGCGCATGTGCGTGGCGCTGGCTGGCATGGGGCTTGTCATCGCCGCCTTCTACCTGCCGCGCCTGCGTTTACCCCTCATCGCGGCGCTTGCCGCCTCTGCCGTGGTGCTTGTGGCCACGCCCTATATCTCGCCCCCCACCCATGGCAAGCTGGTGGGCGAGACGGAACGCAATTTCCACAATTTCAGCCAAAGCCCCTATGGCGAGATATTCACCGTTGCCACCAATATGGGCACGCAATCGCCCTGGCATGGCTGGGGCTACCGCTCCTACCGGGTGGATTGCATGAAGCCCAAATTCAACACCGGCCTGCCCGCGCTGGGCATTCCGCCCACGCAGCAAAGCCTGGGCGCCTGTAATCTGCATCCGCAAAATTTCTATATCCAGGCCTTCTCCGATGCCGGTTATCCCGGCCTTATCCTCTTTACAATCTGGATGGCCTATTGGACCTGGCTTGCCCTGCGCGGCCTTTGGCGCAACCCAGACCCGTTGCGCGTAGGCCTGCTTATTGGCATCGCCACCTTTACATGGCCCATAGCCTCGACGGATGAATTCCCCACCCTTTATATGCTGGGCTGGTTCTTCTTCTTCGCGGGCCTCGCCTTCGCCTGCGCGGATGCGGCACCCAAGCCAATTTTTGCGGAAACGGAAAACAATGCCTGACCAGATTCCTGTCACCGTTCTCACCGGCTATCTCGGCGCCGGTAAAACCACCTTGCTCAACCACATCCTCACTGGCACGCACGGCAAAAAATACGCCGTTGTCATTAACGAGTTCGGTGAGCTGGGCGTGGATAACGACCTCGTCGTGGATTCCGACGAGGAAGTGTTCGAGATGAATAACGGCTGCATCTGTTGCACGGTGCGCGGTGACCTCATCCGCATCATCAGCGGCCTGATGAAGCGTTCCGGCAAGTTCGACGGCATCATCGTCGAGACCACCGGGCTCGCCAACCCGGCCCCCGTGGCGCAGACCTTTTTCGTCGATGAAGACGTGAAAGCCAAAACCCGGCTGGACGCCATCGTGACCGTGGTGGATGCCAAGCACCTGCCCGCACGGCTGGAGGATGCGCCCGAAGCCGCCGACCAGCTCGCCTTCGCCGATGTGGTGGTGCTGAACAAGCTGGACCTGGTGACGCCGGAAGAGCTTGCCGCCGTCGAGGCCAAGATCAAGGCGATCAACCCCTACGCCATTATCCACCACGCCACGCGCGGCGATGTCCCGCCCGAGGAATTACTCGGCCTCAACGCCTTCGACCTGAAGCGCGTGCTGGAAAACGTGCCGGACTTCCTGGAGGACGACAGCCACACCCATAACGAGCATCTCACCAGCATCAGCCTCTCGACCGATGCCCCCCTGGCCGCCGAGAAATTCCAGGCCTGGATCGGCCATATCCTGCAAACCCAGGGCCAGAACATTCTACGCACCAAGGGTATCCTCAGCTACCAGAACGAGGACCGCCGCTTCGCCTTCCAGGCCGTGCACATGATCGCCGATGGTGACTTCCTGGCACCCTGGAAACCGGATGAAAAACGCACCAGCCGCATCGTCTTCATTGGCCGCGATTTGAACCGCCCGCAGTTGCGGCGCGGATTCGAGAGCTGCGCGGCGGGGTAGAGCGGCGCAGGCAAGGCAACACCGCCCTTGCGGGCGGATGCCGCCTCAGCTCCAAACCGTCAGCAGCCCGATAAAAATCAGGATCGTCACGCAGCTGATGATATTCCACAGCAGGAATTTGGTGAAAAAAGCCCAGCCTTTCCGGGCCGGATCGTCAAAATCCACCGGTTCCGTCACGTTTGTGCCATGCTGGGCATGCGCTGCCATCTTAAAATCCCCTCGCCCCGATATTGTTGCCCTGGATTTAGCGGCGCGGCGCCTCTTCCCGCAAGCGGATTTTTTCTGCCAGCCGCGCCAGCGCGGCGGGGTAGATGCGGTGTTCCTGCGCCAGCACGCGGGCCGCTAGCGCCTCTTCCGTATCGCCCGGCAGCACGGGCACCTCGGCCTGGGCTATAACCGGCCCCTCATCCATGCCCTCGGTTACCAGATGCACCGTGCAACCATGTTTGGTCTCGCCCGCCGCCAGGGCGCGCGCATGTGTATCCAGCCCAGGGTAGGCCGGCAGCAGGGAGGGGTGGATATTCAACATCCGCCCGGCCCAGCGCCCCACAAGGTAGGGGGTGAGCAGCCGCATATACCCGGCCAGGCACACAATCTCCACGCCTGCCGCCCGTAGCCGCTCATCCAGCGCCAGCTCATGCGCCGCACGGTCCTTACCAAATGGTTTGGCTGGCACGGCTTCTGCCTGCACGCCCAGGCCGCGCGCAATCTCCAGCCCTGCCGCATCCGGCTTGTTGGAGAGCACAAGCACAATCTCCGCCGGGTAATCCGGCGCCCGCGCGGCCTTTATCAGCGCCTCCATATTCGAGCCGCGCCCGGAGATCAGCACCGCAACCCGCATTTTGCTCATGCGAACAGGGTTTCCGCACCTTCGATGACAATGCCTGACGTATTGGTCACCTGCCCGAGCAGGAAGGGCTCCTCACCCTCTGCCCGCAACGCCGCCATGGCGGCTCCGGCATCGCTCACCACCAGGCACATGCCCACGCCGCAATTAAACACGCGCAGCATTTCTTCCGGCGCCACATTGGCGGTGCGGGCCAAAAAGCGGAAAATCTCCGGCATGGGCCACGGCCCGGCCAGCCTGGCGCCGCAGCCTTCTGGCAGCACGCGGGGCAAATTGCCCGGCAGCCCGCCGCCGGTAATATGCGCGGCGGCGTTCAGTAATTTTTTCTTATGCAGCGCCAGCATGGGCTGTACATAGATGCGCGTGGGCACCATCAGCACATCCGCCGCGCGGCGTCCCAGGATTTCCGAATCCCAGCTCAGCCCGGCATCGGCGAAAATCCGGCGCACCAGCGAAAACCCGTTGGAATGCACGCCGGAGGAGGGCAAGGCGAGAATCGCATCGCCGGGCCGCACATTGGCGGGCAGCAGCGCCTCGCGCTCGGCGGCCCCCACCGAAAATCCGGCCAGATCGTAATCGCCCTTGGCGTACATGCCGGGCATTTCCGCCGTTTCGCCGCCCACCAGGGCGCAACCGGCCAGCTTGCAGCCTTCGGCAATGCCCGCGATCACTTTTTTCGCGGCATTCACATCCAGCGCGCCGGTGGCAAAATAATCCAGGAAAAATAAAGGTGCCGCGCCCTGCACCACAAGGTCGTTCACGCACATGGCCACCAGATCCTGGCCCACATAATCGTGAATCCCGGTCTCGATGGCGATTTTCAGCTTTGTGCCCACGCCATCGGTGGTGGAAACCAGCACCGGGTCGTTGAATCCCGCCGCTTTCAGGTCGAACAGCGCGCCGAATCCGCCCAGCCCGCCCATAACGCCCGCGCGGCTGGTGGCCTTGGCCAGCGGCTTGATGGCCTCCACCAGCGCATCGCCCGCCTCAATATCCACCCCGGCATCCCGGTACGTCACGCTAGTCATTCCTACCCCCGATGCGCTAAGCCATGCATCATGGCCCTGTCCGCTGCTGCAGATACAATCCTGGCGCGTTTCACCATAGCCGCGTATGGCGCGCAATCGCTGGCCGTGGCGGCATGAGCAATACATGAGCAATACATGAGCAATACGCGCCCAGACATATCAGAAGCCAGGCGGCTGCAATGGCAGCGCTTGGCGCTGCTGGCCGCGCTGCTGGTGGCGCTATGGCTGTTCCTGCGGCTGTTTTCGTCCATCCTCACGCCCTTTGTGGTGGCGGCGGGGCTGGCTTATTTTCTCGACCCGGCGGTGGGGCGGATGGCCCGTATCGGCGTGCGCCGTTCTGTGGGGGTGTTGCTGATTCTGGCGGCCGTGGGGGTCGCGCTTACCCTGTTCGCGCTGCTGCTCTACCCCGTTATTTCGGACCAGACGATTGCCCTGGCGCATAACCTGCCTTCCTACATCACCACAGCGCAGCGCGATTTCGCGCATCTCGTCAGCGATTTGGAGCGGCGTGTCGGGCCAGGGATGGTGAGCACCAAGCTGCGCGACATCGCCGCCAACCAGGCGGGCGAAATCGTCTCTTTCGCGGGCAGCGCGGCCAGCAATATCATCGGCTCCGGCTTTGCCCTGGTGAATGTGCTCACCCTGCTCATCATCACCCCCATCGTCACCTTCTATTTCCTGCGCGATTGGCCGGGCATCGTCGCGCATATCGATAGCTGGCTGCCCCGCCGGTACGAGGGCGCGATTCGCGAGCAGGCGGGAGAGATTAACCGCATTTTGGCCGCATGGCTGCGCGGGCAAGCCATTTGCTGCCTGGTGCTGGCGGCGGTGTATGCGGGCGGGCTGACCATTATAGGGCTGAATTTCGGCCTCACCATCGGGCTGGTGGCCGGGCTGCTCTCCTTTATTCCCTATGTTGGCACGCTGCTGGGCGTCATCACCTCCATCTTGCTGTCGCTCACGCAAAACCCGGGCTGGAGCGGGGTTATTCAGGTTTCCATCGTGTTCGCCTTCGGGCAGATGCTCAACGATTACGTCATCCAGCCGCGTTTTTTGGGCGACCGTGTCGGGCTGCCAGCGGTGTGGGTTATTTTTTCCTTGTTCGCCGGTGCCGCCGCGTTTGGTTTCCTCGGCATCATGCTGGCCGTGCCGGTAACCGCCACGCTGGGTGTTCTGGCGCGCTACTGGCTGCGCCGCTACCTGCAATCGCCCCTTTATAAAGACATGCCGGAAGCCTAAGGCGCGGATGAAGCAGCTGGCGCTACCCTTTGCCGAGACACTGCATTACGCGGCCGAGGATTTTTGCCCTGCGCCGTCCAATGCCGCGGCGCGCGAATGGCTGCTGCGGACCGAGCGCTGGAATAACGGCCGGCTGCTGCTATGGGGCGAGGCAGGCTGCGGCAAAACGCATCTGCTGCATATCTGGGCCCAGGCCCATGGCGCGGAAATTCTGCAAAGTTTCGCCCTGGCCGGGCTGCACCGCATTACCCGCCCCATAGCCCTGGACGATGCCGATTTGGCCCCCAGCCCTGTGGCATTGCTGCATTTGCTGAACATGGCCGCCGAGGCCGGGCAGCCCGTGCTGATGGCCGCACGCCTGCCGTCCGCGCGCATGGCCTATAAGCTGGCCGATCTTACCTCACGCCTGCGCGCCGCGAGCGCGGTGGAGATACGCCCGCCGGAGGACGAGCTGCTGGCCCAGCTCCTCACCAAACTTGCCGCGCAGCGCCAGCTTGCGCTGAGCATACCCGTGCGCAACGCGCTGCTGCTGCATCTGCCCCGGGCGCCTGCCTTTTACCGCGAGGCCGTGGCCCGGCTCGACCGCGCGGCGCTGGACCGCAATACGCGCATAACCCGCGCCCTGGCGCTGGAAATTATCGCCGGGCTAACCGCGGATGAAGGATAATGTTACAGATTCATCACACCTTGCCCGCACGGGGGCTGCTATAGAGGGGGCGATGGACCAGCTTGCCAACGCCCCGTTCCTGGCCAAGGACGACCCCGCCCGCTTTATCAACCGCGAGCTGTCCTGGCTCGATTTCAATTTCCGCGTTGTCGGCGAGGCGCGCAACCCGCGCCACCCGCTGCTGGAGCGGCTGCGTTTTGTTTCCATTTCCGCTTCCAACCTCGATGAATTTTATTCCGTGCGCGTGGCCGGGCTGATTGGCCAGGAGCGTGCCGGGATTCTGGAGCGCTCGGCGGATGGGCTGACCACCGCCCAGCAGCTTACCGCCATCAACGCCCGCGCCAAGGAGCTTGTTGCCGCCCAGCAGGCCGCCTTCATGGAGCTGCGCGGTCTGCTCGCGCGTGCGGGCATCGTCATCTGCGCAGCGGCTGAACTCACCTCGGACGATGCCGCTTTTCTCGACTCCTATTTCATGGAGCGCGTGTTCCCCGTGCTCACCCCGCTGGCGGTGGACCCGGCGCATCCATTCCCCTTCATCCCCAATATGGGGCTGGTCATGGCGCTCTCGCTCACGCGCAATGACGACCGTGGCCAGATGTCCGCGCTGATTCCGCTACCCGCCCAGGTGGAGCGTTTCGTGCGCTTGCCGGCGGGCGATGTGCCGATACGCTTCATCATGCTGGAAGAGCTTGTGGCCATGAATATGGGGCGGCTCTTCCCGGGCTTCACCGTGCATGGCTCCGGCCTGTTCCGCGTTATCCGCGATACGGATGTGGAGTTTGAGGAAGAGGCGGAAGACCTCGTCCGCTCTTACGAGAGCGCGCTGAAGCGCCGCCGCCGGGGCATTGCCGTGGTGCTCACCATCGAGGCCAATATGCCCGCCGATTTGCGTGAGCTGGTGACCGACGCCATTGAGGCGCCCTTTGGGCATGTGCACCTGGAAACCGGCATGATTGGCATGGGCGATGTGAAGCAGCTCATCGCTGATGACCGCCCGGACCTGCTGTTTCCGCCCTATACGGCGCGTTTCCCCGAGCGTATCCGCGATTTCGGCGGCGATTGCTTTGCCGCCATCCGCGCCAAGGATATTCTCGTTCACCACCCGTTCGAGAGTTTTGACGTGGTGGTGCAATTCCTCCGCCAGGCCGCCGCCGACCCCGCCGTGGTGGCCATAAAGCAGACGCTCTACCGCACCAGCAGCGACAGCCCCATCGTGAAAGCGCTGATCGAGGCCGCCGAGGCGGGCAAATCCGTCACCGCCATGGTGGAGCTGCGCGCGCGTTTCGATGAAGAGGCGAATATCCGCCTCTCTCGCGCGCTGGAAGCCGCCGGGGTGCAGGTGGTGTTCGGTTTTGCCGGCTTAAAAACCCACGCCAAGGTGAGCTATGTGGTGCGGCGCGAGGCCAATAACCTGCGTGCCTATGTGCATTTCGGCACTGGCAACTACCACCCGATTACCGCGCGCATTTACACCGACCTCTCATTCTTCACATGCGACCCCGCATTGGCGCGCGATGCCGCGCGGCTGTTCAACTACATGACCGGCTATGCCCGCCCGGAGAAGATGGAGCAGCTCGCCTTTTCGCCGCTGACCACGCGCAAGACCATTGATACGCTGATCGATAACGAGATTGCCCATGCCCGCGCCGGCCAGCCCTCTGGCATTTGGCTGAAGATGAACTCGCTGGTCGATGACCGGCTTATCGACCAGCTCTACGCGGCCAGCCAGGCTGGTGTGCCCATCTCCATCGTGGTGCGCGGCATTTGCTGCCTGCGCCCAGGCGTTCTGGGGCTTTCGGATAATATCAAGGTCAAATCCATTGTCGGGCGCTTTTTGGAGCATGCGCGTATCTGCGTGTTCGCCGATGGCCACGCGCTGCCCTCGCGCGATGCCAAGGTGTTCATGTCCTCGGCCGACTGGATGGCGCGCAACATGGATTACCGGGTGGAGACGCTGGTGCCCATCCATAACCCCACGGTGCACGCGCAAATCCTCGACCAGATCATGGTCGTGAATTTGCGCGACGACGCGCAAAGCTCCATTTTGCACGCCGATGGCACATGGGAGCGCGTTACCCCGGGCGATCCGCCAGCTTCGGCGCATGAGTATTTCATGACCAACCCATCGCTTTCTGGCCGTGGCTCGGCCTTGCATGGAGGCCTCTCGGTGGACCGCGTAAAACCCAAATATAAGCGCCGGGTGGATTAAGGCGCGATGACTTGAGCCGCGCGCGTGGACGAGGGCGGGTTATTCTGCCGGTGCGAAATAGCTCTCCACCGCGAACCATTCCGTGCGGGTTTTGCGGTGGGCGATGAGCCAGTTTCCGTCTTCCTGGCGCAAACGATCCATATACAGGCCGGCATGGTCGGGGCCGATATCGGTCAGTACCATCCAATAGGTGCGGGCGCTGGCGGTACCGGGGCCGGTCAGGTCTATCTGGCAGGTGGCGAGGTGGTGGCGGACGAAGCGGGGAATGCGGCTGGGTTTGGCGGAGAGGCCGCCGGCGGGGCGCATGCCGGTCATCCAGGCGCGGATTTCGGCTTGGCCCTTAAGCGAGTAGGCGGCGGTTTCCAGCACGCCGTCCGGGGTGAAGCAGGCGATGAAATCATCCACGCGCAGGCGGTCTCCGGCCATGTTGTAGCGGGCAAGCCGGTCGCGGATGGCGGTGTGGGCCAGGGCTTCGTCTTGGGTCATTATGCTCCTCCTTGGGCGCCATGGTAGGGGGCGGTGCCGCAGCCGGGCAAGGCGTTAACCGGGTGTGAGGAAATTTGCTGGCAATAGGCCGCAACACATGGCCGGGGCCAGGGCCGTGTATAGGCGGTTACGGCCGGGCTTGTTATAAACCGGGTACCTCTCACAGCACAGGATGCACAGGATGAGCACCACCGCCGCAAAGACCAAGGTCACAGCTCTGCCAGGAGACGGGATTGGGCCGGAAGTGATGGCCGCGGCCATGAAGATTCTCGCCGCCGCGGATGCGCCCATTGAATGGGAGGTGGCCGAGGCCGGGGCGGAAGTGTTCAAGAAAGGCTCGGTAACCGGCGTGCCGCGCGAGACGCTGGACAGCATAGCCGCCAACGGGCTGGCGCTGAAAAGCCCGCTGGAGACGCCGGTTGGGTATGGCGGCAAATCGGCCAATGTGACGATGCGCAAATATTTCGAGCTTTACGCCAATATCCGCCCGGTGCGCGAGCTGCCGGGCATCCAGACGCCGTTTACCGGGCGCGGGATAGATATGGTGATTGTGCGCGAGAATGTGGAGGATGTGTATGCCGGTATCGAGCATATGCAGACCACCACTGTCGCCCAATGTTTGAAGCTGATGACGGCGCCGGGGTGCGAGCGCATTATCCGCGCCGCCTACGGGCTGGCGCAGGCGGAAGGGCGCAAGAGCGTGACCGTGGCGACCAAGGCGAACATCATGAAGCTGACCGAAGGCATGATGAAGCGCATGGGCGAAAAAGTGGCGCCGGAATTCTCCGAGATTAAGGCGGGGCATATCATTATCGATAATTGCGCGCATCAGCTCGTCATCAAGCCGGAAGCGTTCGATGTGATTGTGACCTCGAACATGAATGGCGATATTATTTCCGACCTTGCCGCCGGGCTTGTGGGGGGGCTGGGCATCGCGCCATCCTCTAACCTCGGCGACCATGCGGCGATGTTCGAGGCGGTGCATGGCTCGGCACCCGATATTGCCGGCAAGGGGCTGGCGAACCCGACCGCGCTGCTGAGTGCCGCCATTATGCTGCTGCGGCATATTGGCGCGTTTGAAGTGGCGCAGACCGTGGAGCAGGCGCTGTTCATCACCCTGGCCGAAGGCAAGAACCTGACCGGCGATCTGGCGCCGCGCGGGCATGGGGTGGGGACGGATGCGTTCACCGGGCAGGTGATTGATAATCTGGGCCGGTTTTCCACCATGCCTTCGCGCGCCTACCAAAAACTGGAGCTGAAAACCTGGCCGGAGCTGACGGCGCATATGGAGCCGGATACGCGCGAGCTGGTGGGGATTGACGTGTTTCTGGAAACAGATTTGCGCGCCGAGGAGCTGGGCCAGGCTTTGGAGGGTATCGCTGCGGATACGCCGTTCAAACTTGCCTCCATTTCCAACCGCGGCGTGACAGTTTATCCGCCCACGGGCGGGCAGACTTTCCTTGTGGACCATTTTGCCTGCCGCTTTATGCTGAAGACCCCGATTCCCCTGCTGGCCAGCAAATCGGAAGGGCAGCCGGAGATTTCCTACCTGGTGCAGCGCATTGGGGCGAAATTTACCTGGATGCATATCGAGAAACTGCAGCGCTTTGACGGCAAAGACGCGTTTGAGCGGCCGCAGGGCGAGGGGTAAGCGCCCCCACAGGCACATGGCCGCCCCGCGAAAGGCGCGGGGTGGCTTGCCGGGGCCGCTCCGGGCCAATAAATGACAAGAAAACGGTTTTGGAGTGAACCCTTATGGCCGACGCCTTTATAATCGACGCAGTTCGGACCCCGCGCGGGACCGGTAAGCCCGGCAAGGGCGCGCTCTCGCACATGCACCCGCAGCACCTGGCCGCTACGGTGCTTAAGGCGCTGAAAGAGCGCAATCATATCAACACCGCCGAGGTGGATGACGTGATCTGGGGCACCAGCGCGCAATTTGGCCTGCAGGGCGGCGATATGGGCCGCATGGCGGCGCTGGATGCGGGGTATGACGTAAAGGTGAGCGGCGTGACGCTGGACCGGTTTTGCGGCTCCGGCCTGACCGCCACCAGCCTGGCCGCCGCGCAGATTATGTCTGGCATGGAGGATTTGCTGATTGCCGGCGGGACGGAGATGATGTCCTACATCACCCAGTACGGCATGGAGCAGGCCGCCGCCGGGATTAAGAAGGGCAGTTTGGGCGGGAATGCCCGGCTGCAGGCGCGGCACCCGCAAACCAACCAGGGTGTGGCGGCGGATGCCATTGCAGCACTGGAAGGCATTACCCGTGCCGATGTGGACGCGCTGGCGCTGGAAAGCCAGCGCCGTGCTGCGCGGGCCATTGCCGAGGGGCGGTTTGCAAAATCCATTGTCCCGGTTGTGGATGACGAGGGAAAGCTGATTCTGGACCATGACGAGCACCCGCGCCCGGATACCACAGCCGAGGGGCTGGCGGCGTTGAAGCCGAGCTTCGCCAAGTTCCTCGACGCACCCGCCGATGAGAGCGGGGTAACATTCGGCGAGCTGGTTCTGAAGCGTTATCCAGGGCTGAAGATTGAGCCGGTCCATCATGCGGGCAATTCCTCTGGCGTGGTGGATGGCGCCGCCGCGCTGCTGCTGGCCTCGGGCGAATATGCCAGGAAGCAAGGCTGGAAGCCGCGTGCGCGCATTGTGGCCACCGCCAATGTGGGCGACGACCCCACACTGATGCTGAATGCCCCCGTGCCCGCCGCGAAGAAAGTGCTGGCGCGGGCGGGGCTGAGCATTGCCGATATCGATCTGTTCGAGGTGAACGAGGCGTTTGCCGCCGTGGTGGAGAAATTCATCCGCGACCTGAACATTGACCGTGAGACGATAAACGTGAATGGCGGCGCCATTGCGCTGGGCCACCCGATTGGCGCGACCGGGGCCATACTGATAGGCACCGCGCTGGATGAGCTGGAACGCCGCGGCCAGAAGCGCGCGCTGATTACCATGTGTGCTGCGGGCGGCATGGGGCCTGCCATTATTATTGAGCGGGTTTAACAACAGCGGGTTTAACAACGGGGAGGCTTCGGCCTTCCCGGCCCCTTCATCCGCCAAGGATGATGGCGGCGGCTTTCTCGGCGATCATCATGACCGGGGCGTTGGTGTTGCCGGAGGTGATGCTGGGCATGATGGCGGCATCGGCGATGCGCAGGCGGTTGATGCCGTTTACGCGTAGCTCAGCATCCACCACGCTGCCCATGGCGGCGGTGCCAACAGGGTGGAAGATGCTGCTGGAGATATTGCCGATGGCTTGCAGCAATTCGGCATCGTTATTGGTGTTTCCAGGGCGGAATTCCTGTGGCGTGTAGCGGGCCAGGGCTGGCTGGGCGATGATTTTGCGGGTGAGGCTCACGGCGTCCAGCGCCACCTGCTTGTCGTCTTGCGTGTGCAGGTAGTTGGGGTGGATGATGGGCGCTGCGCGCGGATCTGGCGAGGTGATGCGGACAAAGCCGCGGCTGGTGGGGCGTAGGTTGCATACGCTGGCGGTGAAGGCGGGAAATGGGTCCAGCGCGCCGCCGAACGCGGCGAGGCTGAGGGGCTGGACATGGTATTCCAGGTTCGCGGTTGCAAAACCCGGATGGGAGCGGGTGAAGACGCCGAGCTGGCTGGGTGCCATGGCCATGGGGCCGGAACGGTTGAGCGCGTATTCCAGGCCGATAAGGCTTTTGCCGTGCCAGGAGCTGGCGCGCTGGTTGAGCGTGGTGGCGCCTTGCACCTTGTAGGCGCAGCGTATTTGCAGATGGTCGTGCAGATTGGCGCCCACGCCGGGCAAATGGCGGATGGGCGCAATACCCGCCGCTTGCAATGCGGGCGCATCGCCAATGCCGGAGCGTTGCAACAGCACGGGCGAGCCGATGGCGCCGCCGGTGAGCAGGATTTCGGCGCGCGCCGTGGCGAGATACGGCGTGCCGCCGAGGGAAAACAGCACGCCGCGCGCCTCGTTGTTTTCAATTTGCAGGCGGTCCGCCAGGGCGCCGGTTTGCACCCGCAAATTGGGCCGCCGCGATGCCGGGCGCAGGAAGGCATCCGCCGCGCTCCAGCGCCGCCCGCGTTTTTGCGTGACCTGAAAATAACTGGAGCCTTCATTATCGCCAGTGTTGAAATCATCAATCTTGGCGATGCCGTATTGCGCGGCGGCATCGCGGAAGGCGTCCAATATTGCCCAGCGCAAGCGCTGCCGCTCCACGCGCAGCCCGCCGCCCGCGCCATGCGCGGTGGTGGCGCCGCCGAAATGGTCTTCGGCTTTTTTGAAATAAGGTAGAACATCATCCCAGCCCCAGCCCGTATGCCCGGCCTGGCGCCATAAATCGTAATCGCGCGCCTGGCCGCGCATATAAATCATGCCGTTGATGGACGAGCTGCCGCCCAGGCCCAGGCCGCGCGGGTAGGAGATGCGCCGCCCGTTAAGCCCCGGCTCGGGCGTGGTGGAGAAGCACCAATCGGTGCGCGGGTTGCCGATGCAGTAGAGATAGCCAACGGGGATTTTGATCCAGAGATAATCGTCGCGCCCGCCGGCTTCCAGCAGCAGCACGGAATGGCGCGGGTTGGCGCTGAGCCGGTTGGCCAGCACGCAGCCGGCGCTGCCGGCGCCGATGACGATGTAGTCGTAAGTGCCGAAATCCGCCGCTGGCTGCATCTGCCTCTCCTCGCCGCGCACAGATTGCCAGTGGCGGCGGGATTACGGAAGAGTGTGTTCATGACATGGCTGTCTGGGCTAATATGCGGTTCTGGAGGACCCATGAAAGAACAAAATTACCAGATAGCGCGCGCGTATTTTACCGCCGTGAGCAATGGCGCGTTGCCCGATGCCCTGCTGACGGAGGACATGACCGGCTGGATTACAACCAACGGCACCATGAGCAAGACCGCCTATCAACGCCTGATAAAACTTCTGGCGGCCATGTGTGCCGGGCCGCTGCGCTTTACCATTCTTTCTCTCACCGCCGATGAGGACCGCGTGGTGGCGGAAGCCGTATCGGATGGGGTGCTGGTGAATGGCGAACCATACAGCAATACTTACGTGTTCGTGTTCCGCATCCGCGACGGGAAGATTGCCGCGGTGGCCGAGCATTACAACGCCTTCATCGCGCAAGAAAAACTGGTGCCCTTGATGGCGGAAGCCGCAGCCCGGCTTGCATGAGCGGGCCACCTGGCTCTTGCACATTATTGTATACACGATTATGCGTGTCGCCATCATCCATCCCCTGGTCCGCCGGGCCTGCAAACTGACGAGGAACAAAACATGGCCACCGCACAATATGACGTCATCGTCGTCGGCGCCGGCAATGCCGCCCTGGCCGCCGCCGTATCCGCCAAGGAGAATGGCGCGGCCCGTGTGCTGGTGCTGGAAAAGGCCCCGCGCGAGATGCGTGGCGGCAACACGCATTGGTCCGGCGGCGTGCTGCGCTTCGCCTTTGACGATCCGCGCGAGATCGGCCCGCTTCTGCCCGGGGCTGAGGAGCAGTTCGAGAATTTCTACGAGGGCATCCAGCCTTATACCAAGGCAGATTTCCATGGCGATTTGATGCGCGTGACGAATGGCCAGACCGACCCTGTGCTCTCGCGCGTGCTGGTTGATAATTCCAAGGACACTGTGTTCTGGATGCATGACACCGGCAAGATTCCGATGGAGCCTTCCGTCTCTCTTACCGGCGTGCGCAAGGGCAATAAAATTATCTGGGCGCGTGGCCTGGTGGTGCGTGCCGAGCACGAAGGCGTTGGGCTTTCCGCCGCCTGGTTTGCCACGGCTGAGCAGATGGGCGTGGAAATCCGTTATAGTGCCGCCGTGACCACGCTGCTGATTAACGAAGATGGTGCCGTGTGCGGCGTGAAAATGCGCGGCGAGAACGGCATGGAGGAAATTGCCGGTGACGCCGTGATTCTGGGCTGCGGCGGGTTTGAGGCGAATGTGCAGATGCGTACGCAGCATATCGGCCCGCTGGTGGGTGGCGCCAAGGTGCGTGGCACGCCCTATAACCAGGGCGACGGGCTGCGCATGGCCATGAACGATGCCGGCGCCATGCCCTGGGGCCAGTGGAGCGGCTGCCACGCCACCCCCATTTCCGCCGATTGGGGCAATTACGCGCCGCGTGAGCTTACCGACCGCTCCAACCGCCTGAGCTATTTGTATGGCGTGATGATTAACCGCAACGGCAAGCGTTTTGTGAATGAGGGCGAGGACGGCGCCATGTTCACCTACGCCAAATATGGCCGCGCCGTGCTGGCCGAGCCAGGGGCCAAGGCCTACCAGATTTTCGACAGCCAGACCGTGCACCTGCTGGAGCCGCGCTATGGCACCAGCCAGCCTATCGTGGCCGATACGCTGGAGGCGCTGATCGCGCAGCTGGACCTGGACGACAAGGCGCAGGCGCTGCGCACGCTGGCCGAGTACAACGCCGCCGCCAGATCCGCCGCAGATGGGTTCGACCCCACCCAGAAGGATGGGCTTGCGACCGAAGGCCTGGCGCTGGAAAAGACCAACTGGGCGCTGAAGCTGGAAAAGGCCCCGTTTTATGCCTACACCGCCACGGGCGGCATCACCTTCACCTTTGGCGGCATCAAAATTGACGAGCATGCGCGTGTGATCGGCACCGACTGGCGCCCGATCCCCGGCTTGCTGGCGTGCGGCGAAATGGTGGGCGGGCTGTACTATGATAACTATCCCGCCGGTACGGGCCTGGTTTCCGGCGCCACGTTTGGCCGCATTGCCGGGCGCACCGCCGCCAGCAAGGGCGCGAACCTCACCAAGGCGGTGACCGCGCCGGAAGCCTTGCCAGGCCGTATGGCGGCGGCAACCAACAAGGTGCTGGAAACCGCCCCGCAAGCCCCAGGCAATACGCTGGTGGAAACTTCCTGGGTTCCATAAGGGCCAAATCATAAAAGGGGTTTTCAAGAATGAGCCATGATTGCAGGGGCAAATCCTATCTCATCACCGGCGGGGCGAGCCTTATCGGCTCGCATATTACCGATGCGCTGCTGGCCCAGGGCGCGGCCGGGGTGCGGCTGCTGGATAATTTCTCGCTCGGCACGCCGGAGACCATCGCGCATCTGGAGAACGAGCCGCGCGTGCAACGGCTGCGTGGCGATATTCTGCGGTTGAATGAGATTATCGACGCCGCCCAGGGCGTGGATGGTGTTTTTGCCCTGGCCGGGTTTCTCACCATTCCCATGGCCACGCAAATGCCGCTGGGTGTGGCGGTGAACACCACCGGCATGGTGAACACGCTGGAAGCCGCGCGCATCGCCAGGGTGCGGCGCGTCGTTTTCTCCTCGTCGGTGGCTGCCTATGGCGGCACGCTGGCGGATGTGCTGAGTGAGGACGCGCCTGCAACCTTTGCCAATGCCGCGCCGCTTTCCGCCATCTATGGCACCAGCAAGCTGATGGGCGAGAATCTCGGCTTGTTCTACCAGCAGAAATTCGGCGTGGAGTTCAACGCGCTGCGTTTTTCGTCGGTGTATGGCGAGCGCCAGCATGAGCGGGCCATCAATGCCAATGGCATTGCCGCGATGTATGAGGCAATCCGCCGTGGCGAGGCGCCGGTGATCGCGGGCGACGGCCAGGAGGTGCATGATTACATCCATGTGGCCGATGTGGCCGCGGGCTGCGTGGCCGCCATGCTGAATGGCACGGGCGGGAATGTGCTGAACCTGGTGACAGGGGTGGACAGCACGCTGACCAACGTGGCGCGTACGCTGCTGGAGGTTTGCGGGGTTGCGGGCGTTGAGCCGGTTTACGTTGCGGATTCCCGGCAGATTAAAACCGCTGGCGGCAACCATCTTGGCTTCAGCCCGGCCAAAGCCAAGGAGAAGATTTCCTGGTCCGCGCGCGTGGATTTGCGCGAGGGGCTGCGCCGCTACGTGGCGTGGCGTGATGCGCGCCGGGGCTAAGCCTCTGCTTGTGGCGGCAAGGCGCGGCGGCTAGGGTTTTACCCATGAATGTGACCGATCCGGAGCATAAACGTGCGGACCCCATGGGCGAGGCCGGTGGCGGCCGCGCCGCCTGGGCCTACGAGATGCTGCACGATGCGATCCGCGAAGGCACGATCGCGCCTGGGCAGCGCCTGATGGAGATGGAGGTTTCCGCCTGGCTGAAAATGAGCCGAACCCCGGTGCGCGAGGCCATGCGCCGCCTGCAGGCCGAGGGCATGCTGGAGCATGCGGCGGGCGGCGGCATGTCCGTGGTGCTGTACGATCTGCGCGCCATCGACGAATTTTACGCCATGCGCGAGAGCCTGGAAGGCACTGCCGCCGCCCTGGCCGCGCGCAACGCGGATGAAACTGAAATACGCATCCTTGCCGCGACGCTGGATGCGATGCGCGCCCTGCCGCGCGATGCCCGTGCCCATGCCCGCGAAAACCAAGTGTTTCACGAGCAGATCTACCGTGCGGCACGCAACCGGTTTTTACTGAAAAGCCTGCAATCGCTGCTCAACTTCGTGCCCCTGCTTGGCCCCACCACCTATAACGCCCCTGGGCGCATAGAAGACGCGCTGGCCGAGCATGTGGAGATTGTGGATGCCATCCGCGCCCGCGACCCGGCACGCGCGGAAGACGCAATCCGGCGGCATATCCGCCATTCGCATGAGAGCCGTATCCTCGTTGTATCGGACACCGTGCGTAACGCGGTGCGTGACCGCGCCCAGGGCTTGCGCGGCGCCCCGCCCAAGCGGCTTGGGCAACCTTGACATATTGGCGTTGAATCGGCTGGTATACCATAAGGTTTGGCGATGGGGTTCGCCGTGTAACCGCCCTTGGGGCTGATAACTCCTGTTTGGACCTGATCGTCTTTGGACCTGATCGTCTTTGGACCTGATCGTCTTTGGACCTGATCGTCAGGAGGAGTTGTTGCGCGTGTCTGCCGCGTGGTTTTTTGTTTTTTCCGCTTTGTGGATAACGCTGCCCGCCCGCGGAAGCTGCCGGGCGCTGTTTGCACGGGTAGCGGGATTATCGGTATGGCTCCCGTTATTCCACTCACCGTTATTTTCTTCCAGAAGGGCGCTATGTTGAACGCCTTGGGCATTAGAAATTACCTTGTTATTGGCGCTGGTGGCGCGCTGGGCAGCATGGCCCGCTTCTGGCTGGGCGATATTGGCCCTGTTCTCATGCACAGCTCGTTTCCCTGGGGTATTTTATGGGTCAACTGGCTGGGCTGCTTTGTCATCGGCTTTTTTGCCGAGGCCACGGGGGCCAAGGGCTTGTTGAAAGTGGAGCCGGAAACACGAAATTTTGTGATTGTGGGCATTTGCGGCGGGTTCACCACCTTCTCATCGTTCAGCCTGGGGGCGCTGGTTCTGGCCCATACGGGCGGTGCGGGTTTGTCCTTGATTTATGTCCTGGCCTCCGTGCTGGGCTGCCTGCTTGCCGTTACGCTTGGCGTATGGCTGGTTGGGGTTTCGCGCCTCTCGGCGCCGGCCACAGAGGATTGGGAGGTATAATGTCCAACGTGATTCTGGTGATTTTAACCCGCACGGACTCCGCGGCCACGGTGTTGGCGGCCGCCACGCGGCTGGGCACGCTGGCGGGTGGCGCGCGGTTTGAGGTGCTGGTGATGCGCGTGCCGCCGGTCTCGACCATTCTGGTGACCGAGGAAGTGCTGACGAAGGAACAGGAGCAGACGATACGCAGCCACGAGGCCGGGCGCGCCGCCGCGCTGCGCCGCAGTTTTGGCGCCTGGGCAGCGGGGCAGGCGGGTGAGGCCGGACCGCGCTGGATTGACGAAGAAGGGGTGGCGGAAACATTGGTGAAGGAATGGGGCGGGAGGGCCGATTACATTGTTGTTGGCCAGCCCCTGGAGCATGGCGCCCGGGCCGAGCACGAGGCCCTGCATGCGGCGCTGTTTGCCTCGGGGCGCCCCGTGCTGATGGTGCCGGCGCATGCAGGCACGGAATTTGGAGAAACCGTGGCCGTGGCCTGGAGGGACGATAAATTCACGCTGCACGCGGTAATGTCTGTGTTGCATTGCATTCCACGGACGGCGGATATTCATGTGCTGATGGGCCGCCGCGCGGATGCGCCGCCACCGCGGATTCCGGCGGTGCTGGCCGAGCATGGCGTGACGGTAACGGGGCACGAATTGCCTGTGGGCAAGGATATATTCGGCGCGCTGCTGCTGGCCAAGGCGCATGAGCTGAATGCCGGCATGCTGGTGATGGGCGCGTTTGCACACAACGCCTGGCATAACAGGCTGTTTGGCGGCGTAACAAAATACATGCTGGCCCATGCGGATATTCCAGTACTGATGCGCCATTGAGGAGAATGTAAAGATGCGGCCATTCACTTGGAGTCTCTTGCGCCAGGGCCATCATGGCCAGGGAGTTGAGTTGCCATGAACGAGGCCTATCCGCTGGTTGCGCTGGGCGGCGCATTGGGCAGCATGGCGCGCTACGGGCTCGCGGCGATGGTAGCGGCGCTCACAGGCCCGGCTTTTCCCTGGGGCACGCTGCTCATCAACGTAACCGGGTCGTTCATCATCGGCCTGTTCGCCACGCTACATGCATCGCTGGGCATGAAAGCGTTTGTGATGGTGGGCATATGTGGCGGGTTCACCACGTTCTCGTCCTTCAGCCTGCAGACCCTGGAGCTGGCGCGGGGCGGAAAATTGTTGCGCGCGGCTATGTATGTGCTGTCTTCCGCCGGGCTGTGCCTGGCGTTTGTGTGGCTGGGCACGCAAATATAGCACGCCGGCCAGGGGTGGATTGATCCGGGTCAAGCCACTGCCCGCGCGCCGTTGCTATGCTCGCGCCAAGGTTGGGGAGAAATGATGTGGCGGTAAAGGGCAAGTGGCAGGGTACAGGCATCGGCTTTGTATTTGCCATGCTGGCGGTTGGGGTGCTGCTGCTGAGCCTGCTGATGCCGCAGGAGAATGAGGCTGTTAAAACCATACCCTACAGCGCGTTTCAGGCATTGCTCAAACAGGGCCAGGTGAATGACCTTACCGTCTCGGATGATGAGATTACGGGCACGCTGAAAACGGCTGCGGGCCAGCCCGCGCGCTTTGCCACCAACCGGGTAGACCCCGCACTGGCGCGGGATTTGGCCAAGGCGAAGGTTACTTTCTCTGGCACGCCGCCGCCAGGAATGCTGAGCGGGCTTTTGGGATGGCTTTTACCGCTGCTGCTGCTGGCGGGGTTTTGGTACCTGCTGCTGGGCGGGCGCATGGGCGGGGTGGGTGGCGGTGTGCTGGCCGCCGGCAAAGCCAAGGCGCGGGTTTATGCCGAAAGTTCCGTTCCGGTGCGCTTTAAGGATGTGGCCGGGGTGGAAGAGGCCAAGGCGGAGCTGAAGGAGGTGGTGGATTTTTTGAAAGACCCCGCCGCTTACGGGCGGCTTGGCGCGCATATTCCCAAGGGCGTGCTGCTGGTGGGGCCGCCAGGCACGGGCAAAACACTGTTGGCGCGCGCCGTGGCGGGCGAGGCTGGGGTGGCGTTTTTTTCCATCTCCGGCTCGGAATTCGTGGAAATGTTCGTGGGCGTGGGCGCTGCCAGGGTACGCGATTTGTTCGAGCAGGCGCGGGCGCAGGCGCCAGCCATCATTTTCATCGATGAGCTGGACGCGCTGGGGCGCGCGCGCAACGCAGCACTTCCGGGCGGCGCCAACGACGAGAAGGAGCAGACGCTGAACCAGTTGCTGGCGGAGATGGACGGGTTTGATCCTTCCGTTGGTGTTGTGCTGCTGGCGGCGACCAACAGGCCGGAGATACTGGACCCCGCCTTGCTGCGCGCCGGGCGCTTCGACCGGCAAGTGCTGGTGGACCGGCCGGACCGCGCCGGGCGCGAACAGATTCTGGCGCTGCACATGCACAAGGTGAAGCTGGCGCCAGAGGTGACGGCGGAGGAAATCGCCATGCTAACCCCCGGATTTACCGGGGCGGACCTGGCAAATTTGGTGAACGAGGCAGCACTTCTGGCAACAAGGCGCAATGCCCAGGCGGTGATGCTTGAGGATTTCTCCAATGCCGTGGAGCGCATCATCGCCGGGCTGGAGAAGCATAACCGGCTGCTGGCGCCCAAGGAGCGCGAGGTGGTGGCGCACCACGAGATGGGCCATGCCATTACCGCCATGGCGCTGCCAGGCGCGGACAAGGTACAGAAAATCTCTATTATTCCGCATGGCATCGCGGCGCTGGGGTATACCATTCAGCGGCCAAGCCAGGACCGGTTTATCATGACGCGTGGCGAGCTGCTGGCGAACATGACGGTACTGCTGGGCGGGCGGGCCGCGGAATCACTGGTTTTTCCCGATATATCCACGGGTGCGGCGGATGACCTTGTGCGGGCGACCGATTTGGCGCGGGCCATGGTGGTACGCTACGGCATGGATGCGAAGCTGGGCCAGGTGACATACGAGCCGGAAGGCTCGCAATTTCTGGGCAGCCGGCCGGAATGGCGGCCACGCCAATATAGCGAGCAAACAGCAGCGGCGATTGATGCCGCCATACGCGGGCTGGTGGATGAGGCGTTTATGCGGGCGCGGGCGGTTTTACAGGCGAATATGGCCGTGCTGCGCGAGGGCGCCGCTGAATTGCTGCGCGAGGAGACGCTGGCGGGCCAGCGGCTGGCGGCTTTGGAAGCAAAGGTGCGCGCCGGGGGCGCGGCGGTTTGAGCGTTACCCCGCGCATTGGCGCGCCCCGCATGCTTTTCGTCATGCTGGCGCTGGTCCATGCGCGGGGCGGGGCACAAGCCTGAGAATCAGGCGGCGCTGGCACGTAAGGTGCGGGCCGCGTTAACCATATTGGTGAGGGCGGGAACCACCTCGGCCCATTGCCTTGTTTTCAGTCCGCA
This sequence comes from Pseudomonadota bacterium, assembly GCA_021805545.1. Taxonomy (GTDB): domain Bacteria; phylum Pseudomonadota; class Alphaproteobacteria; order Acetobacterales; family Acetobacteraceae; genus Acidocella. The sequence goes on along the minus strand of JAJZFB010000001.1, from coordinate 8,224 downwards.
ATCAGGGTTTACCCACAGGCGCGCGGGTGGGATGCGCCTGGCGGCTTTTTGCATAAGCGACACAATCTGGGCCTCATCCGGGATATTGGGCGCGTGGATGTCGTAAACGCCGGGGCCGATCTGGTTGGGGTAGTTGAAGTGGTCGAACGCATCCAGCAGCTCCATGTCCGAGCGTGATGTTTCGATGGTGATGACATCAGCGTCCATGTCCGCGATGGCGGCGATGATGTCGTTGAACTCGGAATAGCACATATGGGTATGAATCTGCGTTTCATCGGCAACACCATTGGCGGTGATGCGGAATGACTCCACCGCCCAGCGCAGATAATCCTGCCATTGCGATTTACGCAGCGGCAGCCCCTCGCGCAGCGCCGCTTCATCGATTTGGATGACACGGATGCCGGCTTTTTCGAGATCGAGCACCTCCTCGCGCATGGCCAGGGCCAGCTGGTAGCAGGTTGTGGCGCGGGGCTGGTCATCGCGCACGAAGGACCAGTTGAGGATGGTGACCGGCCCGGTGAGCATGCCTTTCAGGGGCTTGGCCGTGAGCGCGGCAGCGTATTTGATCCATTCCACGGTCATTGGTTTGGGGCGGCTGATGCTGCCGAACAGGATGGGCGGTTTGACGCAGCGCGAGCCGTAGGATTGCACCCAGCCATTCTGGCTGAACACGTAGCCTTCCAATTGCTCACCGAAATATTCCACCATATCGTTGCGCTCGGCCTCGCCATGCACCAGCACGTCCAGCCCCAGCCTTTCCTGGATACGCACGCTGCGTTCAATCTCAAGGCGCATGGCATGCTTGTAGGCGGCTTCATCGATTGTTCCGGCCTTGAAGGCGCTGCGGGCAAGGCGGATTTCCTTGGTTTGCGGAAAAGAGCCGATGGTGGTTGTGGGATAGAGCGGCAGGTTGAGCAAGGCGGCCTGCTTGGCGGCGCGTACGGCAAACGGGCTGTTGCGGCGGCCAAGGGCGCTGGTAATGCCGGCAACCGCCTGGTTCACCGCCGCGTTGTTCACGCGCGGCGAGGCGCTGCGCGCGGCCAGGGCGGCGCGGTTGGCGGCAAGCCCGGCCGCCACGGCGGCACGGCCTTGGCTGAGGGCCGTGGCCAGAAGCGTTATTTCCTCCAGCTTCTGCACGGCGAAGGCGAGCCAGGAACGGATTTCAGTATCCATTTTCTGCTCGCTGGCAAGGTCTGCTGGCACATGCAGCAGCGAGCACGAGGGAGCCAGCCACAGGCGGTCTCCCAGCCTGTTCGCAACCGGCTCCAGCCAGTCCAGCGTGGCTTCGAGATCGGTCTTCCAGATATTGCGGCCATTGACCACACCGAGCGAGATGATGCGCTCTGGCGGGCTTGTCTCAATCAGGCTGGCGGCTTCATCGCGCGCGTTGATGGCATCGAGATGCACGCCCTGCACGGGCAGGGCGCTGAGCAACGGCAGATTTTCGCGCAGCGGGCCAAAATAAGTGGCCAGCAGCAATTTTACCGTGCCTGTGCTTAGGGCCTGGTAGGCCTGGGTGAAGGCGTTTCGCCAGGCCGCGTCCAGTTCCGTAACAAGAGCCGGCTCGTCGATCTGCACCCATTCCGCGCCAGCCTCCGCCAGAGTGGCGAGCAACTGGGCATAAACAGGCAGCAGGCGGGGCAGCAAGGTGAGCTTGTCCGCGCCATCCCTGGCCTTGCCGAGGGCCAGATAGGTGATGGGGCCGATAATGACCGGTTTGGCGCTAACATTCTGCGCCTTTGCCTCGGCAAGGTGCGAGAGCAGGCGCGCGGCATCGAGGGTGAAGGTGGTTTCCTCGCTGAATTCCGGCACTATGTAATGGTAATTCGTGTCGAACCATTTGGTCATCTCGCCCGCCGCCACGCCGCCGCAGCAGCCAGCATGCTCCTCGGCCCCGGCGGCGGAGCGGCCACGCGCGACGCGGAAGTAATTATCCAGCGCATCGCCATGGAAGCCGCGCACACGGGCGGGCAAATTGCCGAGCGTGAAACTCATATCCAGCATCTGGTCGTAAAATGAAAAATCGCCCACCGGCACCAGGGTGAGCGTGGCTTGGCTGCGCCAGTGGCGCGCGCGCAGACCGGCGCCGGTGTGCTGCAAATCCTCGCGCGAGGATTGGCCCTTCCAATAGGATTCGAGGGCGAATTTCAGCTCGCGCCGGGCGCCGATGCGCGGAAAGCCGAGATTATGCGTTGTGACCATGAAGACTCACCAAAAATGGAGGGAAGAACTGGCGCGATACTTAGAATGTTGAACTCATGAATAAAAATGATATGTTTTTATGATACGATAAATTTTATTCATGGGGGTGTGTGGTGGTTCTGGAGCGCATTCATTTGACGATTATCCAGGAGGTGGCGCGTGAGGGCTCGCTGACCGCGGCGGCGGCACGGTTGCACCTGACCCAGCCTGCCTTGAGCCATGCCATACGCAAGCTGGAAGCCCAGCTTGGGGTGGAAATATGGCGGCGCGAGGGGCGCAGCCTGCAGCCCACCCAGGCTGGAGAATGGCTGCTGGCCGTGGCCAACCGGCTGCTGCCGCAATTCACCCATGCCGAGGACAGGCTGCGGCAATTTGCAACGGGCGAGCGGGGCAAGCTGCGGATTGGGATGGAATGCCACCCTTGCTACCAATGGCTGCTGAAAATTGTGGCGCCATATTTGGACCTATGGCCGGAAGTGGATGTGGATGTGCGGCAGAAATTCCAGTTTGGCGGCATAGGCGCGCTGTTTGGGCACGAGATTGACATGCTGGTAACGCCGGACCCGCTGTTCAAACCCGGGCTGCGCTTTACGCCGGTGTTCGATTACGAGCAGGTGCTGGCGGTGGGGCCGGAGCACCGGCTGCGGGAGGCGGAGTATGTGCTGCCCGGGGAATTGGCCGGTGAGGTGCTGATTACCTACCCGGTGCCCGCCGAGCGGCTGGATATTTACACCCAGTTTCTGCTGCCCGCCGGCATAAGCCCGCGCCAGCACAAGCCGATTGAGACCACGGATATTATGCTGCTGATGGTGGCGCATGGGCGCGGGGTGGCGGCTTTGCCCCGCTGGCTGGTGGAGGAATACGCGCCGCGCTTCAGACTGCACCCGGTAAGGCTGGGGCATGGCGGGGTGGCCAAGCAGATATTTTTGGGAATGCGCGAGACGGATGCAGATGTGGGCTATATGCGCGCTTTTGTGGAAATGGCGGCGGCAAGCCAGACAGTGGCGTGATGATATGGTAATTTTATATATGGACATAAACATATCCTTATGTGATTTATCTAGCTTATGGACCTGCCGCTCACCATTTTCCGCGCGCTTTCCGACCCCACGCGGCTGCGCATTGTTGCGCTGCTGCGGCGGATGGAGCTTTCCGTGGGCGAGCTGGCGCAGGTATTGGTACAAAGCCAGCCAAGAATCTCGCGGCATATCAAAATATTAGCTGATGCCGGGCTGGTTGCGCGCCGCAAGGAAGGCGCCTGGGTGTTTCTGGGGCTGGGCGATGCGGCGCGGATAGGCCCGTTACTGGCGGCACTGGACGGCTGGGCGCAGCATGCCGGGCCAGACCCGTGGGCGGTGGCCGACCAGGCGCGGCTTTCCGCCGTGCAGGCGGACAGGGCGCGGGCGGCGGAGACCTATTTCAACGCCAATGCCGGGGCGTGGGATGAGCTGCGCACGCTCTGTGTGGCCGATAGCGAGGTAGAAGCCGCCATGGCCGAGATGCTGGCGGGCACACGGCTGGGGCGGCTGGTGGACCTTGGCACCGGCACGGGGCGGATGCTGGCGTTGTTCGCGCCGCAAGCGGAGCGTGCGCTGGGCATAGACCGTAGCCCGGAAATGCTGCGTTTTGCCCGTGCCAAGCTGGCCGCCGCCGGGCTGGACCAGGTGGATTTACGCCAAGGTGACCTGTACGCGCTGCCGCTGCCCGGCGGGTGTGCCGATACGGTGTTGCTGCACCAGGTGCTGCATTACGCCCATCTGCCAGAGGCCATGCTGCGCGAGGCCGCCCGCCTGCTGGCGCCGGGCGGACGGCTGGTGGTGGCGGATTTCGCGCCGCATGAGCGCGAAGAGCTGCGTACCCGCCATGCCCATGCGCGGCTGGGATTCTCGGACGAGCAGATGGAAGGCTGGCTGAGCACCGCCGGGCTGGCGATGGAAAACAGCCGCGCGCTGGCGGATGGCGAATTAACGGTAAAACTATGGCTCGGCCGCAAACGCCCTGCCGGTTGAGGAAATTTGACACATGAACGAGATTGCAGCGGCGCTGCCCGCCGGTGACATTGCAGCGGCGCTGCCCGCCGGTGACGTGGAATTGTCCTTCGAGTTTTTTCCGCCCAAGACGGAGAAGATGGAAGCTGAGCTGTGGGACACGGTGACAGCGCTGGCGCCTTATGCGCCTCGTTTTGTTTCAGTAACCTACGGCGCGGGTGGTACCACGCGCCAGCGCACCCATGCCACGGTACAACGAATTGTTAATGAAACCGCGCTGGATGCCGCAGCGCACCTTACCTGCGTGGGCGCCAGCCGGACCGGGATTCTGGAAATTGCCCAAGCCTATTGGGCCGCTGGCGTGCGCCATATTGTGGCCTTGCGCGGCGACCCCCCAGCGGGAGGCGGCAGGTTTACGCCACACCCTGACGGTTTTGAAAATGCGGCGGCACTGACAGCGGCGCTGAAGCGGCTGGCGCCGTTCGAGATTTCTGTCGCCGGCTATCCGGAGTACCATCCGGATTCCGTATCGCCCCAGGCGGATATTGATAACCTAAAAGCCAAGATCGATGCGGGTGCCGACCGCGTGCTGACGCAATTTTTTTTTGCGCCTGAAATATTTTTGCGCTTCCGCGACCGTGTGGCGGCCTCTGGCATAAAGGCGGAGCTGGTGCCGGGCATTTTACCCATTGCCAATGCGGCGCAGGCGCAGAAATTTGCCGCCGCGTGCGGGGCGAGCATACCGCCAAAATTGGCCCATCTGCTCGAACAGCTTGATGACCGGCCAGAGATGCGCCCGCTGGTGGCGGCCATGGTGGCGGGGGCGTTATGCCAGTCGCTTTATGCTGCGGGCGTGCGGCAATTTCATTTCTATACGCTTAACCGCGCGCCAATGACTCAGGCGCTGTGCCACATGCTCGGGCGGCGGGCAGCGGCGGGCAACGATACCGCGCTTAACCGCGCGCTTTACCACGCGCCCGTGCCCGTTCAATAACATGCGTGCACAATCACGCACAGGGCAAGCCTCCCGCGGATGGCCAGGCACCATCACGCCGCGCTTGCCATTGCCGCGCTGGCAGGCATAAGCATGGCCTGGTCAGTGCTGCGGCGGACGGTAATGGAGCCGGTTACGCCCTGGGGAAGTGCGAATTCGAACCCATGAAAACCACTGCCATAACCGGCATCGCGCACATCCTCGCGGTACATATCGGCGAGGACACGGCCAATGCGGCGCTCATCGCAGTAAATATCCAGGCATATGGGGGCCTCGGGCGAGGAAATATTTTGCGCCCAGCCGGAAATTATTTGCGCGGTAAGCTGGTCGATATAACCGCGTAGAGGGCCTGTGCCGCCAGTTGGCGCGCAGGGGAGTCCAGCACGCAGCTTGAGGCGTTGTTGTATGGCATTAAGCTGAAATCCGCCATCGAGACGGGGTAAGCACATATGCTCTGGGGCATTGTCTTGCGGATAGAGCCTGTGAAAACTTTCCGCGTTATGGAATTGCGGCCGGAAATACTCACCCATGAAAGTTTCGGCCGGGCAGTTTTCGGCGAAAATGATTTCGTGGTTGTCGAGTTCGATGTGATAATAGACGATTTCTTCCACGCGGGGGAGTTGCGTGATCGACACGCCATTGACCAGCCGGGCGGCGTGGACCAGCACCCCATCGAGACAGATGGCATGGCCTGGCGAGACGAACAGGTCGCGGGCTGGGATGTTTTCTGCAAGCGCTCCGGCTTTAATGTGGACCGGCAGCACCTTGGCATGGTTGGCAAAAGGCGCGGCGTAGCTGCGCACGCCAATCCATTTTATCTTTTGCGGTCCGGCATGCATTGTCTGCACCGCATCGCCGATTTTCAAATCCTCCACGGCAATTTCGCCCCGCGCGGTGGTGATTCTCGTGCCCCTTGCATAGCAAGTCACGTCTTTGATGACCGTGCCATTCGCATTGCTGCTGATCGAGAAATCTGCCGTGTTGAAGGCACCAGTGATGCCGAGCGTTTCCGTGCTGGTGCCATTCGAGAGTTCAAGGCCAACGCCGGAAACATAAGATTTGCCCGTCGCGGTGAAGCCGTCCAGAATGATGGTATCGGTATTGGCAAACCCAGCGATGGTTTGACCGGAAGCAAGCCCGCTGATCGAGCCTTCGGCCAGCCAGGAAGCACCGCTCTGAATATCGATGGTTTCGAAATTCTGAAAACTGGTGCCGAGTCCGGAAATTGTGCCGGCCGTACTGGCTGAGGAGAGTTTCAGCGTGCCTGTGCCATCGGTAACTTCGACGGTGCCGTTGAACACAGCGCCGGGGTCGACCCCAAGCTGGCTGCTGGTTCCCGCGGTGCCGCTGAAGTTCACCGCGATACCGTTATGACCCGTTATGGTGCCGGCATTGACAACCTTGCCGCCGTTTAAGAGATCCACGCCATCGGCAGCACCGGTGATATTGCCGGCATTGTAGATTTTGCCAGAGGTTCCGAGGTTAACGCCGTTTGCAGCCGTGCCGGTGATTGTGCCGAGATTATCCAGATAAACAGTGGCGTTGCCGCTGCCGCCGCTGAGATAAACGCCGAGGTTACCCGTAATTTGCCCTGCGGCATGATTGCCGATGCTGCCCCCCGCGGCCAGGGAGACGCCGCTGGCGGCGAGTGTGGCGGTGCCGGTGGTGAAACTGGTGCCGGTCGCAATAATCACCCCGTAATTATTGACCGTGCTGGAGCCGCCAGGATTGTAGCTGGCAATGCCATGATCGGTGCCAGAGATGCTGCCGGTGTTTTTGATTGTGAAGGCGGCGCTGCTGACGATGCCGCTGGTTTTGGTGCCAGAGATATGGCCCGCATTGTCGATATAGCTGGCGGTGCTGCCCTGGAGCCGGACACCAGTTAGCCCGGTGATGGAGCCGTTGAGGCTGTTATACACATTGCCGCCCTGCTGGATTTCGATGCCGGCATAGGAGCTGTTGGTGCCCGGGGATGTTCCGGTTGCCTCGATTATTCCGCTATTAAAGATAGAGCCGTGCGCATAGAGCTGAACACCGCCAGCGTTGCCTGCAAGCAGCCCGGCATTCTTCACGATGCCATTATACAGCTGCACCGCATAATTAGCACCGGCCGTTATCGTGCCCGTGCTGGCGTTGCTTAGATACGAGGCTGCCGTGCGGCTCAGATTCACGCCGGTTTGCGCGCCGGAAATGCTGCCGGCGTTAACCACCGTTGCCGCGGAACTGACGTAAATTCCAACGCCCAGGGAGCCTTCGATGAGATTGCTGTTGTTGATAACGGAGGCGCTGCTGTTCGAATTGCTGAATATGGCGATCCCGCTGCCGCCCTCAACGGTGCCACTATTTGTCACGGTGCCTGGCGAGCCGAGCAGTATCCCCACGTCGAAAGGGTTACTTGTATTGGTGCCGTGAGATTCAATCAGGCCGGTATTGTCGAGGGTGAAATTGGCACCCGCCGGGCCAAATACGGCCGCGGAAATGGTCTCAGGCGCGGGCGTGCCGTGATTGTGGATTGTATAGACCCCGCCAGTCCCATAGGCGTTGACGGTGCCAGTTATGGTTACGTTGACTGTCCCAGAACTCAGGGTCTGCGTGGTGTTATGGTAGCCGGAAATCGTCTGTGACACGACAGCCCTCCTGTTTCTGGGTAGTTTTTTACAATTCTTAACAAATATTATGGGGCGCGTAAAATGCTCAACGCGGCGAGATGTGAGAAATTATGGAAGAGCCTTTATCTCAACGCACACACCGCAGCCCCCGGCGGTGGGTTGCTGCGCGTAATATATTGCGGCTTTCCCGCCAGAATACGCTGCGCAGCGCCACAATTATGGCGCGGCCGGCCAGGTCCAGCCCGAATTTTTCGGCCAGGCAGGCGGTAAGCGCCGGGCCGGGCGAGGTTGCCTCCAGCGGCAGCAGGCCAGGGTAGGGGATTTCGGGGAAGTCCTGGCGCATGGCCTGGGCGGCCTGGCGCGGCACAAAACCGGGCACCACAACGTAGCTGAACGGGCTGGTTACAAGCGGGGTGCGGCGGAGGGCTTCA
>JAJZFB010000092.1 GCA_021805545.1 Pseudomonadota bacterium | reverse complement strand
CGGCCTGCCCGCGGCTTGGATTCTCGCCGTCGCCCTGGCCGCCCTTATCGGCTACCTCATCGGCGATGCCAGCAGCGCCACGGGCGGCCAGGCCAACTGGATGGGCCTGTCCATCGGCCTGCTGCTGATGATCGTGGCCGCCGTGGCCTTCGAGCATGGCCGCCGCAGCGCCACGCCCCCGCAGGCGCCGGGCAGCGCGCCATGAAGCCCGCCCCGTTCGATTACGAGGCGCCCGCCAGCATCGAGGCCGCCTGCGCCCTGCTGGCCGAGGCCGGCGGCGGCGCCACCGTGCTGGCGGGCGGGCAGACGCTCATGCCTCTGCTGGCACTGCGCATGAGCCAGCCTTTCATCCTGGTGGACATCAACAAAATTCCGGCTTTGCACGGCGTTGCCCGCACCGGTAACGCCACCCGCATAGGCCCGGCCACCAAACAATGCGAGGGGCTGGAAAACCCGCTCCTGGCCGAGCACCTGCCCGTGCTGGTGCAGGCGCTGCGCCATGTCGGCCACCACCAGACCCGCAATCGCGGCACCATTGGCGGCTCCATCGCGCTGGGCGAACCAGCGGCGGAAATGCCCGCCACGGCGGTGGCGCTGGGCGCTGAAATCGAAATCGCCTCCATACGCGGCAGGCGGCGGGTGAAGGCGGAGGATTTCTACCTCGGCCCCTACCTTACCGTGCTGGAGCCGGATGAGCTGGTGGTGGGCATCGACTACCCCGACTGGCCCAAGGGCCACATAACCCTGTTCCGCGAGCTGGCCCAGCGCCCTGGCGACTTCGCCCTGGTGGGCTTCGTGGGCGCGCTGGCGGTGGAAGGCGGCAAAATCACCCGTGCCGGGCTGGCCTGGTTCGGCATGGGGCCAACCCCCATAAAAGCCCGCCAGGCCGAGGCCGCCTTGCTAGGCCAGGCCCCCGCCACGCTGGACGTGCCAGCCATCGCCGCGCTGGCCCTGGCCGATACCGCCCCGTTTGATGACCACCATGCCAGCGCGGAATACCGCCGCATTGTTGGCAAGCGCCTGTTCAGCCGCACCCTGTGCGCGGCCCTGGGCCAGAAGGAGGCCGCATGAGCACCCATTCCATCACCCTCACCATCAATGGCCGCCGCTATGCCGGCACGGCGGAATCGCGCCATACGCTCTCAGACTTCCTGCGTGTGGAGGCCGGTTATACCGGCGTGCATGTGGGCTGCGAGCACGGCGTATGCGGCGCCTGCACCGTAATTGTGGACGGCAAGGCCGTGCGCTCCTGCCTGATGCTGGCCGTGCAGGCCGATGGCGCGGCGGTAACCACCGCCGAGGGCCTGGCGGCGCCCGATGGCACGCTGCACCCGGTACAGCAGGCGCTGCGCGACGAGCACGCGCTGCAATGCGGCTTCTGCACGCCGGGCGTTTTGATGACTTTGGCCGCGCTGACGGCAAACGATGCCAAGCCGGATGAAGAGGCGCTCACCGCCGCCCTCTCGGGCCATATTTGCCGCTGCACCGGCTACCAGGGCCTGCGCCGCGCCGCGCGCCGCCTGGCGGGAGCCAAGCCATGAACGCCCCCGGCATAGGTGCGGCGAGCTATATCGGCCAGCGCGTGCCGCGCAAGGAAGACCCGCGCCTGCTCACCGGGCGCGGCCAGTTCGTGGACGATATCGCGCTGCCCGGCATGTTGCATGTGGCCTTCGCCCGCAGCCCCATCGCGCGCGGCAAAATCACGTCTCTCAACACCGCGGCCGCAAGCGCCCTGCCCGGCGTGCATGCGGTTTACACCCAGGCGGACCTGGCGCGCATGAAGGTGGACATGCTCAGCTTCTACCTCACCCCGCCTGAGGTACCCATAACCCCCCTGGCCGATGGGTATGTGGCCTATGTGGGCGACCCGGTGGCCATGGTCATCGCCGATGACCGCTACATCGCGGAAGACGCGGCCTCGCTGGTGGAAGTTACCTACGCGGAAGAAACCCCGGTTGTTACCATCGCCGATGCCAGAACCGGCGCGCCCGTGCATCCGGGCACCGATTCCAACATCGCCGCCAGCATGGGCGTGGAGGAGCTGGATGATGATTTCGAGGCGATGATCCAATCCGCCCCGTTCACCCTCACCCACCGCGTCACGCATCAGCGCATCTCGCAATCGCCCATGGAAACGCGCGGCGTGGTGGCGGTGCGCGACGGCGCGGAGGAGCTGACCCTCTACATTACCTGCCAAAGCCCGCAAATGGTGGCGCGGCACGTCTCGCTCTGCCTCGGCCTGCCGCATGAATCCATCCGCGTCATCGCCAAAGACGTAGGCGGCGCCTTTGGGTTGAAGAACCACCCGTGGCGCGAGGAAATGTCGGTCATCATCGCCGCGCATTTCCTGCCCCGGCCGCTTAAATGGATCGAGGACCGTTACGAGAACCTCACCGCCGCCAACCAGGCGCGCGAGCAGGAGGTTTCGTTGCGCATCGCCTTCGATGCCAACGGCAAACTCATCGCCTCCAACGCCGATTACAGCGTGAATAACGGCGCCTACCCGCAAGGGCCGGATGCCAATATCGCCGTGCACATGTTCATGTGGGCGGCGTATAAAATGCCGGCCTATGCCTTCCTCTCGCGCGGCTGGTACAGCAACACGGTGGGGCTTGCCGCCTATCGCGGGCCATGGGCGATGGAATCGCTCGTCCGCGAAACGGCTTTGGATGTGGCCGCGCGCAAAATGGGCATCGACCCCATCGCGCTGCGCCGCCAGAACCTCATCAGACTCTCCGATCAGCCCACCGCAACCTCGCTCGGCATACCGCTGGAAGACATTACCCCGGCTGAATGCCTGGAGAAGCTGCTGGAGACGCTGGACGTGCCCGCCTTCCGCGCCGAGCAAGCAGCGGCCCGCAAGCAAGGGCGCTATCTCGGCCTCGGCATCGCCGCTTACGTGGAACCCACCGGCTCGGCGGGCAGCATCAGCGTAATGACCGGCGAACTGGCGCAGTTGCGCGTGGAACCCACCGGCAAAGTCACCGCCACAATGAGCACGCATAGCCAGGGCCATGGCACGCAAACCACCATGGCGCAGATTATCGCGGACCGGCTGGGTGTGCGCTACGAGGATGTAACGGTTTTCGAAGGCGACAGCTCCCGCGGCGGCTTCTCACCCGGTGCGGCGGGCAGCCGCCAGGGTGTTATCGCGGGCGGCGCCAGCATCAAGGCGTCCGCGCTTCTGGCGGAAAAAATAAAGACCCTGGCTGGGCATTTATACAACGCCCCGGCGGCGAATATCCGCATAGAAGACGGCATGGTGCATATTGCCGGCGCCGAGGAAATGACCCGCAGCCTGCGCGAGATCGCGGAAATCGCCTATGGCGAACCTACCCGCCTGCCGCCGGGCTTCGAGTCCGGGCTGGAAGCGCAATACCGCTATACCCCGCCGCCCATGACCTTCACCAGCGCCGCCCATGCCTGCATCGCCGAGGTCGATGCCGATACGGGCTTCGTGAAAATCCGGCGCTGGGTCTCGTGCGAGGATTGCGGCACCATCATCAACCCCGCCGTGGTGGAAGGGCAGATCGCGGGCGGGCTGGCGCAAGGCATCGGCATGGTGCTGCTGGAGGAAATGCCGTTCGACGCGCGCGGCAACCCTGAAGCCACCACCTTCAAGGATTACCTGCTGCCGCAGATTTCCGATGTGCCGGATTTCGAATATCTGCACGCCTGCACACCTTCGCAAAGCGTGGGCGGCATACGCGGCGTGGGCGAGGGCGGCGCCATTATCGGCCCGCCCACTTTGGTAAACGCCATTGCCGACGCGCTGGCACCTTTTGGTGAAATTCCCTGCGATTTGCCGCTGACGCCGGTGAAATTGCTGAGCGTCATCGAAGGCCGCCCGCTTGCCGCCAAACCAGCCGAAGCGCCAGCCCCCGCACCTGCCCCGGTGGCACCACCCCCCGTGGCCGTGCCACAAGCCCCGGCAGAGGCCGCGAAGCCAGACGGGCTGTGGAAAATGACCCTCTCCACCCCCATGGGCCCGCAGGACATGAAAGGCCGCTTCGAAACCCAGGGCAGCACACTCACCGGCGAGGTAATGAGTCCCGAAGGCGCGCAGGCCTTCACCGGCACGGTGGAGGGCAACCGCCTGCTCTTCGACCTGAAAGTGGAAAAACCCATGAAAATCACGCTGAAATACGACATCACCATCAGCGGCGATCAGCTCACCGGCAAGGTGAAAATGGGCTTCTTCGGCAACGCCAAACTCACCGGTGAGCGGCTTTGAAGCCCGGCTTTACCACCCGGCCGGGCGCGGCTTTTTACGTGTCCGCCATAAATTTGTCACCACACGGCCCGCTTGCCTCGTTACAATAGCTTCGCCACAACACATCGCGCCCGCATGGCGCGGTGGTTAAACATAAGCGGCGGAGGTTGCAATGCGTGTCCTGGTTACGGGTGCCGCGGGGTTCATCGGCTACCATCTCTCCCAGGCCCTGCTGGGCCGGGGCATCGAGGTGGTGGGGGTGGACGACCTCAACCCCTATTACGATGTGCGGCTGAAACACGCCCGCCTGGCACGGCTGGATAAATGTTTTACCTTCCGCCAGCTGGACATCGCCAACCATGAGGCAGTGATGAAGCTGGGCGATGGCGTGGATGCCATCATCCATACCGCCGCCCAGGCCGGGGTGCGCTACTCGCTGGACCACCCCTTCGCCTATGCCGCCTCCAACCTCACCGGGCATCTCTCCATCCTGGAGCTGGCGCGTCATACCAAAAGCGTGAAGCACCTCATCTACGCCTCCTCTTCCTCGGTGTACGGCACCGGCTCCACACTGCCCTACGCGGAATCCGAGCGCGCGGACCGCCCCTCCTCGCTCTACGCCGCCACCAAGCGCGCGGACGAGCTGATGAGCGCCTCCTACACTCATTTATTCGGGCTGAAGCAGACGGGCCTGCGCTTCTTCACCGTGTATGGCCCCTGGGGGCGGCCAGACATGGCCTATTTCAGCTTCGCCGAGGCCATATACGCCGGCCAGCCCATCACCCTGTACGAGGGCGGGCAGCTCCAGCGCGATTTTACGTATATAGACGACATCATCACCGGCATCCTCGGCGTGCTCGATAACCCGCCCGGCGACGATGCGCCGCACCGCATCTTCAACATCGGCAATAACCGCGCGGAATATGTGAACGATCTGGTGCGGCTGCTGGAAGACGGGCTGGGCAAAAAAGCCATAACCGTAAGCAAGCCCAAGCCCGAAGCCGACCCCGATAAAACCTGCGCCAATGTGGACGCGCTGCACGCTTTATGCGGCTACGTGCCCGCCACCAGGCTGGCGGAAGGCATGCCGCGCTTTGTTGAATGGTACAAGCAATGGCGCGTGCTGCGCGAAGGCTGAGAGACCGTTTGCAACGTCTCTGAACCACACCAGCCACAGAAAAGGGGCTGAGCCTTTGCGGCCCAGCCCCTTGTTCAATCAGCGCGGCGCGCCTTATTCCTCGGCCACGATATTGCCCAGCCGGCGGCCCCAGCCAGAGGGGCGGAAGAACAGAATGCCGATCAGCAGCCCGCCCAGCCCCACAAGTTTCGTTTCGGTGTTATAGGTGGTGAAAGCATAGATGGCGAGGCCGAACAGCGCGATGGCGCTGAGTGCCGGGTAGATAACGTATTGCAGGAACGTACCGAACGAGGTCTTGAGGCTATCGCGGTACACCCAGGCGCAAACCAGCCCGGCCAGGCCATAATAATAGCAGACCTGGATCGCGATTGCGGCCACCGAGTCATTCAGCAGGTTGGAAATGGACGAGGCGAAGCTGGAGATGAAGATCAGCGCCAGGCCCAGAACCAGCAGCAGATACATGGTGCGCACCGGTGTTACGGTACGCTCGTGCACCTGGCCAAAATAATTCGGCAGCGCATGGTCACGCCCCATGGCGAACAAGGTGCGCGAGAATTGCAGCATCGTCGTTTCCAGCGTGGCCACCGAGGAGAGGATAAGCGCCAGCGTGGCGGCATACCCGCCCGCCTTGCCCAGGCCGGACGCAACGGCGACATGGTAGATCAGATTATCGCTGAACCCCGAGGCATCCTTCAGCGAGAAAATCATCAACGCCGCCACGGTAAAGGCGATGAACGAGGCGATGGTGGCGAAGATGGAAAGAAACCCGCCGCGCCCCGCCGCGTTATTCGCGGTTTTGGTCTCTTCCGAGAGGTTGGAGGTTACATCCCAGCCCCAATACAGGAACACCGTGATGAGCGCCGAGCTGGCAAACGTGCCCGCCGGATATTTGAACCCGAACCAGGACCAGGAGAACGGGTTGAGCGCGTGGCCCACCGAATGCATGTAGGCGGCAATGGAAATGATGATGAGAATACCAATCTCGATGGTGCTCATCACGACCTGAATTTTGCTGGTCAGCTCTATGCCCGCGATCAGTACCAGGGCGATGATGACAAACCACACCGCGCCAATGCTGGTGGTCAGCAGCACATTATTGGCCAGGGCGGGGTTGAACAAATCGATGGTGGCGGTGCCCAGCGGCACCGAGCCGGTGACCATGAACACCAGTGCCGCAATGAGCAGCGCCCAGCCCGAGAAATAGCCGAAGAACCCGCCAAACACGGATTTGGTCCATTCATAGGCCGCGCCCGCATTCACCATTTTGGCGGTAAGCCCCTTATAGGCCACCGCAATGCCCAGCATGGGCACGGCAAACAGCAGCAGCGCGTTGGGCGAAACCGCCCCCGCGGCGCCCAGCAGCCCGGCAATGGCCACCGCAATGGAATAGGCCGGCGCAGAGCCGGCAATACCCATGATGATGGACTCGAAGAAAGATAGAGATTCTGATTTAAGTTTTGTACTCACCTCGTCCCCCTGTTGTAGAATGTTACGCCCTAGCTTGCTGCTGGGTGATGCAATGGATATTGCCACCCCCCAATAAAATCTCCCGTGCCGGCACCATTACAATTTCTCGCCCGGGAAATAGCCTTGCCAAAACCGCGCGCGCCGGCGCGTCTGTCATTGTCCCGAAACATGGCGCGATTACCGCGCCGTTCGCAATATAAAAATTCACGTAAGAGGCCGCCATGCGCTCGCCCGCCCGCCGGTTCATGCCAGAGGCCGTGGCATCCACCCCCGCTGCTTCCTCCGCCGTGTAATAAAGCGGGGCGGGCATGGGTATGCGCTCCACCTGTATCATCCGCCCCTTGGCGTCGCGCGCGTCTTTCAGCCGCGCCTCGGCATCGCGGCTTACCGTGTAATGCGGGTCGGCCGGGTCGTCGCACCAGCTCAGCAGCACCACGCCCGGGCGCACAAAGCAGGCCAGGTTATCAATATGCCCGTCGGTCTCATCGCCCGGCACGCCCTGGCCCAGCCACACAATCTGGCTGGCGCCCAGATAATCCTTGAGCATCCGCTCCATATCCTGGCGCGTCACGTTCTCGTTGCGGTTCTCGTTCAGTACGCATTGCGCGGCCACCAGCGCGGTGCCCTCGCCATCCACATGAATCGCCCCGCCTTCTATCACCAGCGGCGCGCGGAAGCGGCGGCCACCCGCCAGCTCCAGCATTTTCCGCGCCACCTGGTCATCCAAATCCCAGGGAAAATACAGCCCGCCTTTCAAACCGCCCCAGGCGTTGAACGGCCAGTCCACCCCGCCCAAAGCCCCATCCGGCCCCAGCAGGAAAGAGCATCCCACATCCCGCGCCCAGGAATCATTCGTGCTCATCTCCACCACCCGCACCGCGGGCGGCAGCATGGCGCGCGCATTTTCATATTGCCGGGCGCTCACCAGCATCGTCACTGGCTCAAACCGGGCAATGGCGCTGGCCACGGCTACAAAGGCGGCCTGGGCGGGTTTGCCCCCCAGCCGCCAATTATCTGGCCGCTCCGGCCATATCATCCAGCACCCCGCATGGGGCGCCCACTCCGCCGGCATGGCAAACCCAGCCTCGCGCGGCGTTTCGCTCATCGCTTCACCGCCTGGTGCAGGGTTGCGCCATCCAGCGTCAGCAGCGGCGTGTAAAGCTCCGGCCGCCTGTCGCGGAATACGCCCCAACTGTTACGCATATGCGCGATATGGTCCAGATTGAACGTATGCACGAGCACGGATTCCGTTGCCCTGTCCGCTTCTTTCACTTTTTCGCCGGTAGGCCCGGCAATAAAGGAAGAGCCATAGAAGGTGAGGGACGTGCCCTGCTGCCCGGCCTCGGTGCCAATGCGGTTAGAGGCCACCAGCGGCGTAAGATTAGCGGCGGCATGGCCCTGCATGGTGCGCTGCCAATGGCCCGAGGAATCCAGCGTGGTATCCTGCGGCTCCGAGCCAATGGCGGTGGGGTAGAACAGCAGCTCCGCCCCCATCAGCGCCATGGCGCGGGCGCTTTCGGGAAACCACTGGTCCCAGCAAATCCCCACGCCAATTCTGGCATATTTCGTATCCCACACCCTAAACCCGGTATCCCCCGGCGAGAAATAGAATTTCTCGGAATAACCCGGCCCATCGGGAATATGCGATTTGCGGTAATGCCCCAGCACGCTGCCATCGGCATCGATAATCGCGACGGTATTGAAATTGCTCTGCCCCGCCCGCTCGTAAACAGACATTGGCAGCACCACGCCAAGCTCCTTGGCGATGGGCGCGAAATGCCTGATCGCTGCATTTTCCTCCAGCGGCGATGCAAGATTCAGGAAATCGTAAATCTGGTCCTGGCAGAAATACAGGCTCTCAAAAAGTTCCTGTATTAAAATAATCTGCGCTCCCTGGCGGGCCGCCTGCCGCACCAGTTTTTCGGCCCGCGCGATATTCTCCGCCTTGGCGGCGGAGCAAGCCATCTGCGTGGCGGCTACGGTTACGTTTCTCATGTGCCAGTTCTTATGCGTTGGTCAGGTAGGCATCATATTCAACATCAGAAATACGTTTGCGCATTTCAGAAATCTCCTGCCGCTTACAGGCGGTGTAAAGGCGCTGGAACTCGGTCCCAAAAATCTGGCCAACCACCTCAGACCCCGCGAATCTGTCCACCGCGCTGGACCACGCAATGGGCAGCGGCGGCGCATCCGGGCTGCGCGTTGTCCCATGGCTTTCCGGGCCTGGGTCCAGCTTCTGCTCCAGCCCAATCAGGGCGGAACCAAGCAGCGCGGCAAAGGCCAGATACGGGTTGCAATCCGCCCCGGCCACGCGGTGCTCCAGCCGTGTGGCGTCAGGCTCCGCGGTAATCACGCGCAGTGCTGCCATGCGGTTATCATGCCCCCAATCGCCATAGGTGGGCGCGTGCACGCCGGGCGCGAAGCGGCGGTAAGAATTTGCATGTGGCGCCAGCGTAATCATCGTGTCCGGCATGGCGCGGATAATGCCGCCCACGGCATGGTAAATACGCTCCGAGCCACGCTCGGGGGTGCCGGCGAAAATATTCTGCCCCGCCGCATCTTTTACCGACATGTGAACATGCATGCCAGACCCCGCGCAATGCCCGTAAGGCTTGGCCATAAAGGTGGCAATCAGCCCATGCTTGCGCGAAATCTCTTTAATGGTGCGCTTGAACAGCGTGGCATTATCCGCCATGCGCATCACGTCGGACGAATATTTCAGCGTCACCTCAAACTGGCCCGGCCCGTTTTCTGAAACGAGGGTCTCCAGCGCAATGCCCTGCACTTTCGCGCAGGCCATCATCTCGCGCAAAATCGGCTCGTATTCACGGATTTCGCCAAGCCCCTCGGTATCCACATGCCAGCCGCGCCAGCCGGATTCATCGGCGCCGCGCGGGGCAATTTTCAAACCGCCATGCTTGTCGGCAACCACCAGGTAGAATTCCAGCTCCACCCCCAGCGCCGGAGCCAGCCCCAGCGCCTTGTAGCGGGCCAGCACATTCGCCAAAACACCGCGCGGGTCCAGGAAGAAATGCCCGCCATCGGCCTCGCGCATGGTCAGCAGCGCCTGGGTTACATTGCCCTCGGCCCAGCCCATGCGCGTAATGGTATGCGGCACGGCCATGCACAGCCCATCCGGGTCGCCCGTTTCATGCGCGATGCCGCCATCCAGAATGTCATTGCCCCAGATGTCGAGCAAAAACACCGAGCGCGGAATGGCCATGCCGGCGCCCAGCAGCACCTTGCTCTTATCGGGCTGCAGCCATTTGCCGCGCAGCACGCCGTTCACGTCCACCACAAAGGCTTCCACATAATCGCTCTGCGCCATCAGGGCGGCTTTGGTGGCCAGGTCTTCACCTGGCCCCATCATCGAATCCGGACTCACGATGCCACCTCGTCCTTCACCTTCTCATAGGTCTGCTCGAAGGATTTCTTGGCCAGCCGCACCATCAGCGCAATCTCATCTTCCGTAATGGTCAGCGGCGGCGAGAACAGCATGGTGTCGCGCGTGGCACGCATGATCACGCCATTATTGATGCAGAAATCGCGGCAGATCGTGCCCACGCGGCCATTCTTCTCAAAAAAGCGGCGCGTGCGCTTATCCGCGGTCAGCTCGATGGCGCCAATCAGCCCCACGCCGCGAATCTCGCCCACCATCGGGTTATCGGCCAGGGCCTCGCGGAGCGCGGCGCGCAGAATCTCGCCCTTGCGCGCGGCCCCCTCAATCAGCCCCTCATTCTCGATAATTTCCAGATTCTTGAGCGCCACAGCGCAGGAAACCGGATGCCCGGAATAGGTGAAGCCATGGTAGTATTCACCCGCCTCGTTAATCATCACCTCGGCAATACGGTCATGCACCAGCAAGGCCGAGAGCGGCACATAACCCGAGGTCAGCCCCTTGGCGGTGGTCATCATATCCGGCTTGATCCCGAAATAATCCGAGCCAAACCATTTGCCCGTGCGCCCGTAACCGCAAATCACCTCATCGGCGATCAGCAGAATATCATACTGCTTGCAAATACGGTTGATCTCCGGCCAATACGTCTCCGGCGGAATAATCACACCGCCCGAACCCTGAATCGGCTCGCCAATAAAGGCGGCGATATTCCCGGCGCCCAGCTCGAGAATCTTCTTCTCCACCTCGCGCGCGGCATAAACGCCAAATTCCTCCGGGCTCATCTGCCCGCCCTTGCCCCACCAGTAAGGCGGCAGCACATGCGCGAAATTCGGCATATCGCCCGCCTGGCGGTGCATGTCCGCCATACCGCCGGCCGAAGCCCCCAGCGTGGTGGAACCATGATAGCCATATTCCCGGCCAATCACGATCTTCTTCTGCGGCTTGCCCAAAGTCTGCCAATACACGCGCGCGGTGCGCAGCGCGGAATCCACCGCCTCGGACCCCGAACACGCATAGAAAACGTGGTTGATCCCCTCCGGCGCAATCTGCGCCAGCTTTTGCGCCAGCAAAATGGCCGGCTGGTTAGAGGTTTTGAAGAACGTATTGTAGTAGGGCAGCTTCGCCATCTGCGTGGCGGCAGCCTCCACCAAATCCTTGCGCCCATAACCGGCGGCCACGCACCACAGCCCGGCCATGCCGTCGAGTATCTTGTTGCCATCGGCATCGTGCAAAAACACGCCATCGGCATCGGTAATCACCCGCACGCGGCGGGCATGCAAATCCTTGTGGTCGGTAAAGGGGTGCAGATGGTGTGCGGCATCAAGCCCCTGCCAATCCACGGAACCATGAATATCAAGCATGTCTTCCTCCGTATCTGTAACATATGCGCAAACGCGAATACGCCCGCCTGTGGGATGTA
This sequence comes from Pseudomonadota bacterium, assembly GCA_021805545.1. Classification (GTDB taxonomy): domain Bacteria; phylum Pseudomonadota; class Alphaproteobacteria; order Acetobacterales; family Acetobacteraceae; genus Acidocella. The sequence goes on along the minus strand of JAJZFB010000092.1, from coordinate 20,764 downwards.
AGGCGAGCTTCAGATGCGGGGCGGGCTAAAACCTATGCGTGCGCAAAGAACCAGCATCTCTGCGTGCAGATTAAGCGCAGCAATTGGTGGAGCCGCAAAAACCATGGTCAATTCTCGCATGATGCAAGAGTGCTTACAAGGAATTTTTATGAATAATTATGCAGCCAGCAGGGGACTTGCCGGTTATAGTGCTGATGCGGCACAAGCATGGCATGGAAGATCTCGATAAGCTCTTGGAATCCCGTGGCCAGACCGCCCAACTCGGCGCCTATGTCACCGCCGCCTGTTTTTCACCCCAAGGCCAGGCCGGCTTCGCCCTGGGCGATGGCACAGTGCGGCGCGGCGGCAATTTCATACCCATCAGCGCGCATAATGGCGCCACGCTCAGCCTCAGCCCCCACCCCAAAACCGGCTTCATCGCCGGCGGCGATGACGGGCGGCTCATGCATGTTGCGGAAGAGGCCTCTGAAATCGCCAAATTCGGCTCCAAATGGGTCGGGCATACCACTACTTTCGCGGGCAAAACGCCCCTCATCGCCGCCGCCGTGGGCAAAACCGTGCATCTTTTCACAGGTAATGGCGAAAAGCTCCGCGAGCTAACCCACAACGCCACCGTTTCCGGCCTCACCTTCGATGCAAAAGGTAAACGCCTCGCCACCTCGCATTATAACGGCGCGTCACTCTGGTTCACCAGCTCCAACTCCGCCCCGCGCGTGCTGGAATGGAAAGGCAGCCACACCGGCATCGTCATGCACCCCAAAGACGAAGCCATCGTCACCTCGATGCAGGAAAACGCACTGCATGGCTGGACCTTGCCGGAAGGCAAGCACATGCGCATGTCCGGCTACCCCGCCAAAACCGAGTCCCTGGGCTTTACCAAATCCGGCCGCTGGCTCGCCACCGCCGGGGCCGAGAGCGTGGTGCTCTGGCCTTTCTTCGGCGGCGGCCCCATGGGCAAAGCCCCCACCGAGCTCGGCATGGGCGATGGCATCGTCCGCCGCATCGCCTGCCACCCAGACCACGAGGTGGTGGCAGCAGGATTCGACACCGGCCTCACCCTGCTCATCCACATCAACCAAGGCCAAATCCTCCCCCTCTGCGGCCCCGGCCGCGGCGCCATAACCGCCCTCGCCTGGAGCAGCACAGGCAGCCACCTCGCCCTCGGCACCGAAACCGGCTTCGCCGCGCTGGTGGATTTTACGGGCTAAAAGCCAATGTTACGGTGTTACCCCAGAGGGCGCTGCCCCCTGCACCCCCCAGCTAAGGGTCTGTGACCCTTAGCTGGGGGGTGCAGGGGGGACAGCGTTCCCCCTGCGGGTCACTCCCGTAACGCTCGGCCTTAAGCCGCAAGCCCCAGCACGCGCTCGGCGGCGTGGTAGGGCTGGCCCAGGGCTTCGGCCACGGCGGCGAAGGTGATCTTGCCTTCGGCAACATTCAGGCCGTTGCGGAAGTTTTTGTCATCGCTCAGCGCCGCGCGCCAGCCTTTATCCGCCAGCTTCAGGGCGTAGGGCAGGGTGGCCTGGGTCAGCGCGTAGGTCGAGGTATGGGCCACGGCGCCGGGCATATTGGCCACGCAATAATGCACCACATTATTAACAATATAGGTGGGGTCGGAGTGTGTGGTGGGGTGGCTGGATTCGAAGCATCCGCCTTGGTCTATGGCCACGTCCACCAGCACGGCGCCGGGGCGCATATGCGGCAGCATGGCGCGGGTGACGAGCTTCGGCGCGGCGGCACCGGGGATCAGCACGGCGCCAATCACCATATCGGCATTAAACACGGCGTCTTCCACGGCTTCGGCGGTGGAGTAGCAGGTCTTCAACTGCGGCCCGTACAAATCATCAAGCTGCGCCAGGCGGGGAATGGATTTGTCGAAGATGGTCACATCAGCACCCATGCCCATGGCAATACGTGCGGCATTGGTGCCCACCACGCCACCGCCCAGCACCACCACCTTGCCCGCCGGCACGCCCGGCACGCCGGCCAGCAGCACGCCGCGCCCGCCATTGGCTTTTTGCAAGGAAACAGCGCCAACCTGCACGGCCATGCGCCCGGCCACTTCGCTCATGGGGGCCAGCAGCGGCAGGCGCCCGGCATTATCGGTCACGGTTTCATAGGCAATGGCAATGGCGCCGGAGGCCTCAATCAGCTTGGCCTGCTCCGGGTCCGGTGCCAGATGCAGATAGGTGAACAAAATCTGCCCCTGCCGCAGCATCTTGCATTCCTGCGGCTGCGGCTCTTTCACCTTCACCACCATATCGGCGCGGGCGAAAACCTCCGCGGCGGTATCCACAATTTTGGCGCCAGCCTTGGTGTAGGCTTCATCCGGCGCGCCAATACCAAGGCCCGCCCCGCTTTCCACCAGAATTTCATGGCCATGCGCCTTCAATTCGCGCACCGAGGCAGGCGTCAGCCCGACGCGGAACTCATTATTCTTGATCTCACGAGGCAAGCCGACGAGCATGTTGTTCTCCTGTTAACAGGGGTCCGCGCGGCCGGCGGCCCTTGGCGGTTTCGACCCTTGGGGCGCAGCTATAGTTTAAAATATTAAACCCATCAACAGAATCCCGCCGCAAACCAGCCATCGAAGGCGCGAAACGCTCAAGAGGCTCATAAATCTAACAATTATATTAAACACACGCGGTGTGGGCTATAAAGCCTGCCGGAAGGTCAGGTTCAGCCGCACCGCCCCCAGCCTGGGGTGCAGCCCCGGCTTTATGGGCGCAATACCGTGAAAAAACAGCCGTGCCGCACCGCCCCACACCACCACATCGCCGCTTTGCAGGGCCAGCCGCGCGGTTTTGCCCGTGCGCATTGCCCCGCCCCATAAAAACACCGCCGGCAGGCCAAGCGAGACAGAGACAATCGGCGCGGAAAAATCCCGCTCGTCGCGGTCCTGGTGCAGCCCCATCTTGGCGCCCGGCGCGTAGCGGTTCATCAGGCACACATCCGGGGCGAATGCCGCAAACCCGCAAGCCGCCGCCGCGCGTTTGGCAAGCCCGGCCAAAACCTCCGGCATGTCCGGCCAGGGTTTGCCGGTCAACGGGTCGCAACGCTCATACCTGTAGCCGCGCCTATCGCTCACCCAGCCCGCGGCGCCGCAATTGCTGATGGCGGCAGACATCCTGGCCCCGCCCGGCGTTGCCATAACCCGGAACGGTGACGTAACAGAAACCGCCTCCACCGCCGCAAGCAGCGCCGCTTCATCGGCCAGCGCAAAGCCGGGTAAGTAACCCAGCCCGGGCAGTTCCGGCGGGCCGAATAAATCGCTGTTCACAGCGCCAGCATGCCCTCAACGCAAATCATGCAAACGCCGCCGGAGCATTTGCCACATGCGCGCGGCTCTGGCGGCCGGGTGGAAGCGCATCCACCTGCCGGAAGGGCCGCTTTGCCATGGCTCAGCCCACCAGCAGCAGCGCCGCCACAAGCCCCACCGCCACGGCCTGCAGCGTCACGCGCCAGCGCATCAGCTGGTTGGATTTGCGCGGGTCGTGGTTTTTGGCCGTCATGCCAAACACCCCTGCCAGCATCACCCCCACCACGGCCAGCATGTCCAGCGCCAGCAGCACCATCAGAATTATTTTCATGCCCCCTATATAAACCAGCCCAGGCATTTGCCTATCGCCACCGGTTGACTTCTCCGCCAATCACGACTCAGGCTTATTCATCATGCGTGCAGCCCTTCTCGTGTTTTTCATCCTGGCCCTCGCCGTGGCCCCGGCCTGGAGCCAGGCCGCCACCGTGCCTGGCATATTACCCGCCGCCAAAAGCGTGGCCCTTCCCGCGGCACCGGCCATTATCCCGGGTTCACCCCTGGCCACCCTTACCGGCGCCACCGCATCGCCGCCCGCCGCCAATGGGCCAGAGCCCATGCCGTTCGGCTCAGGCCAGCTCGGGTTCTTCATTTCCGGCGCGGCGGGTAACCAGGCTGTGCGCGCCTTTCACCGCTTTACCGGCGCGGTTCGCGCCTCCACCAATCTCACGGAAATTTCGGCCTGGCTGCACAGCCTTTACAATAGCCCCAGCCGCCAGGAAGAGGCCTGGGCCATCCTGCAGGCGCTGCTCACCATCGTGCTGCCTGCGGCCCTGCTGGATGCCGCGCTGCGGCTGGCGTTGCGCCGCCCTGCCCGGCTTTGCGCGCTGTGGGCCAGGCCGCGCAGCAATGAGCGCCGGCCCACGCCGGAAACACCGCGCCAGGCCGCGCAAGCCGGCCGCTATGTCTCGTTGCGCGCATGGCTGCGCCGTTTGGCCTTCGCTCTGCTTAAATTCGCTTTGGCACTGCTCCCGCTGGCCGCCTTCATCGTTACCGTGCAGCTCTGCCTCTCAGCCGGGCTCGCGGCGCAGCACGGGGCGGTTCTGGCGGCCACCAGCACGGCCAATGCCTATCTGTTTGGCCGCCTGGCGCAAGAGGCCGGGCGTTTCCTGCTCAGCCCCGCCGCCCCGCCGCTGCGCCTGTTCACCATGCCCACGGCACGCGCCGTTTTGGTCATGCGCGGATTGCTGGTCATTATCGCCACCATTTTCATCTCCTGGGCACTGCTCGCCTGCGCCGAAATCCTGGGCCTGCCGCACACGGGCATAGAGGTGCTCCAGCGCATCGCCGTGCTGGCCGTGCATCTCGAAGCCGCGGTTGGCATTTGGCGATCGCGCCATGTGGTGGGTGCCTGGATCGCGGGCGGCACCTCGCGCACCGGCACCGTGGCCTGGCTGCGCGCGCGCTTTGGCCGCTGGTGGCATTATGCCGCGCTGTTCTACGTGCTGGCGCTCTGGGTGGCCTGGGCGGGCGGCGTGCATAATGCCTTCTTTGTGCTGCTGCGCGCGGTGCTGGTGGTTGTCATTACCATCATCATCGCCCGCGCCACCTGGGGCGCTTGCGGCATAATGCTGGACCGCCTGTTTGCCGACCCGGCCCAATCGCGCTTTCCCAACCTTGCCACCCGCGCCCGCGCGTACAGCCCGCTCATTGGCTTTTTGCTGCGCGCCGCCATTGGCATCGCCGCCTTGTTCGCGGTTATGCAAGGCTGGGGGCTGGGTGCGCTGTATTGGCTGCATCACAATACCATCAGCCAGGCGCTCATCAGCGCCTTGTCCTCGCTGTTCATTACCACGGCCATCGCGCTCGGGCTGTGGGAGGCGGGTAATTACACCCTGTCTGCGCGTATCGAGCGTCTCACCGCAACCGGGCGCAGCCGCCATGCCACAAGGCTGCGCACCCTTGCCCCCATTTTGCGCGCCGCCGCGGGCACGCTCATCTTCGCGGTGGCGCTCGTGGCCGGGCTGTCGCAAATTGGTGTCAACACCACCGGCCTGCTCGCCGTTTCCTCCATTGCGGGCATCGCCGTTGGCTTTGGCAGCCAGAAGCTGGTGCAGGACATTATCACCGGCCTGTTCATATTGCTGGAAGATGCCGTGCAGGTGGGCGATGTGGTCACGCTGGCGGGGGTAAGCGGCACGGTGGAGCGGCTTTCCATCCGCACCATCCGCCTGCGCGCCTCCGATGGCTCGGTCAATATCATCCCCTTTTCATCCGTCACCATCGTCACCAACGCCACGCGCGATTTCAGCAACGCGCAGCTCTCCATCACGGTGAGCTATCATGAGAATGTGGACCGCGTTTGCGCCGTGCTTACCGGTATAGGGCACGAGATGCGGGCCGAACCGGCCTGGGGCGCGATGATGCGCGACGATCTGCAAATTTTCGGGCTGGATAGTTTCGGCGATTTGGGCCTCGTCATCTCCGCCCAAATCCGCACCGGCCCCGGCCAGCATTATGCCGTGCGGCGCGAATTTTACCGCCGCGTGCAGCAGCGTTTCGCGGAGCAGGGCATCGTCATCCCGCTCGGCCAGCAGCGCGTGTTCAAGCTGGAAATGCCGCCCGCCGCCCCGGAACCGCCCGCAAAGGCGTTGTAATGCCCGCCCCGCTACCGCGGATGCGGCTGATTTTCGCCATGGCGGGGATTGGTATTTCCGTCTGGGCGCTCACCGCGCCTTTTACTAAAATCCGCTTTGGGCTTGCTGATGGCGCGCTGGGCCTGGTGCTGCTCGCGGGCGGGCTGGGCGGTGTTCTGGTCATGCCCTTCGCCGGCATGGCCATTGCCCGGTTTGGCAGCCGCGCCACGCTGGCGGCGGGCGGGCTGGGTGTGGCATTGCTTATGCCGGTGCTGGCCATTGCGCCCAGTGTTGCCGCCTTCATTGTGCTGCTCTTCATCTATGGCGCCTTGTTTGGGGTTATGGATATTGCCCTGAACGTGCAGGGCGCTGTGGTGGAAGGCCAGTCCGGACGGCTGCAAATGTCTGGCTTTAGTGGCTGGTACAGTGCTGGCACGCTCGGCGTGTCGCTGGCCATCGTGCTGCTGCTGCGGCTGCATCTGGGTTATCCGGCCTGCTCGGCCCTGGCGGCTATGGCCATGCTCGCCATGCTCACCGCCACAAGCGGGCTGGTTGGCCGCGCGGGCGATCCCGCCCCGCCGGAACGCCATTTCGCCTGGCCCAACCGCGCCGCTCTCAGTCTTGGCCTGTGCTGCTTCACCTGCTTCACCACCGAGGGCGTGGCCACCGATTGGAGCACCGTTTATCTCCATTTCAACCGTGCCATGCCGCTTGTATCGGCACCTTTGGGGTATGCCGCCTTCGCCGTGGCCATGACAGGCGCGCGGTTTTTGGGCGATCGCGTGGCCGCGCGGCTCGGCAAACCCCAGATCATGCGGCTGGGCTGCGCGCTGGCGGTGCTGGGCTTTGGCATCGCCATTTTCATCCCCAATGGCTGGGCCGGTGTTCTGGGCTTCGGCCTGGTGGGGCTGGGCACGGCCAATATCGCGCCCCTGGTGTTCTCCGCCGCCGCGCGCGTGCCGGGCATGGCGGCCAGCCACGCCGCCCCGGCCATCATGGCCATCGGCTATGCCGGGTTCCTCATCGGCCCCGTGCTCATCGGCGGCCTCGCCAGCCATTTCGGCCTGGGCTTCGCCCTGGGGATGGACGCCGCCCTGCTCGCCGCCACCGGCTTTGCCGCCAAGGCCGTGGCGTAGCAGGCTGCCGGCGTCCGCAACAAAAAATCCGCAACAAAAAAGGGGCCATTACGGCCCCTTTTCCATCAACCCCGCACAATCCGGGGAATATCCTCGCGCGTCAGCCCGATATCTTCCAGGCTGCGGTCGGAGAGGGCATTCAGCTCATCCTCCGCGGCGCGGCGCTGGCGCCAGCGGCGGAGACCATCGAGCAGGGTGGAGCGGCGTTCGGCAGCCACGCGGGGCGTGTGCCGGGCGAAAACCAGAGACTCCACCCTGCTCAAGGCGGTCTGGTTCCTAATCGTCGAAGACATAATACACCTGATTAAATTTACGGGCGGCCGTTTCACTGCGACCCAGCAGCACCCTGGGCGGCGGACCCTTTGCCCGGCGCCACGGGCACTCATATACTCCAGAACGGGGGTTTTCGCGCGCCGGGCGGCGCGCGGCAGACCCGCTTGGGACGCATGCAAAGGGGTGAGGTATGACCTCAGAACATAAGACGAGATTAACCCGGCTGCGGGAAGCCCTGGCGCGCGCCGGGCTGGACGGGTTCATCATCCCCCGCGCCGATGAGCATCTGGGCGAATACGTGCCCGAAAATGCCGAGCGCCTGGCCTATATCACCGGCTTCACCGGCAGCGCCGGCCTTGCCATCGTGCTGCCGGAAAAAGCCGCCGTGTTCTCCGATGGCCGCTACACGCTGCAAATGGAGCACGAAACCGACCCCGCCTTGTGGGAGCGCCGCCACATCATCGAGGACAAGCCCGAGGCCTGGCTGCTGGCCAATGCCGCCGGGCGGAAAATCGGCTACGACCCCTGGCTCATCAGCCCAGAGGGGCTAAGGCGCTTCACCGGCGCCACGCTGGTGCCCGTGGCGCACAACCCGGTGGATGAAATCTGGGCAGACCGCCCCGCCCCGCCTCTGGCCCCCGCCGTGCCGCATGGCGAGGCCTTCGCGGGTGAATCCTCAGCCGCCAAGCGCGCCCGCCTGGCCGCAACCTTGCGCGAGGCCGGGCAGGACGCCGCCATCCTCACCGATCCCGCCTCCCTTGCCTGGCTGTTCAATATTCGCGGCGCCGATCTGGAATTCTGCCCCTTCGCGTTGGGTTATGCGCTGCTCTACGCCGATGCCGCCGCCACGCTCTTCATGGCGCCGGAGAAAATAACGCCCGAATTGCTGGCCCATCTGGGGCCAGAGGTGCAAACCGCCGGGCGCGCCGCCATGCAAGCCGCCCTGGCCGCGTTTGCTGGCAAAACAATGCGCTACGACCCCGCCTCCATGCCCGCCTGGTTCCAAACCGCGCTGCGCGGGCTGGGCGCCAAAATCGCCGAGGCACCAGACCCGGTGGCCCTGCCGCGCGCCTGCAAGAACGAAGCCGAGCAGCACGGCGCCCGCGCCGCGCATTTGCGCGACGGCGTGGCGATGGTGAAATTCCTCGCCTGGCTTTCCACCGCCAAAAACGAGACGGAGCTTTCCGCCGCCGCCAAACTCCGTGCCTTCCGGGCAGACGGCGCCAAATTCCGCGGCGAGAGCTTCCCCGCCATTTCCGGCGCGGGCGAGAATGGCGCCATCATCCATTACCGCGTCACGGAAGCCACCAACCGCCCCATCAAGCCCAACGAGGTTTATCTGATCGATAGTGGCGGCCAGTATCTGGACGGCACGACAGACATCACCCGCACCCTCTGGACCGGCCCGGATGAAGCCCCGGAGGATATCAAGGCCAATGTCACCCGCGTGCTGGCCGGGCATATCGCGCTCGCCCGCATTGTGTTCCCCGAAGGCGTGGCCGGCCCGCATCTCGACGTGCTGGCCCGCCAGGAGCTGTGGCGCGCCGGGCTGGATTACGACCACGGCACCGGCCATGGCGTGGGTGCCTATCTCTCGGTGCATGAAGGCCCGGCCGGCATCTCCCGCGCCGCCAAACCCGTGCCCTTGCAAACCGGCATGATCCTCTCCAACGAGCCGGGCTATTACCTGCCGGGCGCCTATGGCGTGCGCATGGAAAACCTGATGCTGGTGCAGCCCGCCAATGTCTCCGCCGCGCGCAAGCCATTCCTTCGCTTCGAGCCGCTAACCCTGGTCCCGTTCGGCCGCGCGCTCATCACCCCCGCGCTGCTGCCCAGCGATGCGCTAACCTGGCTGAACGCCTACCACGCGCATGTGGAAGCAACCCTCGCCCCGCATCTGCCCGCGCCTGAACGCGCCTGGCTGCACACCGCCTGCGCGCCACTCTGAAAGTCTGCTCCCCCTGCCATCGCGAGCGCAGCGTGGCGATGACGGTGCAGGCGCCAACCGTGGCTGCCCGCCACCCCCCAGCAAGCGGCAGAAAAAATAACATTGACCCAGCAAAGCCCCGTGCGGCACAATTTCCACAGGCGATTCGCTGACCTCTAATAGTAAAGGGCACCGCCCATGCGCTTATTCGTCGCGCTCGATCTCCCCTGGGAGACCAAAGAGGAACTCAGCGATCTGTCCTTTCCCCTGCCGGGCGCGCGCTGGGTGCCCACCGATAATTTCCACCTCACCCTGCGCTTCATCGGCGAGGCCAACCGCCTGCAGGCCGAGGAAATAGACCATGCCCTGGCCAGCCTGCGCGGGCGCAGCTTCAGCTTCACCCTTGGCGGGCTGGGCTGGTTCGAAAAATACGGCCGCGTGAACACGCTTTACGTGGGGGTGGAGCGCAATGCCGACCTGGCCCGGCTGCAAAGCAAGGTGGGAAACGCGCTGATGCGCGTGGGGCTGCCGCCGGATAAACGCAAATTTACCCCCCATGTTACCCTGGCGCGCATGGAACAGCCGGTAACCCCCGCGCTTACCAGCTTCGTGCAGGCGCATAATCTCTACCGCTCCGCGCCCATCCTGGCCGGCAATGTCACCTTGTTCAGCTCCTTCCTGGGCAAAGACCAGCCCACCTACACGCCCGAGGCCGAATACACGCTGGCATGAGCACCGCCCTGGCCGCGCCAGTTGCCCGCAACAAATTCCGGCTCTAGAGCAGAGCCATCATGAGCGAAAACACCCAAACCACCCTGTCCTGGCCCTTCCGTGAAGCTGAACGCATTGCCGCGCGGCTGAAACAGAAAGGCAAGGACCACGCTCTGTTTGAAACCGGCTACGGCCCGTCCGGCCTGCCGCATATCGGCACGTTTGGCGAGGTGGCGCGTACAAGCTGGGTGCGCAAGGCCTTTACCGATCTCACCGGCCTGCCCTCGCGCCTGCTGGCGTTCTCGGACGACATGGACGGGCTGCGCAAAGTGCCCGGCAACGTGCCGAACAAGGACATGCTGCAAAGCCATCTCGGCAAGCCGCTCACCCGCATCCCAGACCCGTTCGGCAAGTTCGAGAGCTTCGGCGCGCATAACAACAACATGCTGCAGGACTTCCTGCATACGTTCGGCTTCGAGTTCGAATTCGCCTCAGCCACCGATTATTACAGCTCCGGCCGGTTCGACGATGCGCTGCTGCATGTGCTCCGCCACCACGAAGAAATCGTCAACATCATCCTGCCCACGCTCGGGCCGGAGCGCCGCGCCACCTACTCGCCCATATTGCCCATCCACCCGCGCACCGGCGTGGTCATGCAGGTGCCCATCGAGCAGATCGACACCTCCAGCAACACCGTGTTTTGGACCGACCCGGATACCGGCACAAAATACGAGACCGAGGTAACCGGCGGCTCCGCCAAGCTGCAATGGAAGGCCGACTGGGCCATGCGCTGGTACGCGCTCGATGTGGATTACGAGATGTCCGGCAAAGATCTCATCGATTCCGTAAAGCTCTCCTCCGCCATCTGCCGCGCCTTGGGCAAGGAGCCGCCCGTCACCCTCACCTACGAGCTGTTTCTGGACGATAAGGGCCAGAAAATCTCGAAATCCAAGGGCAATGGCCTGTCCATCGAGCAATGGCTCACCTATGCGCCCAAGGAATCACTGGCGCAGTTCATGTACCATGCCCCGCAGCGCGCCAAGCGGCTGTTTTTCGATGTCATCCCCCGCGCGACCGATGACTACATCAACGCCGCCGCCGCCCTGCCCGCGGCGGAAAAACCGCACGACAACCCGGCCTGGCACATCCATGCCGGCAAGCTGCCGGAGCGCGCTGGTTCGCCCATCGGCTTCACCATGCTGCTCAACCTGGCCTCGGTCATCAATGCCGACAGCCCGGACATGCTCTGGGGCTTCATCCGCGCCTACATCCCCGGCGCCGATGCCGAGACCTACCCGTTCCTGGCCGAGCTGGTGCATTACGCCATTGCCTATAACCGCGACTTCGTGGCCCCCGCCAAGCAATACCGCGCCCCCACCGGGGTAGAGCGCGGCGCGCTGCTGGACTTGGCGGAAAGCCTGAAAGCGGGCGAACAAGCGCAATACCCCGGCGATACGGCGGCGGAGACGCTGCAAAATCTCGTCTATGCCATCGGCAAGCGCCACCCGTTCGCGCCTCTCAAAGCCTGGTTCGACTGCCTTTACCAGGTGCTGCTCGGCACCACGGAAGGCCCGCGCTTCGGCGGCTTCATCGCGCTTTACGGTGTGGAGCGCAGCATCGCCCTCATCGAAGGCGCGCTGGCCCGGGGCTGAGCCCTGGCCGCGCGCAGAAGAGCACTCCTGCGATACCTCCCCCCCGTCCTGGGCCTCGTGGTCCTGGCGGGGGCGGTGGCCGGGCTGCACCACGCGCTCCGCAAGGTCGGGCTGGGCGAGGTTCTGGCCGCCTTCGCCGGCACGCCGCGCCACCAGCTTGTAAAGGCTGGCCTGCTGCTGTGCCTCGTCATGGGCATCATGGCCATTTACGATGTGCCGGGCATCATCTTCGCCCGGCGCAGCGAAAAATTCCCCCGCCTGCGCCCGCACCGCATCGCCCTGGCATCATTCTGCGCTTATGCGCTCAGCCATGTGCTGGGCGCGCCCGCGCTCTCATCCGCCGCCATACGCTTCAGGCTTTACGCGCAATGGGGCGTGCCCAGCGCTGGCATTGGCCGCATCATGGCGCTCTCGGGCACTAATTTCGCGCTTGGTATTTCCACCATGCTGGGGCTGCTGCTGCTTACCGACCCCGCCGCCGTGCCTGTTTTTGGCCATATCGCCCCGGTTACGCTGCGCCTGGCGGGCGCGGCACTTGCCGGGCTTGCCATATCTTACGCCGTGGCATCGCGCGGGCGCGATTCCGTGCGGCTATTTGGCCGCGCCATCGCCCTGCCGGGCGCGCGGCTGGCCTGCGTGCAAATTTTGCTCTCCTGTGCCGACATCTCAAGCTCCTGCGCCATACTCTACACCCTCCTGCCCGCCGCATCCGGGCTTTCCTACATGCATGTGCTCAGTATCTACCTTGCCGGGTTCGGCACCGGGCTGTTTTCTGGCATACCTGGCGGCGTGGGTGTGTTCGACACGGTTCTCCTCCTCGGGCTTTCCGCATACCTGCCCCCCGCCGAGGCGCTGGGGGTTATTTTGTTGTTCAGGGTCATGTATTTTCTCACCCCGGCATGCTTGGCCGGCATTTGTTATGCGGGCCACGAGCTATGGGTGCACACGCGCGCACCAGGAGAGACAACATGAACGTACAACAGACCATCACCCCCGTTGACGGCAGCGTGTATGTGGAGCGCCCCTTCGCCTCCGCCGCGCAGATCAACGCCAGTTTCGACCGCGCGGTAAAAGCCCAGGCCGCCTGGGCGCTCACCACGCTGGAGCAGCGCCAGGACTATTGCCGCCGCTTCTGCGCCGCGCTGCTGAGCCATACCGATGAAATCGCGCTGGAAATCTCCTGGTCCATGGGCCGCCCCATCAGCCAGACCCCCAACGAGGTCCGCTCCTGCGTCGAGCGCGCGCAGTTCATGATCGACGAAGCCCCGGCGGGCCTGGCCGATCTCGATCCCGGCCCGAAGCCCGGCTTCAAGCGCTATGTCAAGCGCGTGCCGCTGGGCGTGGTGTTCGTCATCGCGCCGTGGAACTACCCGCTGCTCACCACGGTCAATTCCGTCGTTCCCGCCATTCTGGCCGGCAATGCGGTGGTGCTGAAGCACGCCCCGCAAACCCAGCTCTGCGCCGAGCGCTTCGCCCAGGCCTTCGCCGAGGCTGGTCTGCCCGAGGGCGTGTTCCAATACCTGCACCTTACCAACCAGGATGCCGAGGCGCTCATCAAGGATAGCCGCGTCAACCACGTCAACTTCACCGGCTCGGTCGCCACCGGGCATCTGGTGCAGCGCGCCGCGGCGGACCGCTTCATCTCCGTGGGGCTGGAGCTGGGCGGCAAAGACCCCGGCTATGTGCGCCCGGATGCCGATGTGAAATTCGCCGCCGAAACGCTGATGGATGGCGCCATCTTCAACTCCGGCCAGTGCTGCTGCGGCATCGAGCGCATTTACGCGCATGAGAGCGTGTACGACGAATTTGTCGAGCACGCCGTCAACTTCACCAACGCCTACCGGCTGGGCAACCCGCTGCAGCAGGATACGAATCTCGGCCCCGTGGTCACCGCCAAGGCCGCCGCCACTATCCGCGCGCAAATGCAGGACGCCATCGCCCAGGGCGCCAAGCCGCTTATCGATACCAGCCGCTTCGAGGCCGATGCGCAGGGCACCGCCTATCTGGCGCCGCAAATTCTGGTGAATGTGGACCATTCCATGCGCTTCATGACCGAGGAAACTTTCGGCCCCAATGTCGGCATCATGAAGGTGAAGGGTGATGAAGACGCCATCCGCATGATGAATGACAGCTCCTATGGGTTAACAGCCGCCATCTTCACCCGCGACCTGGCCGCCGCCGAATCCATCGGCGGCCGCGTGGCCACCGGCACTGTGTTCCTCAACCGCTGCGACGCGCTGGACCCCGCTCTGCCATGGGTCGGCACCAAGGACACAGGGCGCGGCTATACGCTCTCCCGCTGGGGATACGAGACCCTGACCCGGCCCAAGAGCTACCATCTGCGGCTGGCGGAGTGAGGTGAGGGGCAACCCCTCACGCCCCGGCTCCAGCCCGCCGGGTGAAGATTATGCGCATACGGGTTATTTTCCCAGCAACCCTTGCAATATGCCGGTGGCATTAACCGGCAGGGTGCCGGCGCCGCTTTGGTGGATGAGCGAGGCTGCCCCCGCGCTGACCGCCTTGGCGAGCACGATGTTGAGCATCTGCGCGCCAAGCTGTGCCGGGCTGGCGCCGTCCGGGCCGCCGAGATTGGTGAAGTGCAAGGGCGGTAATGGCTCTGTGCGCGGCTTGCTGGCCAGGGCTGGGGCCAGGGCGGTGATCTGGCCTCCCGTAATGGTAAGGCTGCGGATGATTTCCTTGCGGGCTGGCATTCCGCCTTGGGCGCCGGGCTGCGCGGCGGCATCATTGCCGGCAAAATTTTGAAGATGAGCCTGGATGGTCCCCAGATTGCTGACGGGCGAGAGGCCTTTTAGCTCGTAGCTCACCTGCGGCTGCGCGATGGTGATGCTGTTGATGATGATGGGGCCTTTGCCGGCCAGGCTGCTCGTGTCGAGCGCGATGGCGATATGGCCGAGCGAGAGCGCATAAGGCATGCTGTAGCCCGGCGGGTTGGCGACGGTAAGGCCGCTGATGGCCCCCGTGCCCGCGGTGAGAGACAATGAGACATTGCCGGCTTTTACCTGGGTTCCCGTGGCCTCGGAGCCATAGCGCCCGATGGCGTCCCTGATGATCGAATTGAGGTTGGAGAGGAAATAATACCCGCCAGCGGCGACCATGATGAGCAAGATGGCGATTCCGGCGGCGATTTTCTTCCACATGGCTCTCTCCCGTGCTGGTTTTGGGCGAATGTAGGCCCGCCGTGCCAACATGCAAGCGGCACGCAAGCGGCTTTGCCCTGGCTGGGGCCACCGCCTTGTACCCAAAGGCAAAACAGGAGGTTGACTTTGAAAATTCAGCGCGCGCGGATTGCCTGGAATCGGCTGTTCAGCCTACGAAGGGGTATGAGCAAGCGCATTCGTCCGGCGGCCATAGTCGCGGCAATGGTGACAACCCTGATGGCGGCGCCGGTTGTGGCGGCGCAGTTGCCCGCGCGGGTGCCGGGTTTGTGGCAGAGCACCACAACCGTAACCGGCCCGGATGGCCAGGCTTTGCCCCATGCCATGGATGTGGTGACGGTGAGTTGTGTTGACGCGCTCGATGACCAGAAATTTTTCACCAGCGGAGAGAGCGCCTGCTCCAGCCTGAAAATTTCCGGCAGCGGCGGCCATTACAGCATCGCCGGTACGTGCAGTGATGCAGGCCGGGAGTTGAAGATACACGAGACGCTTGTGTACGTGGATGCGAAAAACATGCGCTTGAAGGCGGTTTACGGCACCAAGAGCGGACCGATGACCGTGACCTCCGCCTTGCAATGGCAGGGCGCGTGCCTGCCGGGCATGCGGCCGGGAGATGAGGGGAATATCTCTGGCGGCGTGTTCAACAAAACCGATAACATCAACGATACCGCCAATCAGTAGCGCTGCCGCCCCGCCCCGTTTCTCCCGCGCCGAGGCCAAAAACCTGGGGTTGATGGCCGTTCTGGGTTTTTCCTCCGGCCTGCCCTGGGCGCTTTCCGGCCCCACTTTGCGGTTATGGATGGCGACCGAGCATGTATCGCTGGGGCTGATTGGGCTGACGGCCAATATCGGCCTTGCCTATCTGTTGAAATTCGTCTGGGCGCCGGTGTTCGATGAGGTAAAGCCGTTTTTCCTGGGGCGGCGGCGTGGCTGGCTGATTGCGGTGCAACTGGCGCTGGCGGCGGCGATTCTGGCCGAGGCGATGAGCGACCCGGGGCAGCGCGTCGTGCTCACGCTGGCACTGGGCGCGCTGGTTGCGTTCTTTTCAGCGAGTCAGGACATCATCATCGATGCCTGGCGCATTGAGAGTTTTGCCCCGCGCTTGCAGGGGGTGGCGCTGGCGGGCGAGGTATGGGGCTGGCGCGTGGCGTTTCTGGTCTCCAATGCCGGGGTTATCGCGTTATCTATAAAAACCGGCTGGCATGTGGCGGTGGGGCTGATGGCGCTGCTGGCCCTGGTGGGGCCCATTGCCGCCTGGCTGGTGCCCGAGCCGGAAGTGACGCGCGAGCCCGTGCCCGGCGGGTTCAGGGCGCGGCTGGTGCAGGCGGTGAAGGAGCCGCTGACGGAGTTTCTCTCGCGCCGGGGGGCGGCGGTGGCCATTGGCTTTATTTTGCTGTTCCGCCTGGGCGGGGCGCTGGGGGCGACGATGCTCGCACCCTTCTATACCTCGCTTGGCTTCAACCGCGGCGCCATCGCGGTGGCCAGCGGGCCGATCTCGCTGGCTTGCGGGCTGGCGGGCACGGCATTGGGCGCGGTGCTGGTGGCGCGCATTGGCGTGGGGCGGGCGCTGCTGTTTACGGCCATGCTGCAGGTGGCGGCGTTGTGCCTGTATCCGGTGCTGGGGCTGTACCCGCATCTGCCGCATATATTGCTGATTATCGCGGCGGTGGAGGCGTTTACCGATGCGTTCTCCGATACGGCGTTTCTCTCTTATATGTCTGGCCTGTGCCACCCGGAGCATACGGCCACGCAATATGCGCTGCTTTCCTCGCTGGCGCCGCTGGCGCTGCATACGGTGGCGGGGGCAAGCGGGTTTCTGGCGGCGCAGATTGGGTTTATTCCATTTTTTGTTACCGCGGCCTTTGCTGCTGTGCCGGGAATTGTGCTGCTGCTGGTGATTTTACGGTTTTACCCGCCGGCGGAGCGGCGCGCGGCGGTGGGGAAAAACTCATAGATTTTGTTTTTGAATAAGCGTGAATTAACAGGAAACGGTTATAGTATCTCCGGGGCGGACCGTGCCGCCCTCGATGACCTTGGCGTAAACCCCCATGTCTATATGGCCGAAATGCGCGCGCAGCTCCTTCACCGGGTTGGCGTCTTTTTCCGCTGTTTCCGGGTTCACCATGGTGGCCGGGCAGCGGTCTATGCGCTCCTGCACCAGCAGCCTGGTGCCGCCGATGTGCAGGGTTTTGCCGAGGAGCGTGAATTCCGCCCAGGGCGCGATATTTTCGATGTAGATATTGGCGCGGAAGCGCAGCTTGCCGCGCGGGGCACCCACGGCGTGTTCCAGCGCGGCGATGGAGCCAAGGCCGATGAGGCTGATGACCTGGGTTTTGTGGTCGCAAAAGCTGTGGGCGGAGAAATGGTGGAATTGCGGCGCCGCGCCATTTTCGCCGTAGCGCGCCTCGTCGCCCAGCGCGGTGGTGAGGTAGGTGGTAAGGGCGGCCTTGCCTTCGGCTGTAAACGGGGAGGCGGTGATGTCGCCGCCCAGCGGGTCGTGGATGTGCAGCAGGCTGGATGTTGCATCGAACCGCGCGCGCAGCCGTGCCGTGGCGGGGTTTTTGGCCAGGCAGAGGAAATTCACTTTTGAAATCCAGGCCGGGTGCGCGATATCGAGGCTGGCGCCGCCCTGGGCCAGGGCGAAAGCGCGGTCGAACGGGATGCAGCGCCCGGGGGTTAGCGTGGCGCTGGAAAGAGGTTCCGGGGTCAGGCCCTTTACGGGGTAGCGGTAGAGGGATTCGATCTTCATGCGCGGTACTTCGCCCTCCATTCACCTCTTGAGGCAAATCATGGCCTTGCCCATATTGGGCTGGCAAGGTCTTTGTTGCCGATTGAGGGACGAGGCCCGCACGTTGCCTATTGAGGGACGAAAAAGGAGCTGACTTATGGATTTTGAGAAATTCACCGAGCGCGCGCGGGGTTTTGTGCAGGCGGCGCAGACCATCGCCATGCGTGAATATAACCAGCAGATTACGCCTGAGCATTTATTGAAGGCGTTTCTGGATGATGAGGAGGGTGCCGCCAGCGGGTTGATCCGCATGGCGGGCGGCGATCCGGCTGCCGCCAAGCGCGCGGCGGATGAGGCGGTGGGGAAAATCCCCAAGGTGCAAGGCTCGGGCGCCGGGCAGCCGGGCATTACGCCGGATTTGGTGCGGGTGCTGGATGCAGCACAGCAGGCCGCCACCAAGGCGGGCGATGCCTTTGTGGCGCAGGACCGGATGCTGGTGGCGCTGGCCGCCAGCGGCACGCCGGCGGGCAAGGCGCTGCAGGCGGCGGGGGTTACCGCCCAGACGCTGGAGCGTGCGGTGAACGAGGTACGCAAGGGGCGCAAGGTGGACAGCGCCACGGCGGAGCAGCAATTTGACGCGCTGAAGAAATACGCGCGCGATGTGACGCAGTTGGCACGGGACCAGAAGCTGGACCCGGTGATTGGGCGCGATGAGGAGATACGGCGGACGATTCAGGTGCTGGCACGCCGCACCAAGAACAACCCGGTGCTGATTGGCGAGCCGGGTGTGGGCAAGACCGCGATTGTGGAAGGGCTGGCGCTGCGCATTGTGAATGGCGACGTGCCGGAGAGTTTGCGCAACAAGCGCGTGCTTTCGCTCGACCTTGGCGCGCTGGTGGCGGGTGCGAAATTCCGCGGCGAGTTTGAGGAACGGCTGAAGGCAGTGCTGAAGGAGATAGAATCCGCCGAGGGCGAGATCATTCTGTTCATCGACGAGATGCATACGCTGGTGGGCGCGGGCAAGGCGGATGGGGCGATGGATGCCTCTAACCTGCTGAAGCCGGAGCTGGCGCGCGGCGCGCTGCATTGTGTGGGCGCGACCACGCTGGATGAATACCGCAAGCATGTGGAGAAGGATGCAGCGCTGGCGCGGCGCTTTCAGCCCGTGTTTGTGGATGAGCCGAGCGTGGCGGATACGATTTCCATTTTGCGTGGCATTAAGGAGAAATATGAGCTGCACCATGGCGTGCGGATTGCCGATGCGGCACTTGTGGCGGCGGCGGCGCTCTCTAACCGTTACATCACGGACCGATTTTTGCCTGACAAGGCGATTGACCTGATGGATGAGGCGGCGAGCCGGTTGCGGATGCAGGTGGATAGTAAGCCGGAAGAGCTGGATGAGCTGGACCGCAGGTTGATTCAGTTGAAGATTGAACGCGAGGCGCTGAAGAAGGAAACCGATGCGGCATCACGCGAGCGGCTGGAGAGGCTGGAGCATGAGCTGGCGGAGCTGGAGGAGAAATCTGGCGAGCTGACGGCGAAGTGGAAGGCGGAAAAGGCCGAGCTGACCGAGACACAGAAGGTGAAGGAGCAGCTGGACCAGGCGCGTAACGATGTGGAGGTGGCGCAGCGCCGGGGTGATTTGGCCCGGGCTTCTGAGCTGCTTTATGGGCGCATTCCTGAGCTGGAAAAGAAACTGGCCGAGCAGAATGACGGGCGGCTGGTGAATGATGCGGTAACGGAAGAGGCGATTGCCGCTGTTGTTTCTCGCTGGACCGGCGTGCCGGTGGAGAAGATGCTGGAAGGCGAGCGCGCCAAGCTGCTGCACATGGAGGATAATTTGCGCCAGCGCGTGGTTGGCCAGGAGGCGGCGCTGGTGGCTGTTTCCAACGCCGTGCGGCGGGCGCGGGCCGGGTTGCAGGACCCGGGGCGGCCGATTGGCAGCTTTTTGTTCCTGGGGCCGACGGGCGTGGGCAAGACCGAGCTGACCAAGGCGCTGGCGGAGTTTCTGTTCGATGATGAGCGGGCGATGGTGCGCATCGACATGAGCGAGTTCATGGAGAAACACGCTGTATCCCGCCTGATTGGCGCGCCGCCGGGTTATGTGGGGTATGATGAAGGCGGCGTGCTGACGGAAGCGGTGCGGCGCCGGCCCTACCAGGTTATTCTGTTCGACGAGGTTGAGAAGGCGCATGAGGACGTGTTCAACGTGCTGCTGCAGGTGCTGGATGATGGCCGCCTGACGGATGGGCAGGGGCGCACGGTGGATTTCAAGAACACCATCATCGTGCTGACCTCGAACCTGGGCAGCGATATTCTGGCCGCGCAGCATGAGGGCGAGGATGTGCGGCTGGCCGAGGCCGGGGTGATGGCGCGGGTGCGTGAGCATTTCCGGCCGGAATTCCTGAACCGGCTGGATGAGATTGTGCTGTTCCGCCGGCTGCAGCGGGTGGATATGGCGAGTATTGTCACCATCCAGTTGAAGCATCTGGAGCGGTTGCTGGCGGACCGGAATATCCATCTGGCGCTGGACCAGTCGGCGCGCGACTGGCTGGCCGAGGCGGGGTATGACCCGGTTTACGGGGCCAGGCCGCTGAAGCGGGTGATACAGCGCAATTTGCAGAACCCGCTGGCCGGGCTGATTCTGGAAGGGGCGGTGAAGGATGGCGAAGCCGTTACTGTTTCTGGCTCGGATGCGGGGCTGGTGATTGGCGGGCATCTGGCCGAGGCGGCGTAATGCTTGTGCGCCCCGGACGGCCAGGCCGGGGCGTTTTTGGCGGTTTTGCTGGAGTGTTTGCGCGGGGTGCGTGTTTGTGAGCCATGCGATAAATGCATGACAATTATGTTGCGATGCAAAAAACAGCGGTCTGGCAAGGGGTTTTGAATGAAAAACCCAGGAAAACCGTGGAAAGCCAGGCGCGGAAAAAGAGTGTGACGATGCGTTGACAGCCGGGGTCAGCCGGAAGTAGAAGCCGCTCCACGCTTCGAGCGGCGGCTACACGAAAGGTACCGGAAACGGCGCCTTTTTTGTTTGCCTCTGGTTAGAAGCAATGGTTTTGATCTTTGGGTTTTTGATCTTTGACAATTATATAGTTTGGGAAGGGATACGCTGGTGGCGTTTCTGCTGCTCTTTGCTTTGGCGGGGTGTGGTACTGGTTCTTTTGGGGGCTGGATGATGATTGATGGTAGGGCATTGCTCTATTCATATGATTGTTGAGAAGCGTTATGGTGTATTTCTTTGAATACGTACAGAACGCTTCGAATTAGGCGTA
>JAJZFB010000077.1 GCA_021805545.1 Pseudomonadota bacterium | reverse complement strand
GTCAGAGGTGGAGGCGCCCGTGACCATGTTGCGCGTGTATTGCTCATGGCCGGGGGTATCCGCCACGATGAATTTGCGCTTCTCGGTGGCGAAGAAGCGGTACGCCACGTCGATGGTGATGCCCTGCTCACGCTCGGCGGCCAAGCCATCGACCAGCAGCGCGAAATCGATGTTCTGGCCCTGCGTGCCGAACTTCTTGGAATCAGCTTCGACAGCGGCAAGCTGGTCCTCGAAGATCATCTTGGAATCATACAGCAGGCGCCCGATCAGCGTCGATTTGCCATCATCCACCGAACCGCAGGTGATGAAGCGCAGCATGGATTTGTGCTGATGCTGCTCCAGATATGCGTCAATATCCTGCGAGATCAGCTCGTCGGTCTTGTAGGAGCTTTCCTTTGTGGTCGTTTCGGACATTAGAAATACCCCTCCTGCTTCTTCTTCTCCATGCTGGCACCGCCAGCATCCTTGTCGATCACACGGCCCTGGCGCTCAGACGTGGTGGTGAGCAGCATTTCCTGGATCACCTCCGGCAGCGTCTTCGCCTCGGACTCCACAGCACCCGAAAGCGGGTAGCAGCCCAGCGTGCGGAAGCGGACGGATTTCATCTCCGGCTTTTCGCCGGGGTTCAGCGGGAAACGCTCGTCATCGACCATGATGATCAGCCCGTCGCGCTCCACAACCGGCCGCTTATCGGCGAAGTACAGCGGCACAATGGGGATATTCTCCAGGTGGATGTATTGCCAGATGTCCAGCTCGGTCCAGTTGGAGATGGGGAATACGCGGATGCTCTCGCCCTTGGCCTTGCGGGCATTATACAAATTCCACAACTCGGGGCGCTGATTCTTCGGGTCCCAGCGGTGATTGGCAGAGCGGAACGAGAAAATGCGCTCCTTGGCGCGGGATTTTTCCTCGTCGCGGCGCGCACCGCCAAATGCGGCATCGAACCCGTAAAGATCCAGCGCCTGCTTCAACCCTTCGGTCTTCCACATATCGGTATGCAGCGGGCCGTGATCGAACGGGTTGATGCCCTTCGCCTTGGCTTCCGGGTTCTGGTAAACGAGCAGCTCCATGCCGCTCTCTTTCGCCATGCGGTCGCGCATTTCGTACATGGCCTTGAATTTCCATGTCGTGTCCACATGCAGCAGCGGGAAAGGCGGCGGGCTGGGATAAAACGCCTTGCGCGCCAGATGCAGCATCACCGCGGAATCCTTGCCAACGGAATAAAGCATCACAGGCTTCTCCGTTTCCGCAACCACCTCGCGCATAATATGGATCGATTCAGCTTCCAGACGCTGCAAATGCGTCAGTGTCACCGTATCCGTCACGGCATCCATTCAACCCGTCTCCTTAACCAGCACCAAAGCACACCCCGGAAAGCCCGGGCGCTTGCCGATTACTTGGCACGGCGGGAGAGGCCGGGCAAATGTAAAAGACACATCGATTTGGCCAAAACATCGCCCGCAAGCCATACAATAATCGCGGCTTAAGCCGCCGGACAGGCAAAGAAAACGCCCTGTTTTGGCTTATTCAGGATACTATTTCCAAGTGTTTTTCCACAGAAAATAATAAAAGCGGAAAATTATAAACTCCACCAGCGCGGATGGTAAAAAAATGCTCTACGCGGCTCAGGCCGCAGTAAGCTGCAAAGGTGCCGCGAAAGCACCATTAACCAGCCGGTAATTGGCCTGATCGGCGAACAAGGTACGAAGCAACAGGTTATTTAACGCATGGCCTGTACGGCCCCCAATAAAGCGGCCTGAAATAGGCGCGCCGGCCAAAGCCAGGTCGCCCAGCACGTCCAGCAGCTTATGGCGCACGAACTCATCCTGGAAGCGCAACCCCTCCGGATTCATGATTTTGGCGCCATCCACCACAATGGCATTGGCAAGAGAGCCGCCCTTAGCCAGCCCGGCCTTGCGCAGCGCCTCTATCTCGCCAAGCTGCGTGAAGGTGCGGGCCGCGGCTATCTCTTGCGCGAAACCCTCACCTGACAAATGGAAATGATAGGCCTGAGCGCCAATGGCCGCAGCCGCGAATTCTATGGAAAGTGAGACGTCAAACCCTGCACTCCCCTCATGATGGGGACGGAGTTCGGCGAAGGCGCCACTCTGCTCAACCCGCACGGGGCGCAGAATTTCCAGCCGCTCCCTTACGCCACCATGTTCTGTAACACCGGCACTCTCGATCAGGAACAGGAAAGGCGCCGCTGAACCATCGAAGACTGGCAATTCCGGAGCATCAACCTCTATCACCGCATCATCTATACCTGCGGCGAGCAGCGCCGCCATCAGGTGCTCCACGGTTCCCACTTTTGCCGCTCCAGCGGCAATTACCGTGCAAAGCCGGGTATCGGCCACATAGTCGAAGCGCGCCGGAATATCGAGCCCCAAATCGGCGCGGCGAAACACAATGCCAGCCCCCAGCGCCGCCGGCTTCAGCGTCATGGTCACATCCGTGCCATTATGCAGCCCACGGCCAACAGCCGAAATTTCCGCCTTAAGCGTGCGGCGTGGCGAAGGAGCCGCCATGGCCAAGCTGTATCTTTCACGCAAAGACGACATGGGGACTCCAGCGTATTAACAAAGCCTTTTATATCGCGCGGCCAAGCACCGCGGCCAGTCAATCATTATTTCTGATTATTTCCAAATAAGTCATTGATAAAAATAAATTATTGCAGAGCAGCATTACAGAAATCCTTCCCACCCGCGCCCCAGCGCAACACCCCGGCGCAACACCATTGCGGCAGGCCCAGCGCCATGCTCAGTTACATCAACCAGAGGAGGTGCCAAATGATCGTCGTAACCACTGAAAACATTGCGAATCACCACGTCCGGGAAACCCTGGGCCAGGTTTTCGGCGTGGTTGTGCGCTCGCGCGGGTTGGGCGGCAATTTCATGGCCGGGCTGCGCTCCATCGTGGGGGGCGAAATTGTGGAATATACCCGCATGCTGGAAGAAGCGCGGCGCCATGCCGTGGATAGGATGGTGGAGAATGCCCGGCTTATGGGCGCCAATGGCATTGTCATGCTGAGATTCGACAGTTCGGAAATCGGCCAAACCATGAGCGAGGTTGTCGCCTACGGCACCGCCGTGGTTCTGGACCCCGTGTGATGCTGCGTGCGGTTGTGCTCGGGCTTGGCGCTCTGCTGGTGCTTACCGGTGCCCTGGGCATAATACTGGGGCTGGGGCCTGAAATGCTGGGGCCATTTATATTGGGCGCGGTGCTGCTCATCGGCACGGTGTTTGAACCGCATTACAAAAAAAACCTGCGTCCCAGCGCCAATGAGGGATTCTCACCTACAGGAGAGCGCTTTTTCGACCCCACACAAGGCGGCGCGATTGAGGTCTGGTACAACAAAGCCAGCGGCGAGCGGCGCTATATTGCGGTGGATTCAAAAAACCAGACTCTCGGCGCATAAAAAAGCCCCGCTTTTGGCGGGGCTTTTTTGCACAACAAAGCAGGCTTTACTGGCCGCGGCGCAGGAATGCCGGAATTTCCAGGCCAACCTCGTCAATCTGCGCCGGGCGCACAGCGGGGCGGACTTCGCTATACGGCTCGGGCTGAATGGCGGGCTCTTGCCGCTGCGGCGGATGGGCCGGGGCCACTTGCTTGGCGCCGCCAAACCCGAACACGGACTTAAAAATACTGCCACCACTCTTGGGTGTTTCTGGCACCCGCACTGGCGCGGGCGCCATGGTGTGGGCCGGCGCGGCAGGGCGCATGGAAGGGCGTTGCGCGGGTTGCGGCGGCACCGCAACGGGCGCAAGCTGGGCCATCTGCGCCACCATCCCAGCCGTTGCGGCGGCAGCCGGGGGCTGTGCTGCATGTGCCGGGGCGGCAATTTCCTGGGCGCCCAACGCAATCTCATGCCCGCGGTCGACATAAGCCTTGGACACCAGCGGTGTAGCCGGGGGTTCCGGCACATAACCAGCCTGGCGTGCCGCCGGGGCTTGGCCAACGCCCTGCTGGCTCACATTCTGGCCAGACACGGCGGGCGGAAACGGCACCGGCTCGCCGCCATTCACCACTTTCAGGCTTGGCATGGCCGCAGGCACAGAATCGATGCCGGTTGCCACCACGGATACGCGCAACCGCCCCGCCATGGTCTCATCCAGCGACATACCAAACATGATGTTGGCATCGGCATCGACCTCTTCCTTCACGCGGTTCGCCGCCTGGTCGATCTCGAACAAGGTAACATCGGAGCTGCCGGTGATGTTGATGAGCAGGCCGCGCGCGCCTTTCATATTGGTATCTTCCAGCAGCGGATTGGAAATCGCCGCCTCGGCCGCGCGGATGGCGCGATCTTCGCCCTCGCCCTCGCCCGTGCCCATCATCGCCTTACCCATCTCACGCATCACGCTGCGCACATCGGCAAAGTCCAGGTTCACCATGCCGGGCATCACCATAAGGTCGGTAATGCCGCGCACGCCCATATAGAGCACATTATCGGCCATCTCGAACGCTTCTTTCCACGAGGTACGCTCATTGGCGACCTTGAAGAGATTCTGGTTGGGGATGACGATCAGCGTATCCACATAGGCCTGCATCTCGATGATGCCCTCCTCAGCGGCGCGCACGTCGCGCTTACCCTCAAAGGCAAAAGGCTTGGTAACAACGCCAACGGTCAGAATATCGCGCTCGCGCGCCATGCGGGCGATGACCGGCGCCGCCCCCGTGCCGGTACCGCCGCCCATGCCGGCGGTAATGAACACCATGTGCGTGTTTTCCAGATGCCGGCCCAGCTCCTCCGCCGCCTCATCTGCCGAGAGCTTACCAACATCCGGGCGTCCGCCAGCGCCATTGCCCTGGGTAAGGTGCGGCCCAAGCTGAATACGCTTTTCGGACAGGGAGCGCTGCAATTGCTGCGCGTCCGTATTGGCAACAACAAAATCGACTCCAGGCAGGTTCATCTGGATCATGTTGTTGACGGCATTGCAACCGCCGCCACCGACACCAAACACCGTGATGCGGGGGGTGAAATCCGTGTGCGTGGGTTTGTCGATCGACAGGTGCAAAACCATTATATTCTCTCCTTAGCCAATACCGGTAACGAACGCTCCGTTTTCATGTCAAACACGATTTTTCAGAAAATCGACGATTTTTCCGAACCAGCTCTGGCCCCGTTCGGCATCGAAATCAATGTCGTGCATGGTCTGGCCATCGCCCGTGGCAAAAGCCAGCAATCCGGCAAGCGTGGCAAAGCCTGGGCCAGACGCTGAATCCGGCAGGCCGATAACCGGCCCAGGGCGCCCCAGCCGCACCTGCCGCTCCAGAATATGCGAGGCCAGCTCGCGCACGCCGCCAAGCTGCGAGGCACCGCCCGTGAGCACCACGCGCGAAGCCCCTTCCCTGCCCAGCCCCGCCGTTTCCAGCCGGTCCTTCACCATCTCGAAAATCTCCTCGATGCGCGGGCTAATGCAGCCGATGAGATGCGAGCGCGGCATTTGCGCGATCTGGTGTTCCGCTTCGCCCACCAGCGGCACGGGCAATAATTCGCGCTGGTCATCCGGTGAGCTGTGGCAATTGCCATAGAGCGCCTTCAACCGCTCCGCATGGGCGATGGATGTGGATAAGCCCTTGGCAATATCGGTGGTAACATGATGCCCGCCGACAGGTAGCTGCGCGGTGTGCAGAATCTGGCCTTCGGAAAACACAGCCAAGGTGGTGGTGCCACCGCCCATATCTATAACAATGGCTCCCAGCTCGCGCTCATCACCCGCCAAGGCCGCCAGCCCGGCCGCCATCGGGGCAGAGACCAGGGCGGCAATGTCCAGCTCGCACCGCGCCAAGCAAGCGGCCAAAGTGCGCAGCGCCGTGCTGCCCGCGTCCACAACATGCAACTGCGCGGTAAGAGTATCGCAATACAGGCCACGCGGGTCGGTCACACCCGCCGTCTCGTCCGTGGCGAAACTCAGCGGCTGGGCGTGGATCACGGCCCGGCCCTCGGCGCTGGCGCGGTGGCGCGCCTCGCGGACCACACGGCGAATATCGTCCTCCACCACGGCACGCCCATCCACCGGCCATTGCACATTGAACAAACGCGATTCCGGCGCGCCGCAGGAAAGATTTACCAGCACGGATTTCAGGCGCATATCCGCCTGGTCCTCCGCCGCGCCCACGGCGGCGCGTATGGCTTTTTCCGCCTCTTCCAAATCAACAATACCGCCAGATTTTATGCCCCGGCTTTTCTGCCAGCCAAAACCAAGGCAGCGCAGGCGCCCATCCATCTCCCCCCGGCCAATAAGGCAGGTGATTTTCGACGACCCGATATCGAGCACACCAAATGGCCCGGAGCGTATATTCCTGCTCCGCACCGGATCATCCGGCTTGGTCATGTGGTCCATCGCAGGCGGGCGGCGCGTCATGTTATTCATGGGCAGGCTCCGTCGTTTTACCATCCGCCGCTTTGCCCGCATCCGCGGCCGGGGCGTAGGGGCGCACCACCAGCCGTCCGGGCTGGCGCAGGTCAATATCTTCCACTGGCCGGTCCAGCAATTGCATCGAGGCTTGCAGCACCGCGAGCTGATTGATCGCGGCCGCCTCGTTCGTGCTGGGCAGCTTCACCACGGTCTGGTCCTTCAAAATCAGGTTCCAGCGCAACCCATCCACGCGCTGCGCCGCCACCACATGCTTCAGCACTACCGGCGCCGCTTTCAATTCCGCCAGCAAGGCCGCGGCAAAATTCGGGGCATCGGCACCCGAAAGCAGCAGCAAGGAAGGCTCGCGCCGCTTCGCCTCCGCCGCGCTCTGGCCCGCTATTACATTTCCGTTCTTATCAATCAGCACGAATTGCGGCATGCCATGGCCGGTGGTCTGCCAGATGGCCAAGGCGTCACGCTCTGTTACATGCACCAGCAGCGTGCCTGGCAATATCCGCTCCACGGTTACACTTTGCACCGGCCCAAGCTGCGCCACCCGCGCCTGCAGCGCGCTCAACGAGAATCCCATAATAGGGTCACCTGGTTTCACGCCAATCGCCGCGTTCAGCGCGGCGGGGGCCAGATTATCCGCGCCACTCACCTCCACATTGGTGATACGCAGGCCCAAATCCGCCAAAATTGCGGCCAAGCCGAAGCGGTTATGCGTCACCACTGGCGCCGGGGCGGGCGCGCTGACGGCCGTTTTCTGCTGATGCGGGGCGGGCAGAGAGCGGAACAGCTCCGCCCCCACCACGCAAAACGCGCCAAGCCCCAATACCCAAAGGCCGGGTTTTATACTTTTGCGGACTCGGCGAAAAAACAGCGCGCGCTGGCTTAACCGGTCCTGGCGGGGCGGCGGCTTCTTGCCACGCGCATTGCGGCGCGGCGGCGGCATCGCATCCAACTGGCTGAGGCCATCTACTCGCGGCATTGCGCCCTCTCCACCATCCAGGCACACAGGGCCGGGAAATCCATGCCCATATACGCCGCCTGCTCTGGCAGCAGAGACGTTGGCGTCATGCCGGGCTGGGTGTTCACTTCCAGCAGCACCAGCCTTCCCGTTGCATCGTCATAACGCAAATCCGCGCGGCTGGCGCCACGGCACCCCAGGGCACGGTGCGCCGCCACCGCAATGTCCTTGGCAGCGGAAGCAATATGCTCCGGCACTTCGGCGGGCAGCAGATGGCGCGACCCGCCCGCGGCATATTTGGCGGTGTAATCGTAGAAAATCTCATGCGAGATGATCTCGGTCACCACCAGAGCGCGATCTTCCAGCACGCCCACCGTCAACTCACGGCCCGGCACATATTGTTCCACCATCGCCGGGCCATAATGCCAATTGGCGATAATCTCCGCGCGTTTATTATCCCCCGGCTGCACGATGGACACGCCAACCGAGGACCCCTCATTCACCGGCTTCACCACGTAAGGCGGCGGCAGCGGGTCGTGGTCGGCCAGTTCGGCAATACCGATGATCCGGTGCGGCGCCACGGGCAGCCCCGCGGCGGAAAACACCGCCTTGGCCGCCGCCTTGTCCATGGCCAGGGCAGAAGCCCGCACGCCGGAATGCGTGTAGGGAATGCCAAGATAATCGAGCACCCCCTGAATCGTGCCATCCTCGCCAAAGCGCCCATGCAGCGCGTTGAACACAACATCGGGTTTCGGCGTCAGCGCGGCGAGCAGCGCGCCCAGCTCCTCGCCCACCACAACAGGCTGCACCTCGAACCCCGCCCTACGCAGCGCCTCGATGACCTGCGCGCCAGAACGCAATGAAACTTCACGCTCAGCCGAGATTCCGCCATGCAACACCGCAACACGCATTACGCCTTTACCCCAATCCGCTTAATCTCCCAGCGCAGCTCCACGCCGGATGTCCGCGCCACGCGGCGCCGCACCTCTTCCCCCAGCCCCTCCAGCTCAGCCGCCTTGGCCTCGCCCAGATTCAGCAGGAAATTACAATGCAGTTCAGAAACCTGGGCGGCACCCAGGCGCAGCCCCCGGCACCCGGCCGCGTCAATCAGCTCCCACGCCTTCTGCCCATCCGGGTTGGCAAAGGTGGAGCCGCCAGTGCGCGAGCGCACCGGCTGGCTGCTTTCGCGCCTGGACTTAATCTCCGCCATCTTCACCGCAATCATCGAGGCTTCGCCCCGCGCCGCACGCAGCCGCGCCCGCACCACCACGGCGCCATCAGGCAAATTGGCGTGACGATAGGAAAGCCGCAAATCCTGCGCCGGTATGCGCAGCAATTCACCCGCGCGGGTAACAAGCTCGACCCAATCCAGCACCCCGGCCATATCACCGCCATAGGCACCCGCATTCATTGCCACCGCGCCACCAATTGTGCCTGGAATCCCTGAGAGAAATTCCAGCCCCGCCAGCCCGGCCCCAGCAGCGTATTCCGAAACCGTAATATCCAGCGCGGCCGCACCGGCGATGATGCCATCCGCTTCCACCGTTACGCCGCCAAACCCGCGCGCCAGCTTAACGGCAACACCATTAATGCCGCCATCGCGCACAATAAGGTTGGAAGCCGCGCCGATAACGGTCACCGGCATCTCCAGCGGCAGATCGCGCAAAAACGCGCTTAAATCTTCAACATCCGCCGGACGGAATAAAAATTCCGCCGGCCCGCCAACACGGAACCAGGTGAGCGGCGCGAGTAGCACCTTCTCCTGCATGCGCCCACGCACACCGGGGATGGTGGTTGCCATCATCACCGCCCCCTCGCCGCGCGCTGCAGCTCGGTCAGTTGGGCAGGTAAAATAGCGGCCCAATGGGTAATGCTGCCAGCCCCCAGGCAGACCACATAATCACCCTGCCGGGCGATGGCATGCACCATCTCGGCCAGATGCGACGGGTCGGCCAGCAGCACAACCTGGCGATGGCCGCGCTCACGCAAACCATCCACCAGCGCCTCCTTATCAACCCCCTCTATGGGGTGCTCACCAGCGGGATACACATCCGCCACAATCACCGTGCCCGCATCGTTCATGCAGGCGCAAAATTCATCGAACAGGCTTTGCAGGCGCGTATAACGGTGCGGCTGCACCACGGCGATAACATCCCGCGCGCCAGCCTGCCGCGCTGCTTTCAGCACCGCGGCAATTTCCACCGGATGGTGCCCGTAATCGTCGATCACGGTAATCCCCCCCGCCTCACCGGTTTTGGTGAAGCGCCGCTTTACGCCGGCAAAACCCGCCAGGGCAGCCTTAATCTGCTGCTCGTCAATTTCCATCTCAATGGCCACGGCAATCGCGGCCAGCGCATTCTGCACATTATGGTTGCCCAGCATGGGCAGCCGGAACGGCCCAATGCGCCGCGCCCGGCCAGAAATGCGGTCGGCCACCCGCACCTCGAAATTCGCGCCATCCTTGGAGGACAGGATCCGCTCCGCCCGCACATCCGCCTGAGGCGAAAACCCGTAGGTAATCACACGATGATCGGACAGCGCAGGCAGCATCTGCTGCACGGCGGGGTGGTCTATGCACAGCACCGCGAAACCATAAAACGGGATATTGGAAACAAATTGGCGGTAACCCGCCTCCATCGCCTCTTTCGTGCCCCAATGGTCGAGATGTTCCGGGTCCATATTGGTGACGATCGTGATAACCGAAGGCAAACGGAGGAAGCTGCCATCTGATTCATCGGCCTCCACCACCATCCACTCACCAGCGCCAAGCCGTGTGTTGGAGCCGTAAGCATTGATGATGCCGCCATTTATCACGGTGGGGTCCAGCCCAGCACCTTCCAGCACAGCGGCCACCAGGCTGGTGGTGGTGGTCTTGCCATGCGTGCCGCCAACCGCCACGGCCCATTTCAGCCGCATCAGCTCGGCCAGCATTTCCGCGCGCCGCACCACCGGAATCAGTTTTTTACGCGCCGCCACCACCTCGGGATTATCTCTGGGCACCGCCGTGGAAATCACCACCACCTGCGCCGCACCGAGGTTTTTTTCGTCATGCCCGATCACCACTGGAATCCCGCTCGCGCGCAGCCGCACCACGTTGGCATTCTCGGAAAGATCCGAACCCTGCACCTGGTACCCCAGCTCATGCAGCACCTCGGCAATGCCCGACATGCCAATGCCGCCAATACCAACAAAATGCAGCGGGCCGATGGAAAGCGGCAGCGCCCTCATGGCATCACTCCTTCCCATACCAAACCGGCCAGCACAGCCGCCGCATCCGCCCGCCCCTGGGCCGCGGACGCGTCCGCCATTTTTTGCAAAACCAAAGTATCCATCAATAAAGTCTCAATCTTTTCAGCCAAAATTGCAGGGGTGAGCCCCGCCTGGTCCAAACGCAGCGCCGCCCCATTCTCCGCCAGCGCATCGGCATTGGCGCGCTGGTGGTCATCAATGGCCGTGGGTAATGGAATGAAAAGAGCCGGGCGCCCAGCCACGGCGATTTCCGCCACGCTGGAAGCCCCGGCACGCGCCACCACCAGATGCGCCTTGGCAAGCAGCGCCGCCACATCGGTAAAAAACGGAGATAGTTCCGCGGCAATGCCGGCGGACTTAAAAATCTGCCGCGCCCGCTCGCGCTCTTCCGTACGGCATTGCTGCGTTACGTTCAGCCGTAGCCGTAAATTTTCCGGCAACAGCGCCAGCGCCTCTGGCACCAGCGTGCCGAATAATTTAGCCCCCAGCGAGCCACCCAGCACCAGCAATTCAACCTGCTCACGCGGCGGCGCAAAGCCCTGCCCATGTAGCGCCGCAATGGCCGGGCGCACCGGATTGCCCGTTACCCGCACCGCTATGCCCCGCGGCACAGCCTTGGTATTGGCAAAATTCAGCGCCAGCACATCGGCAAACCGCGAGAGAAAGCGGTTGGCGCGCCCCAGAACGGCATTCTGCTCATGCAGTATAACACGAGGCCTGGCGCCAATCAGTAACCATGCCGCCAGAACCGGCGGCACGGCGGGATAGCCGCCAAACGCCACCACCACGCCCGGGCGAATATGGCGCAACAGCCGCCAGGCCTCGCCCACACCCCGCGCCAGCGCCAGCGCCCCTTGTACCGCGCGCTTCACACCGCGCCCGGAAAGCCCGGCGCCAGACACCACATGCCGCTCCGCCTTTGCGAATACGGGCGATGCCAGCCCGCCCGAGCGTGCATCCGTCAACAACACCACACGCTCGCCCCGCGCCAGCAACTCGGCCGCCAGCGCCTCAGCGGGGTAGAAATGCCCACCCGTGCCACCCGCGGCAATCACCACCGGTTTATGCGCCATTGCCTTCACGACAATTCCGCCTTGGGCCGCTTGCGCGTCAGCGCCAGCAAAAATCCCATCTGAATCGATGTCGCCAAAGCCGAACTGCCGCCATAGGAGATGAATGGCAGCGTCATGCCCTTGGTCGGAATCAACGACAATGCCGACGCCATGTTCACAAAAGCCTGCAGACCGAAAGCAATGACCAGTCCGCCGCCAGCCAGCATCACAAACAAATTATTCTCCGCCAGCAACCGCACCATCGCGCGCAACACTATGGCGGCAAACACCAGAATGATGAACGCGCAGAAAAACAGCCCGAATTCCTCACCCGCCACGGCAAACACGAAATCCGCACGCGCATCGGGCAGCCAATTTTTCACTTGCCCCTCGCCCGGACCACGCCCCCAAACACCACCATTGCCAAACGCCTGCAACGCTGTTTGCGCCTGGCTGCCCGGCGGCGGGTTGATGAACATCATCACGCGCGTATGCACATGGGTGATGAACAGAAATGCATAGATCGCGGCCAGCAAAAACAAAACACCCGCCATGGCGAGCCATTTCATGTCCAGCCCGTCCAGGTAAAACTGCGCCAGCACAATCATGGTGAAGAGGAAGGTCATGCCAATATCCGGCTGCATCTTCAGCATCATGGCGGTAAGCAAAAACACCCCCAAAGCGGCGCGCTTGCCAGGAAAGCCGGGCGTACGCCTGGCTTCGGCAATGCACCAGCCGCTGACGATGATATAGGCGGGGCGCAAAAATTCCGAAGGCTGCATGGTAATGCCAGGCAGAGCAAGCCAGCGATGGGCACCGTCCACATCCGTGCCGTGCACCAGCGTAAAGCCCGTGAGCAGAAAAAACACAATGCCCATGCCCAGAGCGGTCAACTTCACCTGGCGCAGATTGAGCATGGACAGGGCAACCATCACGCCGCCACCCATGCCCAGGAACAAAATCTGCTTAATCATCGCAATTGTATGCGGGTCTGACAGGCGGGTGCTGAAGCCCGGCATGGCCGCCAGCGCCAGCACATAGCCAACCCCCAGCAGCACGGCGAGGCCCATCAGCGTAACGCGGTCAACGCTCCACCACCATTTGCCAACAAAAGAATTATCCGCGCGATTCAGCCCCGCCATGGCGCCACCTCTCTGGCCAAGGCGGCAAAACGCGCGCCGCGCGCCTCAAAATTGGCAAACTGGTCAAAACTGGCCGCGGCGGGCGAAAACAGCACCACACCACAGCCCGCCGCCGCCGCGTAAGCCGCCGGCACGGCAAATTCCAGCGTGCCAGCCACTTCATTCGGCACCCCAGCCGCACCCAGCCGCGCCGCAAAGGCCGGGCCATCCTGACCAATGAGAAACGCCTTTTCGATGCGGCCAAAAAACGGCGCCAGATCGTCTATCCCGCCCTCTTTGGCCACGCCACCGGCAATCCACACAAATTTTTCGTAACACCCCATGGCCCAGCGCGCGGCATCGGCGTTGGTGGCTTTGCTGTCGTTTATAAAGCGCACGCCATCGCGCACCGCCACTTCCTGCTGGCGGTGCGGCAGGCCGGGAAAGCTCGCAATGCCCGCCATAATCGCCGCTTCATCTACACCCAAAGCACGCGCGGCGGCGGCGGCGGCGGCGGCATTTTGCGCGTTATGCGCGCCGGGCAACGCCTTGGCACCGGTTAGCCTGCCCTGCCCCGAAATTTCCACCACCCGCGCCGGAAGGGTATGCAACCAGGCGGCCATCTCGCGCGAGGGGGCGTCATCCACCCCTATAACAGCCGTGCAACCCGCATCCTGGCGCGCGAAAATCTCCCGTTTGGCGGCCTCATAGCCAGCCATGCCGCCGTGCCGGTCCAGATGATCGGGCGAAAGATTGAGCATAACAGCGGCATCGAAGCGCAGTGTTTCGATTCGTTCCAACATATAGCTGGACATTTCCAGCACATACACGCCTTCATCGGGCAGAACCGGCAAGCTCAGCGCCGCCGGGCCTAAATTTGCCCCCGCCGCGTTGGGCACGCCCGCCATGGTTAAGATGTGCGCCAGCAAGGCCGTGGTGGTGGATTTGCCATTCGTGCCGGTAATGCCGGCAAACCGCGCCTTAGAACCCAGCCCCCGCACCGCCTGGTACAGCAGTTCGGCATCGGCAATAATCGGCACGCCTTGCGCCCGCGCCCATGCGGCCTCGGGGTGCGGGCCAGGCAGTTTATGCGGAATGCCGGGCGAAAGCACCAGACCATCCAGCCTGCCCGCAATGGCCGAGGGCCGCGCCACCGTAAACCCCACGGCCGACTCGCGCGAAGCAGCTGTGTCATCCCACACGAACACCTCGGCCCCCAGCTCGCGCAAGCGCAGCGCGGCGGGCATTCCTGCCCTGCCCAGCCCCACAACCGCAAACCGCTTGCCCGAGAAAACGCTCATCTTATTTTCAAGGTGGCCAAGCCCACCAACCCCAAAATCATCGAGATGATCCAAAAGCGGATAACAATCGTCGGCTCCGCCCAGCCTTTCTTCTCGAAGTGATGATGCAACGGCGCCATCAGGAACACGCGCCGCCCGGTGCGCTTGTACCAGAACACCTGCACGATGACGGAAATGGTCTCCACCACAAACAACCCGCCGACGATGGCCAGCACGATCTCATTCTTCGTGGCCACGGCAACCGCCCCCAGCGCCCCACCGAGAGAAAGCGAGCCAGTATCGCCCATAAACACCGCCGCCGGCGGCGCGTTGAACCAAAGAAAGCCAAGCCCCGCACCAATGAGCCCGGCCAGAAACACCGCCAGCTCACCCACGCCGGGCACAAAATGCAGCTCCAGATAACCGGCGAAAATCTTGTTACCCACCAGATAGGCGATGAGCGAGAACACAGCCGCGGCGATCATGGTCGGAACGGTGGCCAGCCCATCCAGCCCATCGGTAAAATTCACCGCGTTAGCCGCACCCATCATCACAAACAGCGCCACGGCGGGAAACAAAAAGCCGAACGGGATGAGCAGATTCTTGAACACAGGCACCGCCAGCACAGTGCCCAGCCCCGGCGGCATCAGCGAGATCATCCAAATGGCGGCAATCAGCCCGATCAGCGCCTCGCCCAGCAGCCGCACCCGGCCAGAAACGCCCTTGGTGTTGCGCCTGGTCAGCTTGAGAAAATCATCGGCAAAGCCAATACCGCCATAGCCAAAAGTAACGAATAATGTGGCCCACACATAGCCATTGCCCAAATCGCCCCACAGCAGAACCGAGAACCCAAGCGCCAGCAAAATCAGCACGCCACCCATGGTTGGCGTGCCCTTTTTCTCCACCAAATGCCGTTCCGGCCCGTCGGAGCGTATCGGCTGGCCGTGCCGCTGTACCGATTTAAGGTAGCGGATAACACGCGGCCCAAGCCAAAAGCTGATGACAAGCGCGGTAAGGCACGCTCCGCCCGCCCGGAACGTGATGTACCGGAACAGGTTGAAGGCATGCACATGCCCGGCCAAAGGAAGGAGTAACCAATAAAACATCAGCCGGGGCTTTCCAGGGCAGAAATAACGTCGCGCATCCGGCTGCCATAACTCCCCTTCACCAGCACGGCGTCACCCTCCTTAAGGGCGGCCAACACCAGCGGTGCCAGGGCGGCGGCGCTCTCCGCATGCGCGCCTTGTTTGGCGGGGGAGAGCGAGTCGAACAAAATGCCGCAATTCGGGCCCGCGCAGAACACCAAATCGGCGTACCGCTCAACCTCAGGCCGCAAGCTGGCATGTTCTTCCGCCGCGTATTTACCCAGCTCCAGCATATCGCCCAGTACCGCCACATGGCGGCCAGGCTGCATACCCAACACCGCGAGCGCCGCGGCCATTGAGGCGCGCGAGGCATTATAACTCTCATCCAGCAGGTTAACCGTGGCGCCGCCGGGCAGCTTTACCGCGCGCCGCGCGCCCCGCCCCGCATAGGGGGCAAAACCGCTCAGCGCGGCGGCGGCTTGTGGCACGTCCAGCCCCAGGGCGGCGGCGGCATTCAGCACCGCCAGCGCGTTATTGGCCATGTGCAGCCCCGGCGTGGCCAGGCTGAAACTTACCTCACCCCCGGCCACCAGCGCCGTAATGTCGGAGCCCTCAGCCCAGCTCTGGCGTTGTAAAATCTGCGTCCGGCCAAAAATAACCTGCCGCCGCCCCGCCGGCACGGCCGCCCGCAATAGGGGCAAAAACACGGTATCCTGCGGCAATACCGCCATACCGCCCTGCTCCAGCGCGCCGTAAATCGAGGCTTTTTCCACCGCAATCGCCTCTTCCGAGCCCATAAGCCCCAGATGCGCGCGGTCCACGCAGGTAATAATCGCCACATGCGGCCGCACCAGGGCAGCCAGCGGCGCAATTTCGCCCGGGTGGTTCATGCCAATCTCAAACACGCCAAACCCGGCATCGCGCGGCATGCGCGCCAGGGTAAGCGGCACGCCGATGTGGTTATTAAAGCTCGCCTCCGCCGCATGTACCGGGCCAAAGCTGGTGAGCATCCGGCGCAGCATCTCCTTGGCCGTGGTCTTGCCCACGCTGCCGGTCACCGCCACAATCTTGGCGCCCGCGCGCGCCCGCGCCGCCTCCCCCAGCCGTGCCAAAGCCTGCAACGTATCAGGCACCAAAATTGTATTGCCTTCGGTGGGACGGGCTACCAAAGCCGCCGCAGCACCCTTGGCGAATGCCGCCTGCACAAACTCATGCCCATCGCGCTCGCCCTGCAGCGCCACGAACAAATCGCCCGGCTGCAAGCTGCGCGTATCAATCGAAATGCCGGAGACATCCCAGCCTCGCGCCACACCCAGCGCCGCCGCCAATTCCCCCGCGCGCCACAAAATACTCATGCGGCGCCCCCCAGCTCGCGAATCACCGAGGCATCGTCGAACGGAATCACCTCCGCACCGATCATCTGCCCCTGCTCGTGCCCCTTGCCCGCCACCACCAGCACATCGCCCGATGCCAACCCAGCAAGCCCCGCCGCAATGGCGGCCCTGCGGTCGCCAATCTCCACCGCGCCCGGGCAGGCGGCCATAATCGCCTTGCGGATCAGGGCGGGGTTCTCGCTGCGCGGATTATCATCGGTCACGATGCAAACATCCGCGCCCTGCGCCGCCGCCGCGCCCATCAGCGGGCGCTTGCCGGCATCGCGGTCGCCCCCGGCGCCAAACACAATATGCAGCCGCCCCGTGGCATGCGGGCGCAAAGCGGCCAGCACACGGGCAATGGCATCGGGCGTGTGCGCATAATCAACATAAACCGCCGCGCCATTGGGCAGAACCAAAGCCCGCTCCAGCCGCCCGCGCACCCCGCGCAAATGCGGTAAATACGAAAAAACATTGGCCACGCCACAGGCTTCCGCGAGGCTTGCCGCCAGCATGGCGTTATCCGCCTGAAAGCGCCCAGGCAGATGCAGCGCCACGGCCCGCCCGCCGCTCACCACAAGCTGCCCATCCGGGCGCGGCTCCACACGCTCCACCGTCACGCGTGCGAAGTCCAGCTTCTGCAGCGCCGTAATTTCATGCAACCGGCCAAGCAGAGGCGGCGCCATGTCCGCCATCACCCGCACCGCGCCGCCGCGGCGCATCAGCCGCGCGAACAAGCCCATTTTCGCCTCGGCATAAGCCGCCATGCTGCCGTGATAATCCAGATGGTCCCGCGTAAGGTTGGTAAACCCGGCGGCGGCAAAACGCAGGCCATCCAGCCTGTGCTGCACCAGCCCGTGGCTGGAGGCTTCCATCGCCACGTCATTCACCCCTTCACGGGCAAGCCCTGCCAGGGTCTGCGCCAGGGTCACCGGGTCTGGCGTGGTCAGGCTGTCCACCACAGGGCGGCCTGGCGCCACAACGCCCAGCGTGCCGATGGAAGCCGCCTTGCGCCCCTCCAGCGTGAATATCTGGCGCAAAAAATCCACCGTGCTGGTCTTGCCATTAGTGCCAGTTACCGCGGCCAGACGCTCTGGCATCGTGCCCGCCCCTTCCACCGCCAGCTCAGCCAGCCGCGCGCGCGGTTCCCCGGCCAGAATCAACCTTCGGGGCGGCACACCGGGGGGCCAATTTGTACCTTCCGGCGCAAG
Organism: Pseudomonadota bacterium; assembly: GCA_021805545.1. Taxonomy (GTDB): domain Bacteria; phylum Pseudomonadota; class Alphaproteobacteria; order Acetobacterales; family Acetobacteraceae; genus Acidocella. The sequence goes on along the minus strand of JAJZFB010000077.1, from coordinate 14,731 downwards.
CACGGCCAGCGCGCCGTTTTCCACCGCCTCGGCAATAAAGGCCCGGCCATCGGCTTTCTCCCCAGGCAGCGCAGCAAATAAATACCCAGGCCGCACCGCGCGGCTATCGGCTGTTATACCTGTAATACCCTGCATTTCAGGAGACACCATCATCCATCTCCCGCGACGTCATATGGCTGCCCAGCATGGGCGAGACCGGTGCCATTACCCCGCCATGCCGGAGGCCATGCGCCGCCGCTGGCACGGCGGCGGGCGCCTGCAACCCCACCGCCACGTTGGGCGGGGGCTTCTGGCCCATCAGCATATAGGCAAAACCATTAGCCCCCGGCGGCAGCGGGTTGCCCGGCCCCAACCCAACCTGCCCTGGCGGCGTGGTGGGATTCAGCGGCACGGTAAGCTGCTTTTCCAGTTGGGCCAACTGGCCGCCGCTTACCGGCATAATACCCAGCATCGGCCCAATGCGCGCGATAATCTGCCCCACGCTGGGAGCCGCGATAAACCCGCCCGTGGTAAAGCCATAGGTGGCGGCCGTGGGCTTGGGCTGCAGTACCAGCATATACACCACGTATTGCGGGTCGTTCATCGGGAACACGGCAAGAAACGAAGCATTATTTGTATGCTGCAAATACCTGCCATCCGGCCCCACAACCTGCGCCGTACCGGTCTTTCCACCCACAATATAGCCCGGCACGGCGGCATTCTTGCCTGTGCCGAACATCACGACATTGGTCATCATCTTGCACATTATCGCGCTTGTGCTGGCCTTCATAATCCGCTCGCCCTGCGGCTGCGGCCCATCCGGATTAACCGCCAGCAGCGTGGGCTGGTAGCGTATGCCGCCATTCACCACCGGCAGCACGGCAGTTACAAGCTGCAACGGCGAGAGCGCGATGCCCGCGCCAAACGACACGGTCATCGTCGTCGCCAAGCCCCATGAATTCAGCGGGTGGAATTGCGGCACTGGCGGCCCAGGCAGTTCAATATTCAACGGCTGGAAGAATTGCTGTTTCCTATACCATGCCTGCTCGATCTTGGGCCCGAGAATGGTGGCGATGCGAGACGCCCCGATATTGGACGAGACGTTGAGGATTTCCGGTACCGCCATCCACGTATGCGCCGGCTCGAAATCGGTGATCTGGAAGTGCCCCACCTGCAACGGGTGGGTCGTGTCAAAATAATCCCACCAATGGATCATGCCGCTATCCAGCGCCATGGAAAGGGTTTGCAGCTTGAACACCGAGCCCGGCTCATATGTGCCATTCACGCAACGGTCGAATTGCTGACTTGGCGTTGCGGCACCATAATCATTCACATCGTAATCCGGGGCGCTCGCCATGGCGAGAATCTCACCCGTATGCGCGTTCATCACGATTGCGCAACCGCCAGGCGATTGAAACTCCTTCACCGCCGCCGTCAGCTCGCTTTGCACGATGCTCTGAATTCCGGCATCGATGGACAGCATCAGCGGTGCCGGGTCGCTGGTCAGGCGCTTGTTGAAATACTCTTCCACCCCGGCCACACCAGAGGAATCCACCCGCACCCCGCCCAGAATATGCGCGGCGAGATTACCGTCCGGGTAATGGCGCTTTTCGTTATTCTCGAAGTAAATGCCCGGAATGCCCAGCGAGTTGACGGCCAGCTCCTCTTGCGGCGTGAGCCTGCGGTCGAGGTAGACGAATTCCTTGCGCTTTTCTGGCGGTACGCCCGCCCCCAGCCTGGCCGCCGTCAGCGCCACATTCACCCCTGGCATGGCATTGGCCAAAAGCTGCGCCGCGGCCTGCGGGTCCGGCACTTGCCGCGGATCAGCGTAAAGCGAGGCGCCTGGCAGCGAAACCGCGAGAATAGTGCCATTGCGGTCGGTAATATCGGCCCGGCCAGGCGGCGGCGGGGTTATGCTCAGCATGGGCTGCATGGCCGCGATTTGCGCGGCGGATGGCAGCTTGGGGTCCACCACCGTGGACCAGATAAGTTTGAGCCCCAGCACAAAATAAGCCCCGATGAACAGGCAAGCCGCGACAAGGATACGTTTGCGCGCCCTATCCAGCGTCCGGCGCTGTTCAAGCTCCGGGCTCGTTACGCGCACCTGTTCCATCAACGGCTTGGCTCCGCCGCGAGACGGCGCGCCACGGCGCCGCTGCGGCGGCTTATCATCCGGCTTCAGCGTCAGTGTCACTGACTGCCGCCCTGCGCCATGCCCAGCAGCGAGCCCCCATTATCAACCGGCACGGGAACGGGCGGCGGGGGTGGCGCCACGGCGCGCACCGGCACTAGCTGCGCCCCCATGGGCACGGCATGCGCGCGCGCTGGCGCCGATGCCGCGGCCAGATAGAGAGAAGAATCACCCTCCCGGCGTGGCGCGGCAGCCTGGCGCGCCGGCACTTGCTCCACCGCCGCATGCGCATATGCCGGGTAATAACGCGGCGGCGGCGCAACCGGCACAACTTCGGATACAGATTCGGCCGCCAGACGCTCAGGCACCGCAGGCTTGGTAACCGTGGCCCGTACCGGCTTGGCCACGGGCGGAGGCATAATCGCGGCGGCCATGCGCACAGGCGCGGGCGTTGTGGCGGGCGCGGCGGCAGACATTGGCACGGCATTGGGCGCGGCCACCATTGCCACGGCCTGGGCAGGCGGCGTAACGGGTGAAGCTGCGGCAAGCTGCGGCATCACCGGCACAGGATCCTCGGGGTTGGCACCTGGCGGCTGCGCGCCCGGCGGCGGCAAAGCCTTTCCCAGCGCGGCAAGCGTGACAAGCTGCCCCGGCTTCATCGGCTGCAACCCCGTAAACTGCGCGGCCAAGGCAGCCAAGCGCGATGGATCAGCCTCCAGCGCCCATTGCGCCTGCAACACGCGGATGCTCTGCTCATCCTGCCGCGTCTGGTCGTTAATCGCCGAAATTTGCGTATTGAGCATGTGGCTGTGATGCTTAACCACAAACATAACCGCGCCCGAAGCCACAAAGGCGAGGCCCGCAAGAATTGTGAAGGGCCGGACAATCATACGGCCCTCCTTTCCATGGCCCGCAGCTTGGCGCTACGGGCACGCGGATTGGCGCGCATTTCAGCTTCGCCCGGCGCCACTGGCGATTTCGTGAGAAGCTGGAACTGCGCCTGCACCGGGCGGGCCAATCCCGCCGGATCGTGCCGCGATGCGCCCGGCGCCCTGCCACAGGCAGACGTAAAGTAATTTTTCACAATCCGGTCTTCCAGCGAGTGGAAGCTGACCACCACCAGCCGCCCGCCCGGCACCAGCAGCGCGGCGGATTGCTCCAGCGCCGCCTCAATGTCAGACAATTCTTCATTCACCGCGATGCGCAGCGCCTGGAAACTTCTGGTTGCCGGGTCGATGCCCGATTTATCCGGTCTCACAACACTCCGTATCACGCCGGCCAGATCCGACGTCGTCTCGAATTTCTGCGCCTTACGCCGCGCCACAATTGCCTTTGCAATCTTCCGCGCGGCCTTCTCCTCGCCGTATTCGTACAAAATATCGGCAAGTTCGGATTCGGGGCAAAAATTAACAATCTGCGCCGCATCCTTCCCGCTGCCGCCCATTTGCATGCTCAAAGGCCCCTCCTGACGAAAAGAGAAGCCACGCGCCGGGTCGTCAATCTGGTACGATGAAACACCGAGATCGAACACCGCACCATCGAGCGCGGCAACACCAAGCGGCGCCAGCATAGCGGCAAGGGTACTGATCCTGCCTTCACAAATCTCAAACCGGCCAGGGTAGCCCAGGGCAAATTCGCGCGCCCGCGCCGCCGCGGCCGGGTCGCGGTCCACCGCAACCACACGGCAAGCAGCCGATTCGAGAATCGCGCGGGAATAGCCGCCGCCGCCAAACGTGCCGTCGAGATACACCCCGCCATCGCGCGGCTTCAGCATGGCAACCGCCTCATCACGCAGCACGGAAATATGTGAAAAATTACTCATGCCGGCGGCGCCCCAAAGGTGAGCTTTGGCGCCAGCGCGCGCGTGGCTTCCAAAAACACCTTCGCCCCATCCGGCGCCCAGATGTGAAAATGCGAGCCACGGCCCAAAAAGCACACAACCTCGCCCAACCCCGCTTCGGCCGCCAGATGGTCCGGGATCGCAATCCGCCCCTGCCCATCCAGCTCCAGTTCCACCGCATCCGAGTATATCTTCGTCGCCCAGCCCTGCCGGTTCGGGTCGGTTTCAGCCATCGCGGCCAATTCCTGCTCGTATTTGGCATAGGCTGGCATGGGCCAGCCTTCCACACAGCCGGCAATCAGCGAAGGGCGCAAAACAATCGTCATATCCGGCACGTCTTTCCACGCATTGCGGAAAGCCGCCGGAACGGAAACCCGCCCTTTCGCGTCCAACCGGTGCTCATGCGTACCAAAAAGTTGCTTCATCGGGCGGTTTTGCGCGTACCTCTACCTGCTTAATTTCCCCACTTTATGGGAAATCATGGGATTTCTCCCCCTATCACGTCCAGCCGCGCCGCGTCAAAGAGAATCGGCCCCGGAACCAGCCCGAGTCGCCGCGAATCTCCCTGGCAAATCCTTACGATTTCGCCACGCGCGTTCCACATTTGTTCAAAACCACCAAGACCGTATCCAGACGGTCTGTAAGCCGGGTTCTGTCCACACCCTCGCAGGCGCTGGACGGCCATTCATCTGGGACGGGTGTTACCACCCGCCTCTAGCAACCAACCCGGGCGGCAAGCCGGAAATCGCTTTGCGCCCATGGTTGCCCATGGCGCCGGCCGCCCCTATTCGGTTTTGCTCCCGGTGGGGTTTACCCTGCCCTTTCTGTTACCAGAAAGGCGGTGCGCTCTTACCGCACCCTTTCACCCTTACCCGGGCATGCCCGGGCGGTTTGCTTTCTGTGGCACTATCCCTGGGGTCGCCCCCGCCGGCCGTTAGCCGGCACCGCATTTCCGTGGAGCCCGGACTTTCCTCCAGCGGTTTCCCGCCAGCGGCCGCCCAACCGTCTGGATGCAGGCTCCCTACGCTTAACGCCTAACCCGGGTCAACCAGCGCCCGCACGGCAGCGGCACGGCGCAGTGTCTGCTCATCCGCCTCGCCGCTCAAATTCTGCGGCAAAAAATGCCGCTGGAAGGCACGGATCACATCTCCCAGCGGCAGGGTCACATCATAACCAATAGCCGCAAGATCTTCCCTCAAGCCTCTGGATTCACAAAAATCATCGGTCCACACCCCAATCCCCGCCGCCGCCAGCCCGGGCCAGCCGAACAGCTCGCCCGGGTCCTGTTTGCGGTTGGGCGCAATGTCGGAATGGGCCACCACATTACGCGCCGGAACAGGGTGCCGGGCGCGTATACCCAGGCATAAATCCCGCACAGCCGCCATCTGCGCCGCTGGAAACGGCCGGTAGCCCCATTCATGGCCCGGGTTCACAATCTCAACCCCTATGGAAACCCCGTTCAGCGCCCTGCGCCCGCGCCAATAGGAAATCCCGGCATGCCACGCCCGCTTTTCCTCCGGCACCAGCTGGTAAACCGCGCCATCCTCATCCACCACGTAGTGCGACGACACCTTGGCCTCCGGCGAGCGCAGCAGCGCGATGGCGGAAGCGGCATCCGGCATGCCGGTGTAATGCAGCACCAGAAACTCAACCGGCCCATCCCGCTCATCGAAATTGGGCGAGGGCGCGGAAATCATGCCACACCCCGGCATCCGCACGGCATCAAACACCCCAGGGCGAGTGGGCCGCGCCAGTAACGGCATGGCTGATGCAAATAAAAGCGGAACATCATGCAGCCTCTCCGCCGCTTACCAAAAACCCTTCATAATCTGCGCTCTCTTTTAATCGCATCATACGCCGCATTAATTTTTGCCACCTTCTCCGACGCCATTTTCACTTTCGCGGGTGGCGCCCCCTGCGAGGCCAGCACATCCGGGTGATGCTCCCTCACCAGCATCTTCCAGCGCACCCGTATCTCTTCCACCGAGGCGCCGCGCTTCAGCCCCAGCACCGCATACGCATCCTCGGTAGAGGCCTGCGCCACAGAGCCGCCAGAGGCGCGGCGCACCGCCGCCTCATCCAGCCCGAACCCCTGTGCCACGCGGCGTAAAAACGCCGCCTCCGCCGCATTCACCGGGCCATCGGCCCGCGCTACCTGGTACAGCCCGCCCAGCACCTGTTCCAATATCCCGCGTTCGTCAGAAAATGCCTGGCCAAGCTGGGTGGCATAGCTTTCAAACCCGTCCGGGCTCTCGCGCGCGCTGTCGAACACCCTCCCCACCCCGGCCACGCTTTGCGGCGGAATGGAAAAGCTGGAGCGAAACGCCTGAATCTCGATCTTGCTCACCGGTCCATCGCATTTGGCCAGCTTGGCGGCCAGTACCGTCAGATTGATGGCAAAAAGCTGATCGCGCCGCCCCATCATGGCGGCAATATGCGCGGCATCGAAGGGTAGCGCGCGCGGGACAAAATTAGAAAACCCCGAAAACACATTCAGCTTGCCCTGGTCAGCCGCATGCCCCATGGCCATGCCGAACAGCGCGCCAACCGGCCCCCCCATGGCAAACCCCGCCATGCCGCCAATGAATTTACCCCAATAGCTCATACCCCAACCCTAACATGGCGCCGCCCTTGAACGTAAGCCAAACATCGGACATCACACACAGCGAAAATCATGGGTTTGAAGATGGCCTGGCAATTCTGGATCGACCGCGGCGGCACGTTTACCGACATCGTCGCGCGCGACCCGCAAGGGCGGCTTTCCACAAAAAAACTCCTCTCGGAAAATCCCGAGCGCTATCAAGACGCAGCGATTGCCGGCATACGCGAATTCCTGGGGCTGGATGCCAGCGCCCCCATCCCCGCCGGGGCCATCGCCAGCGTGAAAATGGGCACCACAGTGGCCACTAACGCGCTGCTGGAGCGCAAGGGCGCGCGCACGCTGCTCATCGTCAATAAGGGCTTCGGCGACCTCCTCCGCATCGGCACCCAAGCCCGCCCGCACCTGTTCAGCCTCGATATCCGCCTGCCATCAATGCTTTATGCCCGCGCCGCGGAGCTCCCCGGCCGCGTCTCCATGAACGGCGAAGTGATCGAGCAGCCGGATGACGCGGCGGCGCTGGCGCTGCTGGAGGAAGCGCGCCAGGACGGCTTTGAAGCCGTGGCCATCGCCCTGATCCATGCCTGGAAATATCCGGCGCTGGAGGAGCGCCTCGGCCGCCTCGCCATGCAGGCCGGATTTAGCCAAATTTCCCTGTCGCATACCGCCAGCCCCTTGCTCCGCCTGGTGCCCCGCGCGGATACCACCGTGGCCGATGCCTATCTCTCGCCCGTGCTGAAAAGGTATATCCGGCAAGTTTCCAGCGGGTTAAGCGGGGCTGAAACCGCCCCGCCGCTCTACTTCATGCAATCCCATGGCGGCCTTGCCCGCGCTGATGCCTTTAGCGGCAAGGATGCCATTCTCTCCGGCCCGGCGGGCGGTATTGTGGGCGCGGTGCGCACCGCCGCGGCGGCGGGGTTCAATAAGATCATCAGCTTCGACATGGGCGGCACCAGCACCGACGTGGCGCTTTACGATGGCATTTTCCAGCGCACGCTGGAAACCGGACTGGCCGGTGTGCGCCTGCGCGCCCCCATGCTCGCCATCAACACGGTCGCGGCTGGCGGCGGCTCCATCCTCTCATTCGACGGCGCCCGCCTGCGCGCCGGGCCCAAAAGCGCTGGCGCCCATCCCGGCCCGGCCTGCTACCGCAAAGGCGGGCCACTTACGGTAACAGATGCCAATCTGCTCCTTGGCAAAATCCTGCCCGCCCATTTCCCCGCCATTTTCGGCCCCAATGGCAATCAGCCCCTGGATGCTGAAATCGTACGGCAAAAATTCACGGCCCTGGCGCGGGAGGTGGCGCGGGCCACGGGCACAAACCAAACGCCCGAGCGCCTGGCCGAAGGCTTCCTCGCCATCGCCAATGCCAGCATGGCCCAGGCCATCCGCCAGATTTCCATCCAGAAAGGCCTCAACCCCGCTGATTTCACGCTCGTCTGCTTTGGTGGCGCGGGCGGGCAGCATGCCTGCGCGGTGGCTGACGAATTGGGGATGGAGCGCGTCTTTCTGCACCCGCTGGCCGGCGTGCTGTCCGCCTACGGCATTGGCCTGTCGGACTTCATGGTGATGCGCGAGCAAGGCGTGGAAATCCCCTTCACGCCGGCGGGCATGGACCAGCTCGCCGCCATCGCGGCCAGGCTGGCACAAGATGCCGAAACAGCCTTGCGCGCGCAAAACCCCGGCGCCACGGTAAGCCATACCAGCACCATTCTGCTCCGCTACGCCGGAACCGACACGGCATTGCCGGTGAAATTATCCAATTTCAAGGAAATGGAACGGAAATTCACGGAAGACCATCACCGCCTCTTTGGCTTCGCCACGCCTGAAAAGGCGCTGGCCGCCGATACGGTACTGGTGGAAACCACCGCCCCTGGCGAGGCCTTGGCCGAACCCGAAATCCCCGGCAGGCCCCTGCCGGAGCCACTGGCCACATCCCGGCTCATCGCTGGCGGCAAAACGCATGACGCACCGGTCTACAGCCGCGCCGCCCTGGGCGCGGGCACGCAAATCCCCGGCCCGGCCATTCTGCAGGAAGCCATCTCCACCATCGTCGTAGAGCCCGGCTGGCGCGCGGAGATCACCCCGCATAACCATTGCGTCATGTACCGCAGCACCCCGCGCGAAACCGCCACCATCGCGGATGCCGCCAAGCCCAGCCCGGTGCTGCTGGAACTTTTCGCCAACCTCTTCATGGCCGTGGCCGAGCAGGCGGGCGCCGTGCTGCGTAACACCGCCCAAAGTGTCAACATAAAGGAAAGGCTCGATTTTTCTTGCGCCATCTTCGACGCTGAGGGCAATCTCGTGGCCAACGCGCCGCATGTGCCGGTGCATCTGGGCGCCATGGGCGCGTCTGTACGCCATGTACTGGCGCAACGCGGTAAATCTCTCAAACCCGGCGATGCCATCGCCCTCAACAACCCCTATGCGGGCGGCACGCATCTGCCGGACATCACCGTCATCACCCCTGTCTTCGGCAATGCCGGCCAAGACCTGCGCTTCTTCACCGCCTGCCGCGGCCACCATGCCGATATTGGCGGCCTCACCCCCGGCTCCACCCCGCCATTCTCGAAAATATTGGAAGAAGAGGGGGTTGTTCTCGACAATTTCCTGCTTCTCGCAAATGGCCATTTCCAGGAAGACGAATTCCGCGCAATCCTCGCCAGCGCCCTCTACCCCGCCCGCAACCCAGACCAGAACGTGGCCGACATCAAGGCGCAGATCGCCGCCAACGCCACGGCGGCCCAGGCGCTCGGCCAGATTGTGGCCCGTTACGGCTGGAGCGTGGTGCAGGCTTATATGCGCCATGTCATGGATAATGCCGAAGCCGCCACCCGCGCCGCCATTCTGCGCCTGCGCGACGCACGGTTCGACTACATCATGGATGACGGCACCCCGCTCAAAATTTCTCTGAAAATCAACCACGAAGATGCCAGCGCTACAGTAGATTTCACAGGCACCGGCCCGGCTGGCCCCCATAATTTCAACGCCCCCCGCGCCGTCACCACCGCTGCCGTGCTCTACGCCTTCCGCTGTCTGGCGGGCACCGATCTGCCGCTTAACGAGGGCTGTCTGAAGCCGCTTACCATCATCGTGCCCCAAGGCAGCTTCCTGGCGCCGCCGCCGGGTGCCGCCGTGGTGGCGGGCAATACCGAAGCCAGCCAAGCCGTCACCGCCGCGCTGCTCGGTGCCATGGGCGTTTGCGCCTCCGCCCAGGCCACCATGAATAATTTCCTGTTTGGTAACGCCAAACACCAATATTACGAGACCATATGCGGCGGTGCTGGCGCCGGGCCGGGCTTTAATGGCTGTTCCGCCGTACACACGCATATGACCAACACGCGCATCACGGACCCTGAAGTGATGGAACTGCGCCACCCGGTGCGCGTGGAAGCATTTTCCATCCGGCGCGGCTCGGGCGGCGCGGGAAAATTTCACGGCGGGGATGGTGTTATGCGTAAAATCAGGTTTTTAGAACCCATGACCGCCACCATCACCGCATCGCGCCGCACCCAAGCCCCGTTCGGGCTAGACGGCGGCGCGCCGGGCGCCATGGGCGCGCAATTCATCGAACGCACCGATGGCACGCTGAAACCATTGCCCGGCCGCGCCGAGGCGGCGCTGGCGGCGGGCGAGGCCATCATCATCCTCACGCCGGGCGGCGGCGGGTACGGCGCGCCTTGAGCCGCAAGCATCTCCTCTGGCTGGCGCCACTCTGCCTGGCCGCCTTGTTCGCGGGCGCCTTGCTGGCGCTGCCCGGATTCGTGGCATCGCAAAACCACCGCCCAGCCATTGAGCGCTTCGCCTCCAGCCTCACCGGGCGGCAAGTGAATATTCAGGGCAAGCTCTCTTTATCCCTATTGCCCCGTCCGCGCCTTACCGCCACCGGCATCACCATCTCGGGGCCAGACCATGAGGTTATCAGCGCCAAGGCGCTGGCACTCGATGTCTCGCTCCCCGCCCTGCTGCGCGGCCAGTTGGCGGTGCAGACACTTAATCTCGACCATCCGGTCATCAACTTCCCCTGGCCGCTGCCGGGCGGGCCGCGGGCCATTGCCTCGCCCGCCTGGCTGGCTGCCTTGCACGCGCATTTCAGCAATGCCCGCATCACGCTGGGCAGGCTGGCCTTCACCAAGGTCGATGCCGACCTGTTCACCGGACGCGGCGGGGCCGTCAGCATCTCTGGCAATGGCACAATCGGGGGCGAGAACGCGGCCATAAGCGTGGCGCTTGGGCGGGCAGCGCTGGACGGCACCGCCCCGCTTTCGGCCCAGGCCAGCGCTGGACAATCCCGGGCCAGCTTCTCCGGCACGCTGGGCATGGATAGCACCGTGGCCGGGCAGGTCAGCATCACCCTGCCAGGCAAGATCACGGGCGGCGCCACGCTCACCGCCGATGGTCAACAACTCGTCCTCACCAATCTCATGCTCAGCAAGGGCAGCCAGTCTCTGTCCGGCAATGCCAGCTTCATGCTCCAGAAGCCGGCCCTGGAAGCCGCGTTGATGGCGCGGAATCTCGATTTCACCCAGCTTGCCGCGCTGCCTGGCGCCCTTAAGTCTCTCCCCGTGGATGTCACGCTCAACGCCAGCAACGTCATCCTTCGGGGCACGGCTTTTCCGGCCCTTAGCTTAGCCGTCAGCACCGGCGCGGCGGGTGCCGATGTGCACAGTCTTTCCCTCTCCTTGCCGGGTGGCGGCACTTTGGCGGGCAGCGGCAAAATGGCCCCCAGCGGCGCGCTCTCGGGCCATCTCAGCCTCACCGTGCCCGAGAGCGCGCCGCTGCTCGCCACCTACAACCTGCCTCCCTTGCCCAACTGGCCCTCGGCGTACCTCACCGCGCAATTGGGCGGCACGTCGGCGCGGCCAGCGCTGGACAAACTAACCGGCACGCTCGGCACCAGCCATGTGGACGGCACGCTGGTGCTGGGGCCGCACCAGGCCACGGGGCGGCTAGGCTTCAACCACCTTAACCTTACACCGCTGGCCGGCTGGGCTGGGCAAACCTTGCCGGGAGGCATAACCGCCAGCCTGGAAGTGGATGCGGATTCGGCCGAAGCCGGGCCGGTAAAGCTGAGCAACCTCATTCTCGATGCCGGGCTGGACGGCGGCGCGCTGAATGTACGCAGCCTTTCGGCCAGCCTTTATGGCGGGCTGGCCCGGGGCAGCTTCACGCTCGACTCCAAAGGGCTGGTAACCGCCGCGCAGGGCTTTCTCGACATTCCTTCCGCCGCGCCGCTGGCGGCGTTGCTGCCCGCCGCCTATGCACCGCCCTCCAGCCTGCTGGCGGGGCGGCTTACCCTGCAATTGGCCGCGCGCGGCCCCGCCAATGCACTGGCCGCCAGCGCCGTTGCACACCTAACCACCTTACTGCCAGACCCCAAAACCAGCGCGCCAACGCTGGCGGGCGTGCTTACCCTCACGGCCTCGCCCATTATCGACCAAACCAGCCTAAGCGCGAGCGGCCCCCTTACAGCGCAATACCCCGAGGCCAGCCTGCTCAGCCGCTTCTTCGGCCTGGATCAGGGGCTGACCTTCCCCGGCGCTGGTGCGGCCAGCCTGCGGGCGCGATTCACCGCATCACCCAGCACCTATGGGCTGAATGATTTCGTGCTCTCATTCGGCGCACAAAATGCCAGCGGCCAGGTGATGGTGCAAAAAGGCAATGTCTCCGGGCAGATTTACGCCGGCACACTCGCCTTGCCACCCATCCCCGCCGGGCTGCAGTTTCCCTCCAGCCTGCCGCTGCAAGGCAAATTATCGCTCAAAGCCGGACAAATTCTATATGCCGGGCAGCCCTTGCTGGGTCCATCGGCGGCCAGCCTGAACTGGGCTGGTAATGGCGCCGCGCTGGATGTGGCGCAAATCTCCCTGGGCGGCGGCAATCTCTCCGGCAATCTGGGCCTCAGCCTCAGCCCCAAGGCAGCACCCGCCTTCACGGCAAAACTTCTGGCGCAGCAGATCAACACGGACGCCCTCGCCTTGCCCATGGCCTTTCCATACCATGTAAGCGGCACGCTTAATGGCAATGCCACGCTCACCGCCAGCGGCTACGGTCTCAAGAGCATCTTGGCCACGCTGGGCGGCTCAGCCAGCCTTAATATCTCCAATGGCCGCATAAGCGGCTTCAGCCTGCACGGCTTTGCGGGCGCGCTGGGCACGACAGATGCGGAACACGCGCTTTACACGGCGCTGGTCAGCGGCACCACGCCCTTTTCTACCCTTACACTGGCCACCACCCTGGCCAATGGCAATTGCAGCCTTACCAGCGCCAGCCTGCAAGGCCCCGCGGGCCGTGTGAGCGCCAAGGGCGGCATAGACCTGTACGACCAGGCACAGGCCTTGCAGCTTAGTGTGTCTCCGGCAGGGGTACGGCCGCCGGTCAGCGCTTTGGTGACCGTGCTGGGCGAGTGGAACGCGCCAAGGCATATCGCCCACATGGCGGCGGCGTTGAAGTGGAAACCTGCTCCGGCATCACCTATTCCGCCAGCCGCATTGCCTTTGCCGCCACCGGCCGCCCCCGCGCCGCCACTGGCACATTAGCGCGATGACTTGAGATGCGCTCGCTTTGCGAGCGGTTCGAAAGTCTGAATCCGGCTCTAAAAAACCCGGCTGGAGCCGGGTTTTTGTAGCTTAACGCTCGTCGTCATTGCCCTCGGGCGAAACCTCGATATCAGCGTCGATCACATCGGCGTCGTCATCAAGGTCATCGCCATCGTCAAGGATGTCGCTATCGTCATCCGCGTCAGGCACATCCACGTCCAGATCATCCGCATCCAGCTCGGGCTTGGCGACCTTCTTCTGCTCCTCCGGCATCGGCGCGGCGCGCTTCAGGCGCGGCTGCTCGATCGGCTGTTCGGTGCTGCATTTGGGGCAGATCGCGGGCTGTTTACCAAGGTCGAAAAACCGTGTGCCGCAGGACACGCAAGTATGTTTCTCGCCAAGTTCCGGTTTCGCCATGTTTACCCTCGGGGTCTGAGCTTTACGTGAGATAGAGGGCGGCGCGATGCCATGCCCCGCACGCTATGTCAAACACCTTATGCCGTGCTAAGCGCGCGGCATGGACTCTACCGCACCCAGCCCGCACCGGGCCGCCCGCCCTGCGCAGCCCCTTACCGGCACCTGCATTGTTCCCGGCGACAAATCCATAAGCCACCGGGCCCTCATGTTCGGCGCCCTGGCGGTGGGGCAAACGCGCATCTCTGGCCTGCTGGAAGGCGAGGACGTGCTGCGCACCGCCGCCGCCATGCGCGCGCTGGGGGCCAGCATCGCGCGCGAGGGGGCCGATTGGCTGGTGGCCGGGCGCGGCATAGGCGGGCTGACCGAGCCTGCGGATGTGCTGGACATGGGCAATTCCGGCACGGCGGCGCGGCTGCTGGCGGGGATTCTCGCCACACATGATTTCTATTCGGTGATGACGGGCGATGGCTCTCTCCGCAAACGGCCCATGAAGCGCGTGATCGACCCGCTTTCGGCCACCGGCGCGCGGTTTTTCGCGCGCGAGGGCGGGCGGCTGCCGCTCACCATCATCGGTGCGCGCAACCCGCTGCCTCTCACCTACCGCCTGCCCGTGGCCTCGGCGCAGGTTAAATCGGCCGTACTGCTGGCCGGGCTGAACGCGCCAGGCATCACCGAGGTAGAAGAGCCGGAGCCGACGCGCGACCATTCCGAGAACATGCTGCGCCATTTTGGCGCCGATGTTTCGGTAGCCAGCGCCGGGCATGGGCGGGTTATCCGCTTAAAAGGCCAGCCCGAGCTGCGCGGGGCCGATGTTACCGTGCCCGGCGACCCATCCTCCGCCGCCTTCCCGCTTGCCGCCAGCCTGCTGGTGCCTGGCTCCAGCCTTACCGTGCGGAATGTGGGGCTGAACCCGCTGCGCACCGGGCTGTTCACCACGCTGCGCGAAATGGGCGCGTCCCTCACCGTGCAGAATGAGCGGGTGGCGGGTGGCGAGCCGGTGGGCGACATTATCGCCGCCCATGCCGCGCTGCGCGCGGTGGATGTCCCGGCGCGGCGGGCGCCGAGCATGATCGACGAATACCCCATCCTCGCCGTGCTGTGCGCGGCCGCGCGCGGCACCTCGCGCCTGCGCGGGCTGCACGAGCTGCGCGTGAAGGAAAGCGACCGCCTGACCGCCACAGCCGCGCTGCTGCGCGTGAATGGCGTGCATGTGGAAATCGATCGGA
>JAJZFB010000082.1 GCA_021805545.1 Pseudomonadota bacterium | reverse complement strand
CACATCGTGCTCCAGCGGGGCGATGTTAAGGTCTCCCGCCAGCACGGCGCGCTTGGGCGGGTAGGCGGCGAAATGCGCGCGGGTTTCGGCTAAAAAATCCAGCTTATGGGCGAATTTAGGGTTCTCGTTGCGGTTGGGAATGTCGCCACCGGCCGGAACATAGAAATTATGCAGCGTGAGGGGCGTGCCGCCGGTTTGCACCGTGGCGGAGATATGGCGGCAATCGCCCTTGCCGCACCAATCAGGCGTGGTTTCCGCCAGCGCCAGAGGCAGGCGCGAGAGAATGGCAACCCCATTATAGCCCTTCATGCCGCGCTTGAGCACGTAAGGCATGCTTAGCTCGCCCGCGATGGCATTGGGGAACAACTCATCTGGCACCTTGGTTTCCTGCAGGCAGATAATGTCCGGATGCAAGGCCTCCACAAGCTGGTGCAGCAGCTTCTGGCGCAGGCGCAGCGAATTGATGTTCCAGGTGGCGATGGTGAGGTGCATGCCGTGTATGTAAAGCATCATCAGGCCGATTGAAATCGCCCGGCCCGATGATTGAGGCTACCCGGCGCCGCGATGGCCCGCCGGGGCGCTGATTGAATACTGAAACAAGGATGCCGGCAGCGGGCCGGTGGGCATAATATCGTACAGGCTTACCCTGGTCTGGCGCCCTTGCGCATCCGTTACAACCCATTGAAGCAGCTCGATCGGGTCTGTGCTGAACACAAGAGTTAGGCTGCCCAAGGCCGCCTTGCCGCGGCGGATGAGGGTGATGTCGTATTCTCCCGGCTGACGGGTGATGCTGGTTATTTCGGTCTCGCTGGAGTCGAGGCTGACATGCTTGGCCAGCAGAATACCGAGCGGGGTGCTGGCCAGCGGAATATTGGTGGTCTGGTTGAGCTGAGGGTCGTGATAAACCAGCGCGGTGCCGCCGGAGACGAGTAATTGCGGGTCGGGCGGGTCATATTCAAACCGCATCCGCCCGGGGCGTTCCATCCAGGCTTTGCCCGTGCGTGTCGTGCCATCGTCATTCACCTGCAGAAATTTAGCGGTGATGGCGCTTTGGCTGTTCAGGTACGCATCGAGCTTTTGCACCAATGCCTGGTTTTGGGCACTAAGCGGCGCTGCCCGCGCCATGGCGGGCAGCAGCAAAAAGGCCGCCGCGGCTGCCAGCAAAGGCCGGCGCGGCAGGGGGTTAACGGCGGCTGGAAGACTCAGCTTTGTTGTTGGCAAGGGCATCGGTCATAATATGGCGCGTTTCACGCAAAAACGCAGCCCCCTTTACGGTACGCTGCACCAGAACGGAGCGGCGGTCTGACGGGTCGACCTTGCGGCGGACATAATCGAGCTCGGAGAGGCGGTCCAGCGCGCGGGTAATGGCGGGCTTGGATACGTTAAGCTCTTGCGCCAGGCCGCGTACCGTGTGCGCGCCCTCGGTAAGATAGCAGGTGAGGAACACGCCGAGCTGGCGCGCGGAGAGATCGACGCCATCCCGGCGCACCAGAGAAACGATTGTATCGCGGAGAATACCGACGAGCTGGTCGGAGGAGAGTGGTGCTGCAGCCATGGTTATATCCTTGCAGTGTAAGAAAGATTCTGAACAGAGACATTCATGTTAGAGGCATCGTTCAGTATGTTGTCCCCAACTGATACACGATACATGCGCGTATTTCCAATGGGTGCGATAACAAATCATGCCATATATTGTCGGTTACATTAACAGTTAGTCAACAAAACCGGAACAAGAAGCCGGGAGCCGGCACGGCAGGGATGAATATCTGGTGCCTTCATGAAACCTAAAATTTTGCAAATTTTAAAAAAAACCAACAACTTTCCGCAATTTACCACTAAATTTATGAAACGATGATATAGTATGTGTCATGCTGCTGGCATTGCGGAATTATTCTGTCAGCCTTGTGCCTAAAGCAGAGCATTTCGCTGCCGTGAAGCCGAAAATTGTTCGATGGCCGCGAGCAGGGCACGTAATGTTTGTGCTTCGCCGCCCTCGGGCTGGCCCGGGCTGCTGGTGTCGTTCCAGGCATATGTATCAATATGAGCCCAAGAAATTTGTTTTGAAACAAACCGTTTCAGGAATAACGCGGCAATAATGGCGCCCGCAAATGGTTTTGAAGATACGTTATTCAAATCAGCAATTTTGCTGTCGAGCCATGATTCATAAGGTTCGTACAGTGGAAGGCGCCAGAGCGGATCATGCGTTGCGTTTCCCGCGTGTAAAAGCGCTGCCGCCATCGCGTCATCCGTGCAAAATAAAGCAGGTAGATTAGGCCCGAGGGCCGCGCGCGCGGCCCCTGTTAATGTTGCGGCGTCAATCAGCCAGTCTGGTTTTTCCTCGCAGGCTTCGCTTAGCAGGTCGCACAACACAAGCCGGCCTTCGGCATCGGTATTACCTATTTCCACGGTCAAACCAGAACGGGTTTGCAATATATCCGATGGCCGCATGGAATGGCCAGAGATCGAATTTTCAACGCAGCCGATGCGTAGGATTAGCCTTACCGGAAGATTTAACGACATGATGGCAGCACTCAGCCCAAGCACGATCGCGGCGCCGCCCATGTCTTTTTTCATACGCAACATGGCGGCGCTTGGTTTCAGGTCGTATCCACCTGTATCGAAACAAACGCCTTTGCCGCAGAGCGAGATTAAAGGTGAGCGGCCATCGGCTTGTGAACCCTGCCACTGCAGTATGGCAACTTCCGGGGGGCGGCTGGAGCCGGCGCCTACAGCGGCCAGCGCCGGATAGCGTGTGAATACGTTATTTCCACTAACGCGCTCTGCCTGCGCGCCGTGCCGGGCGGCCAAATCCATTGCCGCCTGCGCGAGCTCAGATGGGCCGAGGTGATTAGGGGGCGCATTAATAAGGGAACGGGCAAAAAATATCGCGGATGTAACCGTTTTAGTACGTTCACTTACATTTTGGCGGGATAAGCGCGCCGGGGCGCGCCGCCGGGGCTTGAAAACATCATACAAATAAGCGCCCAGCATAAACCCAAGAGCCGCTTCCTCATAATCGAAGCCATCGCCAGCCAGGTGCCACACGCTATTGGCCGGCAGCCCCATGGCGGCGGCGCCAAAACCGTGCAGGGCAGGGGCGGTGCCAAGCCCCACCAGGGCGGCGTTTTCCAGGCGCAGAATTTGCCCCGTTTCCGCCGAGAACTCCACCAGCCCCGCTTGCGCCGTGGCGCCTGGCAGGTGCGCCAGCAAAGCCCGCAACCCGTTAGGACGCACACCGTATAATGGCAGGCCCGCCTCGCCCGCCAGTGCCAGCCCCGCTAATTCTTCGCTCATGCGTTCATGCCCGTCATGTATGATGATACCATCTGCTGTGGCTCAGGGCATGACCGCGGAACACAAAGGTGTAAAGTCTGTGGTGCGCCGAACCTTAAATAAAATGGCCGGCAGCTTGAGCCGCCGGCCATGAAAACAAAATATATGGAGGTGCCATAATAACCCGCGGCACATGCCACCCTCGCCATGGCGCTAGCTAAACGGATTGGTACCGCGCTTGAGCCAGACCGCGCTTAAGCCAGAATGAGCTGCCAGAAAATTTAGTGCAGCCGCTCAATCCCGATGGCCGCCACCCGGCCTTCGCGTTGCTGCAGGGCAAAACGCACGCGCTCGCCTTCATTTAATTTGCGCAGTCCCGCATGTTGCACGGCGCTGATATGAACAAAAATATCATTGCCGCCTTCATCGGGAGCGATGAAGCCGTAACCCTTCCCGGGGTTGAACCATTTTACCACGCCGGTCAGCACGGCGTTGTCGGAGAGAGCCTTGTTGTCTTGTGTCGTTTCCATCTTCGCACCTTATTCTTGACCTGGTGTTGCCAGGCGCGGGTGTTATTTTCGCCGGCTGTTTTCCGGTGGCGGAAGTCTAAGCCAGAAGGCCCGGCAGGATCAATTAAAAATATGTGCTGCACCGCAACGCTTATATTCACGCAGAAAAACTGACACAAAGCCAGTTTTTCTGTTGTTCGGCAAGCGCTTAATCGTGGCTTGGTAAGTGTTGCTTATGCAACATCCGTGTTCAGGCAACATCCGTGTTCAGGCAACATCCGTGTTCAGGCAACATCCGTGTTCAGGCAACATCCTCGCGGCGATCGCGCACGCGCACATAGGCAACAGAGGCGTGCTCCTCGCAGTAAGGTTTGCCGGGCACCGCGGAAGCATTGCAAAAATGAAAGCTCGCCTTACCCGGCTCACCAATGGGCCAGCAGCATGGCGTTGCGCGCATTGTATGCTTGGGTGTTGGCATTATGGCGCGCAGGCTTGGCACTGGCGCGCCCATCGAGGCAGCAAGCGGCGGTAAGGTCGGTCCCTGGGTCCGCTTGGGCACGGCTGGGCGCGGCGCTGCGTCTCCCTCGGCGCGGCGGATGGGAGACGGGCGGGATGGCAGGTTGAGCCGGTGCGCCTTGCCCACCACGGCATTTTTGGAAATATTCAGGCGGCGGCCGATTTCGGCTGTTGAAAGCCCCTCGGCCCAGAGTGTACGGAGTTTGGCAATAGTCTCGTCTGTCCACTCCATATTGTGGCCCCCCTCATGCAATCTACCATATACAGTAGGCAAGTCCGGCGAATGCAGCAACACCTAGCAGGCGCCCGCCGAGTCCTTTTCTGTGGACAACCTGGATTGTAAATATTTTTTCAGGGTTTGACCGTTTCGCCAGCAAATGCGCCCCAGAAATCGCCGCGGGCCAGATAGCCGGTAACGTGACCGGCTCTGGCTTTGCAGAAATCCGATCCCTGGTCGCAGCGAATAAGCTCGCCGCTTACGCCCTGGTTAAGGTAGGCGGCTATGCTGGCATTGGCGGAAGGAGCCGTGCGCATAACCACTTGCAGCTTGGTGATGTAAAAGCCGCGCCGCGCGCGTATTGTGGCTTCATGCACCCAGCCTTTGCCGCCATCGGGGGCCACAACCTGGCGCCAGACGTTAAACTCACCAATAATTTCAACCGGCAACCCCGCGCGCTGGTAAACGGCGATAACCGGGTATTGGAAGCCTGGTCCGGCGCGCAGATTCACCTCATCCGAGCGCAGGGAGACAAAGCGCGGCACGGGCAGCTTGGTTACCGCGCCAATGCCAGGGCCGGGGCCGGGGCCGGGGTCTGGCGCCGCGGCACCCAGGAAAAGCGGAAGAAACAGAAGAAGGAAAAGCGTTTTCAGCCGCAGACGGGGCATTGCGGATCCTTTTTGAGCCTGATTTTGCGGAACTCCGCATCCAGCGCATTCCACACCAGCAAATATCCGGCAAGAGATTTGCCGATGCCCGTTATTTCTTTCAGCACTTCCGTGGCTTGCAGTGTGCCCATTACCCCCGTTACCGCGCCCAGCACGCCGGCTTCCGTGCAGGCGGGCACCAGCCCTTCTGGCGGCGGGGCGGGGTACAGGCAGCGGTAGCATGGCCCGCCTTCATGCGGCTTGAACGTGGAAATTTGTCCCTCGAACCGCAACACCGCCGCGCTTACCAGTGTTTTGCGCGCCGCCACGCAGGCATCGGCCAGCAAAAAGCGCGTGGCGAAGTTATCTGTTCCGTCGCAAATTACATCATAATCCGCCACCCATGCGGCCACATTAGCCGCGTCAAGCCGTTCCTGGCGCGCCGAGACGTCCACCAGAGGGTTAATCCGGTGCAGCGCCTCGGCGGCTGATTGCACCTTGGGCCGGCCCAGATCGCTCATGCCATGCGCGATTTGCCGTTGAAGGTTGGAGAGCTCCACCACATCCGCATCGGCCAGCCCTATATGCCCCACCCCGGCGGCAGCCAGGTAAAGCGCCAGCGGCGACCCCAGCCCGCCAGCGCCCACAACCAGCACTTTCGCGCTCTTCAACCTTGCCTGGCCGGCTCCTCCCAGCTCGCGCAGCAGAATATGCCGCGCATAACGCTGGATCTCGTCCTCAGTAAAATTAAATTCCATCGCCGCTCTTATAATATGCGTCCGGCGCGGGGCCAAACCCAGACATGGCACTTCACGCGCCATGTCAATCTGTAATAGAGTCGCCGCATGTGCCGGGCTTTTCCTGGCGGTTGAAGGTTTGAGAGATGAAGCTGATCAATGCCATCCGCATGGGTGGCACCGAAATCCTCCCCCTGGTTGAAGGCGGCAAGGGCGTTGCCGTGTCCAACGGCATCTCAGCCGGGCATTGGGCACTGGCGGGCGGCGCGGGCACGTTTTCCGCCGTTAATGCCGACTCCTATGATAAGGACGGCAAGATCATCCCGCAAATCTACCGCGGCCGCACAAGGCGCGACCGGCACGAAGAGCTGGTGGCCTATGGCATTGAAGGCGGCGTGGCTCAGGCCGAGCGCGCCTGGGACATTTCGGGCGGCAAAGGGCGCATTCACGCCAATATTCTGTGGGAGATGGGTGGCGCGGAGCGCGTCATCACCGGCATTCTGGAGCGCACCAAGGGCATTGTGAACGGCATTACCTGCGGCGCGGGCATGCCTTACCGCCTCGCGGAAATCGCCGCGCGCTTCAATGTCCATTATTACCCCATCGTCTCCTCTGGCCGTGCCTTCTCGGCTTTGTGGAAGCGCGCTTATTCCAAAGTGTCCGAGCTATTGGGCGGCGTAGTGTATGAGGACCCCTGGCTGGCCGGCGGGCATAACGGCCTTTCCAATTCCGAGGATCCGAACAAGCCGGAATCGCCGCTCCCCCGCCTCGTCGCGCTACGCAAGGTCATGCGCGAATTCGGACTGGACAACACCCCCATCATCATGGCCGGCGGTGTGTGGGCGCTGGAAGAATGGGAGAATTATATCGATAATCCCGATATCGGCCCCATTGCCTTCCAGTTCGGCACCCGCCCGCTGCTCACCAAGGAAAGCCCCATTCCGCAAAGCTGGAAGGAGCGGCTGCTCAAGCTCAGGCCCGGCGATGTTTTCCTCAACCGCTTCTCGCCGACCGGTTTTTACTCCTCAGCCGTGAATAACGGCTTCATGAAGGAGCTGCGCGCCCGCTCCGACCGCCAGGTGGCCTATTCGCCCGAGCCGGTTGGGGAGCATGTGGTGGAATATGGCGTGGGTGCCCGCAAGCGCTCCGTGTACCTTACCGCGCCCGACCACGCGCGGGTGAAGGATTGGGAAGAGGCCGGTTTTACCGATGCGCTGCGCACCCCAGACTCCACGCTGATTTTCGTGACGCCCGAAAAGGCCGAGGAAATTCACGAAGACCAGGTGGCCTGCATGGGCTGCCTGAGCCAGTGCCGCTTTTCCAACTGGAGCCAGGAAGGGCCGGATTACGATAATGGCAAGAAGGCCGACCCGCGCAGCTTTTGTATCCAGAAATCTCTGCAGACCATCGCCCATGCCGCGCCGGATGACGAGGCGGCGCTGGACAATAATCTGATGTTCGCCGGGCATAATGCGCACCGCTTTGCCACAGACCCCTTTTATTCAAACGGCTTCATTCCCACGGTCAAGGAGCTGGTGGACAGAATTCTGACCGGCAAATAGCGTTTGAGGAGGCGGGCATGAAGATTCTTGGTATTTCGGGCAGTTTGCGTAAGGCCTCTTGGAATACCGCCCTCCTTCGCAACGCCGCCGGGCTGCTGCCGGAGCATAAATTCACCATCGCCGAAATTGGCGATCTGCCGCTCATCAACCAGGATTTGGAAGGTGATGGGAAATTCCCGGCACCGGCGGAGCGTTTGCGCGATCAAATCCTGGAAGCGGATGCGCTGCTCTTCGCAACGCCGGAATATAATGCCTCCATTCCCGCGCCACTTAAAAATGCCGTGGACTGGGCATCGCGCCCGCCCAGCGTGCTGGGCGGCAAGCCTGCGGCCATTTGCGGTGTCTCGCCAGGGGTGCTGGGAACCGCGCGCGCGCAATACGTGCTTCGTCATACGCTGGGTGTGCTGTCCGTGCAGTTGCTGGCCCAGCCGGAAGTGTTTATTGGCGGCGCGGCGCATAAATTTACCGATGGCAAGCTGACGGATACGGTAACGCGGGAATTTTTCGCCAAAATGCTGCAAAATTTCGTGGTTTTCGCGCAACGTGTGAAGCTGGGCTGAGCATTTCATAACGATCTGGTGTTTTTAGTAACAGATACTGCGCTGCCTGGATGCCAGGCCGTGATGCAAGCTGCAGCTTGCAGCCTTTGTGGCGGTTGAATTAGAAGCAATCCAGATAATATGGGGCGAAGTATGACCAGCACAAATTTCTACGCCAGCCGCACGGCTGTCATCACAGGTGGCGGGCGTGGTTTTGGCAAGGCATTCGGCCTGGCGCTGGCGCGGTCTGGCGCGCATGCCGTGCTGGTAGACATAGATGGTGCCGTGGCGGAGCAGGCGGCGGCGGAAATCCGCGCCGCTGGTTTTGCCGCCACGGGGCTGGGCGGCGATGTGACAAACGAGGCGCGCATGGCCGAGGTAATGCAGCACGCCGCCGCCTTTCATGGCGGCATCGACATTCTCATTAACAATGCGGGCCTGCACAGCGACGAATACGGCCAGCCCATGTTCAAGATGGGGCTTGCCAAGGTAAAACGCCTGTTCGAGGTGAATGTGATTGGCGTGGTCAACTGCACCATGCAGGCTGCCCCGCATATGCGGGGCAGGGCAGGGGCCAGCATTGTCAATATCTCTTCTTCCGCCGCGCATATGGGGGGTTCGGCCTATGGCGACAGCAAGCTCGCTGTCGCGGGCCTCACCATCAGTTTCGCGCGTGAGCTGGGGCCGGACGGCGTGCGTGTCAACGCGATTTCTCCGGGCCTGATGCTGACTGAAACCATTGCCGCCGAATTGCCCCCCGCCACCAAGGCGCGGGTAAAGGCGATGCAGATGATCGATGCCGACGGCAAGGAAGACGACATTGTGGAAGCCATGATGTTCCTCACCTCGCCACAAGCCAAATTCATCACGGGCGAAACGCTGCGCGTAACCGGCGGCATGGCCGCGGGCGTATAGGCTACGCACAGCCTGCCCAGGCGGCACTTGGCGCCACACCGAATCCATGGCTGCGAATCGGCCGAATCGGGTAGGCTGTAGCTGTGCCGCTGCGCAGGAGGGAAAGCCATGGCGACGATTTCCGTGATAAATCGCCCGTATTTCATTGCATTAGGCAATGAGAAGGGCGGGTCGGGCAAGTCCACCACCGCCATTCACATTATCGTCTCCCTGCTGCGCGAGGGGTATAAGGTTGGCGCCATGGACCTCGATGCCCGGCAGGGCACGCTGGGCGGCGCGCTCGCGGCACGGCGCCATTTCGTCGAGAGCAAGGGGGTGGATCTGCCTGTGCCCAGCTTCCGCGCCGTGCATCGCTCTAGCCACGAGCACCGGGGCGAGGCCGAAGCCGAGGAATGTGCCGCCTTCAACCATGCCGTGGCCGGGTTGCAGGCCGAAGGCGCCGAGATCATCGTCATGGACTGTCCCGGTGCCGACACGTATCTCTCCCGCTTCGGCCATTCCCATGCCGACACGCTGATCACCCCGATCAATGACAGCTTCGTCGATTTCTCGATGCTGGCCAAAGTCGAGCCGGATAAGCACGATATCGTAAACCCCAGCATCTATTCCGAGATGGTGTGGGAGGCCCGCAAGGCCCGCTTCACCCGCGATCGCGGCAAGTTCGACTGGATTGTGATGCGCAACCGCCTCGCCGCATCCGAGGCGCGCAACAAGCGCGATGTGGGTGAGACGCTGGAATTGCTGGCCAAGCGCATCGGCTTTCGCACCGTCAAGGGTTTTGGCGAGCGCGTGATTTTCCGCGAGCTGTATTTGCAAGGCCTTACGCTAATGGATGTGAGGGAGGCAAATATAGGTATTGCCATGGGCCTCTCGCACGTGGCCGCGCGCAACGAGGTGCGGGCGCTGGTCTCCGCCATCAAGCTGCCCCCGGTCCGGCTGCGCTTGGTGGCCTAATTTTTTAACCGGGCGGCAAACCGTAAATACCGGTAGCGGATAAAGCGGAAAATAAGGCTTCACCTGTCCGGACCATCCTGTCAGAATGAAACGCCGAATTACCGCAGGGATGAAACCGATTAACATGACCAGACCAGCCGTGCAGACCGAGCGCGGCGCATGAGCGAGGACGAGGACGAGGCGCAACCCGCCTATGGCCGGGCGGGGCTTATTATTATTGCCGTGTGCACCATGTTGGCCACGCTCATGCAGGCGCTGGATACCACCATCGCCAATGTGGCCTTACCCTATATGCAAGGCTCCATGTCGGCCAGCCAGGATGAAATAGACTGGGTGCTGACAAGCTATATCGTTGCCGCCGCCATCATGACGGCGCCTACAGGGTTTCTGGTCTCGCGCTTTGGCCGCACGCGGGTTTACGTCACGTCCATCGCCGGCTTCACCATTGCTTCGGCCTTGTGCGGCGCGGCGCAGTCGGTGGATCAGATTGTGCTGTGCCGTCTGCTCCAGGGCGCGTTTGGCGCGGCTCTTATCCCTCTCTCACAAACCGTGCTGCTGGAATTATTCCCGCGCGAGAAGCGTGGGCTGGCCATGTCTTTCTGGGGTATTGGCGTGCAGGCCGGGCCCATCGCCGGCCCGTTTATCGGCGGTTTTCTGACCGAGAATTTCTCTTGGCGCTGGGTGTTCTACGTCAATGTGCCATTTGGCATAATGGCGGCGCTGGGGCTGCTATTCTACCTTAAAGAGACCCGGCGCAACCACCGCATGCTCGTGGCTTGGCTGGGTTTTGCCGCGCTCAGCCTTGCGGTGGGCGCCATCCAGCTTTTGTTCGACCGTGGCGAGGTGGTGGATTGGTTCAGCTCCACCGAGATCATCATTGAGGCTGTGGTGGCTGGAACGAGCTTTTATGTGTTTGTCGTGCAAATGCTTCTGGGCCGTGAGCCGTTTCTTTCACCAAAACTGTTCACCGATTCTAATTTTGTTATCGGTACATTCATGGTTTTTCTCGTCGGACTCAACCAGTTCGCCACTTTGGCGTTGCTTTCGCCCTATTTGCAAAATTTGGCCGGAGACCCGGTGATCATGACCGGCTTTCTGCTCGGGCCGCGGGGCATTGGCATGATGATTGCCATGCTCATCGCCGGCCGGGTTTTGGGCAAGATCGACGTGCGCCTGATGGTCGGCACCGGCTTTGTCATCGCCATTTATGCCATGCTCAGCTTTACACGCTGGACGCCGGATGTTTCGCATGAGGAAATCATCATTAACGGTATTACGCAGGGCCTGGGTGCGGGTTTCATTTTCATGCCGCTCAGCACGGTTATTTATGCCACGCTGCCGGCTGGCTTGCGGGTGGAGGCGGCGGGTGTGTTCAACCTGTTGCGTAATCTTGGCAGCGCGTTTGGCATTTCCATCACCGGTGCGCTGCTGCAATCCAATACACAGGTCAATCACCAAATCCTTGGCAGTGTCATCACCCCCTTCAACCGCGCGCTGCAAAGCGGGGCGGTTAGCCAGTTTTGGAACCCCGCCACGGCCGCCGGCGCCGCGGCGCTGGACGCCGTTATCAACAATCAAGCCAACATCATCGCCTATTCGGACGACTTCAAGCTGATGCTGGTCATTACCGTGGTGGTGATGCCGCTTGTGCTGGTGCTGCGCCCAAACAAAATACAGGTTAAGGTGTCAGACGAGGAAAAGGCTCAGGCGTTGCATTAGAGAGCGCCGAGTTGAGAGAGCGCCGAGTTGAGAGAGCGCCGAGTTGAGAGAGCTCCGAAAGTCTGAATCGCGCTCTACGGCATTGATTGAGAGCCGGATTCAGATTTTAGCATGGGGTTATGCACACACGATAACGGCTATACTGCTATGGGCTGCCGTTGGGCAGCCATGCGGGTTTTGGCATAAAGGAAGCAGCACCTTGAGTAACATAACGCTCTACGGCATAAAAAATTGCGATACGATGAAGAAGGCGCGTGACTGGCTGGACGCGCACAAGGCCGTATATGTGTTCCACGATTATAAGGCCGCTGGCATTGAGCGGCCCGTGCTGGAGGGCTGGGTGAAGGCGCTGGGCTGGGAGGCATTGCTTAACCGCGCTGGCACCACATTCAGAAAATTGCCCGAGGCACGAAAAGAAAATCTGGACGAGGAAAAGGCCGTGGCGTTGATGCTGGAACAGCCCGCGATGATCAAGCGCCCCGTGCTGGCGCGGGGGGATGAGCTGCTGGCGGGTTTCCGCCCGGAGCAATATGCCGCATTTTTCGCGGCGAAAAGCGCCAGATAGCCGCAACGCGCAACGCCGCCGCGTAATACCAACGGTCATTGAGCATGACCGTTGGTATTACCTGCAGGCAAGCGCTGGACGCGCTCTATTGTGCGGCGCATAAAGGCGCAAAATGCCGGAGGATCAGTAACGATGTCCCATGCCATTTATGCCGCCAGCGCCGAAGCCTTCTCTGCCTCGCTCGGCAGCCTGGCCGCCATTCTCGCCCAGGCCAGCCAGCGCGAAGATGCCGCCAAACTGCCCGCCGCAAGCCTGTACCCGGATATGTTTCCCCTCAGCACCCAGGTGCAGCTTGCCTGCTTTCATGCCAGCAGCGGCACTGCGCGGCTCATGGGGCGCGAGGTCGCTGGCCGCCCCGCCGTGCAGGAGCTGGATTTGCCAGGCCTGCAGGCTTTGGCCGAAGGCACCCAGAAAAGCCTGGCGGCCCTTACCGAGCTGGAATTCGCGGGCGCTGAAGCCCGCCGCATCAACATGCCGCTGCAGCCGCCCATGGTGCTGGATATAGACGGTGTGAACTTCCTGCACCGCTGGCTCGTGCCGAATTTTTATTTCCATTACGTAACATCGTACGATATTCTGCGCCATAAAGGCCTGCCCATCGGCAAGAAGGATTATCTCGCCCATCTGGCAAGGTTCATGACGCCAACGGCGTAGATGACAAAAATCAATAAGCTAGTGTAATTCAGCTTCTGAAATTCGCGATATTTCACATCACGAATTTCAGAACCGTCACACTAGGGCGCCCGTGCAGCCGGGGGCACCATGGCCCGGTATAAATGCCATGTCCCATGCCCCAGCACCGGCAGCACCACAATTAGCCCGGCGAAGGCGGGGATGCTGCCAAGCAGCAGCCCCAGCGCCACCACAACGCCCCATAGGGCCATGGCGCCGGTATTCAGCCGCACAGCATGCACCGAGGTGCGGATAGCCACCCCCAGCGTGGCCGGGCGGTCCAGCAGCAGCGGGAAAGAGACGCTGGAGAGCACCAGCACCAGCACGGCGAACACCCCGCCTGCCGCCGTGCCCAGCCCGAGCATCGCCCAGCCCGGTGCCGTGCCGAAGGCGGTGGCGAAAAACCCGAGGCCGGTGGGGATGTCCGGCCCCAGGCTAAGCCGGGCGATGCCTGCCGCCACCGCCAGCCAGGCGGCAAACAGCGCGATAAGCCCCAGGCCCAGCCCGGCAATGGCGCCAATCGAGGGCGAACGCAGTACCTTGAACCCATCCGTCCAGTGCAGTTCGCCCGTCAACTCGTGCTGGCGGCTCATCTCATACATGCCCACGGCGAAAAGCGGCCCCACCAGGGCAAATCCCGTGGCTACTGGCAGCAATAGCAGCACCAGCTGTCCGTAATAATCGGTCGCGGCCAGATATACCGCCATTACCGGGTAGATCAGCCACAACATCACCAAATCGGCCCGGCCCTTGCTTGTATCGGCCCAACCGGCCCGTAGCGCACCCCATACCGCGCCCGCGCCTATGCGCTGCAAGGGGGGCACGCCAGCGTTGGTGCTGGCGAAATATTCTTGGGCCGGTGTGCTGCCCAAGGCTTCGGCGGCGCTGAACTGGCTTGCCACCCAGGTTACCGGATTGTTGATGAGCATGGCCCCTCTCCTGTAGAAAAGACCTTGAAATGCTTAACATAAGTACCAAAATGGCGCACAACTAAGCCAGCCCGGCCATTTTGCCCGTGTATTCGTTTTAACACTAATTTAGGTGATTCCACGGCAAATTCATCCCCCAAGGCATGAATTGTAATTCACCCGCCATGGTGGATTGCTTTTCTGCACCATTTTGCCCTAAGCGAAGAGCCGCAAACCGTAACAGGAGACTTCACAATAGCCAGACCGCCAGCGCCACCCGCCCCGCCATCGCGCGAAGGGCCCAGGGTCAACGAAGAAATCAGAATCCCGCAGGTGCGGCTGATCGACCAGGATGGAGAGATGATCGGGGTGCTGTCCACCCGCGACGCCATTGCCCGCGCCTATGCCGTGGGGCTGGATTTGGTCGAGATCAGCCCCAATGCCGAGCCGCCGGTGGCGAAGATCCTCGATTACGGCAAGTTCAAGTACGAACAGCAGAAAAAGCGTAACGAGGCACGCAAGAAGCAGAAAATCGTCGAAATCAAGGAGGTGAAAGTCCGCCCCAATATCGACGAGAACGACTACCAGGTGAAGCTGCGCGCCATGAAGACCTTTATCGGCGAGGGCGACAAGGTGAAGGTCACGCTGCGTTTCCGCGGGCGTGAAATGGCCCACCAGGAACTTGGCGTGAAAGTGCTGGAGCGCATCCGTGGCGACATGGAGGCTGACACCAAGGTCGAGCAGATGCCGAAAATGGAAAACCGCCAGATGGTTATGGTGCTGGCGCCCAAATAGCGCCGCGCCCAGGCAGGGCAGAGGGGCCATGGCCCCTCTGCCGCCAAACTGGCAAGCGCGATGACTTGAGATGCGCTCGCTTTGCGAGCGCTTCGAAAAGCGGAATCGCGCTCTACTTTATTGATTGAAAAATCAATAAGCTAGTATGATTCAGCTTCTGAAATTCGCGATATTTCACATCACGAATTTCAGAACCATCACACTAGGGCAGGGCGCCCTTGGCCATCTCTTGTATCCGCTCCACCATGGCGGCCACGCCATTGCCCCGGTTGGTGGAAAGCGCGCCAATCAGCCCCAGATCGTGCAAAAATTTGGCCGAAGTGCCCAGAATTTCCGCCCGCGCACGGCCAGAATAAACGCGCAGCACCAGGGCAACCAGGCCAGATACAATGGCGGCATCCGAGGCGCCGGTAAAAAACAGCCTGCCGTTTTCCTCATGCCCCGCCAGCCAAACCTGGCTCTGGCAGCCTTGCACGCGGTGCGCCTCGTCCTGCCATTCGGCGGGGTAGGCGGGCAATTTGCGGCCCAGCTCTATAATAAATTCGTAGCGGTCCATCCAATCGTCAAACAGGCCCAGCTCATCGCCAATCGCGGCGATGGCCTCGGCGGGGCTGTTTTCCCCCGGCGTGAAATACTCAGTCATAACCAGCCTTTTTTACGAAACCACAGAATCGGCAGCACGGCCGAGAGAAGCATTGCGCCCCAGGCATAGCCATAGCCATAGCGCCAGCTCAGCTCGGGTATATCGTGGAAATTCATGCCATATATGCCGGCAATGAGGGTGGGCGGAATGCCCGCGATAGAGACGATGGTAAGCACCTTGATGAGCGCGTTCTGCGCGATATTGATGAGCCCGAGCGTGGAATCTTGCAGGAATTGCACTTTATCAGTCAAATGTGTGGAATATTCGTTCAGCGAGGACACGTCTTGCAGCACAGAATCAAGTCTTTGCCGCACGGTCTTTGGCACCCAGGCCGCGGCGGCGGCATAGGGGGCCAGGCGGGCCAGGCCAAGCTGGCTGTCGCGCAGGAACGAGATGCTGTCGTAACTGCGGCCCAGCGTAATCATCATGGCTTGCAATTCCATCTCGGTGGCGCGGGCCTTGCCAGCCAGGCGGTGGTGGAAAATTTGATGCGAAAGCTGGTCCAACTCGCCGCGCAGCGTCTCCAGCGCGTCGGCCAGGCGGTCCACGATGGCTTCCAGCAGCGCGGCGAAGATATAAGCTGCCTCGGGCGCGGCAATGGCATGCGGCTGGCTGGCGAATTGCTGAAACAGCAGGCTGGGCGTGTAGCGTAATGTCACCAGCCGCCCGGGCGATAGCACAAACCCGCACACCCCGGCCTGCAGCCCCTCGGGGCTGCGCGTGACAATGGGGGTGGACATGGTGAGCACCGGGCCGTCAGAGGTCAGGCGCGAGGATGTCTCAATCCCGGTCAGGTCGGCATGGCCGGGCAGGGGCAGCCCGGTATGGCGGGTGACAAAGGCCACCTCGTCCGGTGTGGCGTTCTCCAGGTCAAACCACGCCGCGCGCGCCACCTCGTCAGGCGCCAGCTTGCTCAACCGGCCATTCTCCCAGGCGAAACCCGTCAGCATTCTGCGTCCCTTCTGGTGTTGGGCGCAGCCATAACAAAGCCCGCAGGGGTTTGAAAGCACAGGCGCGTCAGCTTCCGTGTGTTGCATATTGAGATGGGGTGGCCGGGGGTAGACGGCTTTTGAACGAGGTGAATCGCGCAAGGCATTAATTTCGCTTGGTTTTAGGGGATGCGGCGCGCTTTTAGCCGCCCCCAAATGGGGCAGCACTCTTGCAGCTCGCTTTCCAGCCGCGATTTCATTATACGATAAGCCTTTTGAAATGACCGGGGCACGAGACCATCAGGATTCTCCAGGCACGCTTCTCGCCACAGGAGCGCATCGAGCTTACGGGAGGCATAGAGCCGCTCAAGCAGCTTGTTGACGATTGATTGCGGTTGGGGAACTCTCGCCCGGCTGCACCCGCGTGGTTCTGAGAGGAACATACATGGCATTGACCACACTCGATCCGAATACTGCCCTTATCATTGTCGACCTCCAGAAGGGCATCATCGGCTTGCCACTCATCCACCCCATTGGCGAGGTGCTGGCGCGGTCGCGGGATCTGGCTGATGGCTTTCGCACACATGGCCTGCCGGTCGTGCTTGTCAATGTCATTGGTGGCGCCCCTGGCCGCACGGAACAGCCAAGGCGCTTTAATGGTCCGTTTCCCGAAGATTTCGCCGATTTCGTTCCCGAACTCGGCCTGCAGCCTGACGATATTGCCGTGACGAAGAGGACATGGGGGGCTTTTGCCAGCACCGATCTCGAAGTGCGGCTGAAAGCGCGCGGTGTCACCCAGGTCGTAATCGCGGGCGTCGCGACCGCGACGGGGGTCGAGGCGACCGCGCGGCAAGCCTATGAGGCGGGCTTCAACGTCACACTCGCGCTCGACGCAATGAGTGACACGAGTTTCGAAGCGCATGAGTATAGCATAAAAAACGTTTTTCCACGGATCGGCGAGACTGGCACGAGCGCGCAGATTATAGGCCTTCTGCCCGCAGCGGGCATTTGAGACGCCCTGGCTGTGTAAATTCAGGACTCGCCAGGCTGGGTGTGGCTGGCTGCCGCCCGGTAATTCAACGTGGGTGCCTGCGCGTGAGCGGTAAGTCCAACCGCTGCTTCCGCGATTATACTGAATTGCCGTAGCGCGCCATTCAGAAGCCGTCCGCACGCTTGGTCCCCCGGTAAAACAGGCGGCGGCGGAAAATCCGCTGCTTTTTTCTGCATGATCGCGTTCACCTGGTCCTCCGCGGCGGCCTGAATAAACTGACGGAGACGGCTGGCGGCATGTGCCCCAATGCCCGGCTCTTGCGGCAATGCCAAGAGCAGCGCGGCAATACCGGATAACCGGCGGGTGGAGGCGGCGATGGCCATGGCGGAGGAGATTTCTCCAGCCAGGTAGCGGCGCGGCTCGTGCATTGCCCGGCGCAGAGAGGCTTCGGCATTATTGCTCGCCAGCCCAGCCAGCCGCCTGGCGTCTTCCGCCGTGCCAGGCGGTGCGTTGCCCAGCCAGGCATCGAGTGCCATCAGCAGAAACCGCGTATTTTCCCGCACGGCCTCGGCAAGATGGCGGCGCATGAAGGCGGATTCCCAGCTTGGCCACAACGTAATGGTGGCGAACATGCCAATGGCCGCGCCCAGCAAATTATATACAATGCGCAGCTCACCGAGCGTGGGCGGCAGCACCCCGCCATTCTCCACCAGCTCAACGAGGATCATGAACAGGGGCGTGCTGAAAACGACATATACCGCGTAGTTAACATTGCGCAGCCCCATGGCCATCAGGCTGAGCGGGACGACAGCGATAAGGCTTGCCTCTGGGCCGTGAAGCCAAAAAGCCGCGCCGGCGGCAATGAGGCCACCAAGCACCGTTCCGGCAACGCGCTGGATGGAGCGCTGCCATGTCGCGGACGGATAAGCCTGCAAAATCATGACCGCCGTGATGGTGATCCAGTGCCCCATTTCGATTCCAGAGGCTTTGATCAACATGGTCAGCGCCGCGCCGGTAATGGCGAAACGGGCGGCGTGGCGCAGAGATAGCGATTGGCCGGTAAGATTATTCCGCAGCGGGCCGAGCCAGCGCGCCGGCCATGGCGTTTCCTGGCCAGGTTGCTGGGCGGGCGTAGCTTGCCCATCCATCTGCCCGGGTGGAATGAGATGGCGCTGGGCGGTTTCAACCCAACTGGCGGCGGCCCTTATCGTGGTGATGACTCCATCCTCATCCTCGCCGGAAGGGATGGACGGCAAAGGCGGAATGGCCAGGCGGCGGCCGGCAAGTCTCTGGGCAATGGCCTCCAGAGTTGCCGCCATCGGCAATAATTCTGGTGGCGGGGATGGCGCCGTATGCAGCGCCTCGCGCAATGCCAGCAGGGTGCGTAACAAGCCTTCGGCGTCGGCCAGCAGCAAGCTGCCATGTTGCGCGGCGCTGCAGTGGCCGCGCGCGGCAAAAAGGTACTTACGGGCGGTTTCGATGGCTTCCCGCGCCGCGCCGCGCCGCTGTGCGGGCGGGCCGCCATGGGCGAGGTCTCGCAAAAACGCCGCTTCCGCCTGAAATATTGCGGCGAGGGCTGCTGGCAGCGCCGTTTCTGGCCGCTGCCGGCCAATGGCGAAAGCCACCGCCATGCCCCAGAGCCCGCCACCGGCCGTGAGCAAGGCCATTTGCACCGCCGCCCCAGCGGAGGCTGGGTGGGCGGCAGACAGTACAATTAACACGGCGGTGGCGGAGAGGGTGCCGATTGTCCCGGCCGTTTCGCCCCACACGCATGCCAGAATGGCCGGCAGGCACCAAAGCAGCGCGAACAAGCCCGACGGCCAGAGGAAGCCGCGCACCAGCGTGGCAAGCGCGCAGCCCACAGCGCTGGTGCCGGTAAAAGCGCCAATAGCAGCCAGGCGGCGGCGCGCAGGCCAGCCGGGGTCCACCATCGTGGCCCAGAAGCCGATAAGGCCCGACCATGCGAGCATCGGGTTGCCAAACCACTGGGCGGCGAGCAGCGGAACGCAACAGCCCAATGCCCCTGTTACGCCACGCTCCAGGCTCCAGCCGCCTGCATTGACGGCCGCCACGGCGCGTAAGAAACTCTTGAGAGCGGTCATAGGGCAGGTATTCACCTTATCTTTGGGGAGCTTATAAACCCGTTCCGCGCGCATGCATAAGTGGCTTGGTGGGCCGGAGGATAACGTGACGAAAACGCTGGCATATATTTCGAACGCCGAAAGCAAGGAAATTTTCGTATTCACGATGGACGCGCAGAGCGGCGCGCTCAGCTTGCTCGAGGTTGTGCCTGTAACCGGCACGCAATTGCCGTCTCCCACCAGCCTGCCCATGGCTGTAAGCCCCAATCGCCAGTTTCTGTACGCGGCACTGCGCAGCCCGCCTTACACCGCCTCCAGCTTCCGTATCGACCCGGAAAGCGGGCGGCTCTCGCTACTCGCCACGGCGCCCTTGCTCTGCCAGATGGCGTATATTGTTACCGACCGTACAGGGCGTTTTTTGCTCACAGCGTCTTACACCGATGCCAGGCTCGCTGTGTACCCGGTCGATCCAGAGGGGCGCATTGACGGTAATGCGGTGCAGCTGCTGGAAACGGGGCCGAACGCGCATAGTATTCTGGTGGATGAGGCCAACCGCTTTGCCTACAGCGCCATTCTGGGCGCGGACCATGTCATGCAGTTTCAGTTCAATCCGGAGACGGGCCTGCTGGCGCCGAATCACCCGCCCGTTATTGCGGCCCGGGCACATGCCGGGCCGCGGCATCTCGCCTTTCACCCCAATGGCCGTTTTCTTTATATGCTCAACCAGACCGATGCGACGATCGTGGCCTACAGGATGGAGCCAGGTTCGGGTGTTCTCGCGGAAATCGAGACGGTG
Organism: Pseudomonadota bacterium; assembly: GCA_021805545.1. Taxonomy (GTDB): domain Bacteria; phylum Pseudomonadota; class Alphaproteobacteria; order Acetobacterales; family Acetobacteraceae; genus Acidocella. The sequence continues at coordinate 12,661 of JAJZFB010000082.1, read as the reverse complement.
ACGACGCTGCCCGCGCATTTTCTGGGCGAGGCAAATGCCGCCGATATTCATGTGACGCCGGATGGGCGGTTTTTGTATTCCAGCGAGCGGCAGACCAGCACGCTGGCAGGCTTCAGGATTGACGCGGCGAGCGGCTTCCTGGTGCCCATCGGGCGCTGGACCACGGAAACAACGCCACGCGGCTTCGCCATCGATCCACGCGGCAGGTTTCTGCTCTCGGCCGGGCTCGATTCCAACCAGTTGAGCGTGCATGAAATCGGCCCCGAGGATGGAAGCCTGAGCCTGCGCGCGCAATATGCCGTGGGAGGCATGCCAAACTGGATTGAGATAATTGATTTGCCCGGATGAAAAGCTGCCAGCCTGGTCGTGTCTCAGTTTGAAAATCTGGAGCATGAGACCGCGCAAAGCGTGCATTTGGGCAGAGCCAAAAGCCTGGGGATGCTGGGGGTTTAAGGGGGGTTGGCTGGGGGACCTGGATTCGAACCAAGGCTGCCCGGGTCAGAGCCGGGAGTTCTACCGCTAAACTATCCCCCAACAGCGCCATAGGGCGCACGGTGCGGCGCCTCTAGCATCCCTGGCCAGGCCGGGCAAGCTGGCGGCATTATAACGGCGCCACAAATTTTGCGCCATCTCTGCCGCCTGGTTGCGTTTCTGGCTTGCTCCACCCGGCCAAAGCGCGAATATATGGCCAATGGGCACATTGCTTACACAAACTCCGCGGGAAAAGGCGCCGTATGCCCGGCGTGGCGGGCGGCGTGGGCTGTTTGGCGGTATCGACCTCGGCACCAATAATTGCCGCATGCTGCTTGGCACCCCATCGCCCCAGGGGTTTCATGTGCTCGATAGTTTTTCCCGAGTCGTCCGGCTGGGCGAGGGGCTGCATGAAACAGGCCGGCTTTCCCCCTTGGCCATGGAACGCGCCATTGCCTCGCTGCGCATCTGCGCCGAGCGCGCGCGGCGCTGGGCCGAGGCGGCGGGCGAAGGCGGGGGCGGCATAAGGCTGCGCGCCATCGCCACCGAGGCTTGCCGGCAAGCGGAAAACGGCGCCGATTTCGTGGCCCGCGCGCGGCAGGCAACAGGCCTGCCGCTGGAAATCATCAACGCGCGCGAGGAAGCCGAGCTGGCCGTGGAGAGCTGCGCCTCGCTCATCGGTAACAATGCGCGCCGTGCATTGCTATTCGATATAGGCGGTGGCTCCACCGAAATTGCCTGGGTGCGCGTGCAGGCGGGCGAGGCCCCGGCGCTCATCGGCTATGTGTCTTTGCCCATAGGTGTTGTCACCCTGGCTGAGCATTGCGCCGAAACCTGCTATACACCTGGTGGCTTCACCCGGCTGGTCGACAACATCGCCGCCATGCTGCACCCGTTTGAGGTTGTGCACCGCATTGGCGAGGAAATACGGCGGGGCGGGGTGCAGATGCTGGGCACGTCCGGCACCGTGACCACGCTGGCCGGCGTTTCGCTAAAGCTGGACCGCTACCGCCGCGGGCTGGTGGATGGGCTGGCGCTGGACCGCAGCGCGGTGGAATCCGCCCTGGCCGAAACCTGTGCCCTGGGGCGCGAGGGTCTGGCGCGCCACCCCTGCATCGGCGCCGAGCGGGTGGATTACGTCCTGCCCGGATGCGCCATTTTTGCCGCCATTCACGAATTATGGCAGGTGCCAGAGCTGATCGTGGCCGATCGCGGCCTGCGCGAAGGTATGTTAATGCGCCTTATGCGTACTGCCTCCACCCACCACCGCCGCCGTTACCACGCATGAGCAACCCAACCCAACTGCCCCCGCGCCGCGAAGCGGTGCGGCTGAAGAATGCGCGCAAACTCACCACCTCGTCGCAACGCTGGCTGCAACGCCAGCTTAACGACCCGTATGTGACCGCCGCCAAGGCCCAGGGCTGGCGCTCACGCGCCGCCTTTAAGCTGATTGAGCTGGACGAGAAATACAACCTTATAACCAAGGGCGCGCGGGTGGTGGATTTGGGTGCTGCCCCCGGCGGCTGGAGCCAGGTGGCGCTGGCGCGCGGCGCCGCGCGCGTGGTGGGCATCGACCTTCTGCCCATCGACCCGGTGGAGGGCGCCAGCTTCATCCAGGGCGACTTCATGGAAGAGGACATGGAGCAGCGCCTGACCGGAATGCTGGGCGGCAAGGTAGACCTCGTGCTTTCGGACATGGCGCCCAACACCTCCGGCCATGTGGCCACGGACCATTTACGCATCATGGCCCTGGCCGGGCTGGCTTTGGCCTTTTCCTGCGATATCCTCAAACCCGGCGGCGCCTTTGTGGCAAAACTATTCCAGGGCGGGGCGGAGCGAGAAATGCTGAACACCCTGAAACTGCGCTTCCGCACCGTACGCCACGCCAAACCCCCCGCCAGCCGCAAGGATTCGAAGGAAATGTACGTGGTGGCTACGGGGTTCCGGCCGGAGTGATGGGGGGCTACGCAGTAGCCCGGCCTGCGATAGAGCGCCATCCCCATTGAAAAGCGGCGATGATTTCCGCCCACAACAAAATATAGGCCGGGATAAAACTGGGAAAGAAATAGCGGAAGATAATGTCCGGCGTAACAACCAGAAAAACAAGATAATAAAAGGTTGCAAGGCCCAGGGTTACAAATAGCTCCAGGCGCGGAAGGCGTAGGAGGAGGCCCGCAACCAGGCAGATAGCCGCTAGCAGCAATGGCCGTCCGCCAATCTGGTTGAAGCCATTATCCCATGTCCAATCATTCACGCCGAGCAGAGCGAGCTTGTTCGGGGTAAGGGTGCCAGCGGCCGCGCCCAATTCCTTGGCGGCCATGGGCTGTACTTTTTGGAAGAGATCGGCGTGGAATGCCCAAAGCGGCTGGGCGATGCCGAGCACATAGGTGCTGTAATGGAGTTTCACATCCAGCATGATGAGCGGGTGCGCCAGAATGGCTTGGCGGTAGAGTGTTTCAAGCCGTGCCATGTTTTGTGGTGAGCCGCCATTCTGTGTTGCTTCCCAGTTCAGAGATTTCGGCCAGTTCTTGTCGTAGGCATCGAGCTGGCTGCCGCAAAACATACCGGCATAGCAAATATTTTTTACCGCTTCAGCCGTTGAGCCACCCAGGAAGTTAAGCGGCGGCGCATCGTGCGGAAACCCCGCCTGCGCGTAGTAAGCGGTAAGGTCCATAACCAAAGCTATGTTTGCGCTTGTACGGTGCTGAAGGCGGGAATTTAGCCATGCCGGACCAGCAAAGGCCGCGTAGCTTACCACCAGCAGAATGACCGCTAATGAAAACCTGGCAAGCATCCTGCTGCGCCCCAGCCAAAATAGAACCAGCAGCAGAGCGGGTAATTCCGCTATACCATTCAGCCGGAAACCGGCCACCAGTATAAACCCGGCAACCACCGCGAGAGAATTGCGGAATGGCGCCGCGCCGCGGCATATTCGGATCAGTCCGCCGATGCAAAGACACATCCCGGTCGCGGCGGGAACATCGATAACCCAGAAGCAACCCATCATCATGGTAATGGGGGTGAGGAACACGGCAATAGCGGCAAAGGCGGCGCATAACGGGGGGGCAAGGCATCGGGCAAGATACAGCGATGAACAATAGAGAGTCAGGAGCTGCAGGTAGATGAAACTTGCGAATTGCCCGGTAAGAGCGAGCAAGGCGCCCGTAAGGTAGCGTGGAAACCACGGGTGAAATGTGCTGAAGCGCGAAAGATCAGCGTGCAGCCCCTGATGGCGGATAACGATGGCCGACTGCCACAAATTAATCGCATCGCTATGCAGAAAACCTGGATAAGAAACAAAAGTGAGAAAAGGTATGACGCCAAACAGAATTGCACCGTGCAGCCACATTTCAATAATGCTTTTACGGTTCATGCACGCTCCTGTTCCGGCCTTATTTTGGGGCAAGGCAAAGGTGCCTTGTAGTTACGCTAAAGGATCGACACAAAACGCAGGCATTTTTCCATCCCCGTCAGCTGTGTCAACAAATACCCTGGCCGTGTTCAGGGCCTCTTCAATTGTCACATGCATATCCAGGTAACGGTACGTTCCCAGCCGGCCCACAAAGGTCACGCCCTGCTCCGCGCGTGCTCGTGCCACATAACGCTCCAGCAGCGCCTTATCATTCACCAAGCGTAGCGGGTAATACGGGGTATCGTCTTTCCCGCACAGGCGGCTATGCTCGCGCGAGATAATGGTTTTTTCATGCTGCTCCCAAGGCGCGAAATGCTTATGCTCGGCAATGCGCGTCCAGGGCACGTCCTCGTCGCAATAATTTATCACGGCATTGCCTTGGTAGTCGCCATTATGGCGCGAGAGCTTGAAGTCGAGCGTGCGGTAACCAAGCTGGCCCTCCGCGTAGTCAAACCACGAATCTATCGGGCCGCTGTAGAACACATGCCCAAAATCCTGCGCCCGCGCGCGCGTGAATGCTGTGGCCAGATGGATTTTTATGCCAGGATGATCGAGCATACGCTCAATGATGGCGGTATATCCCTTAACCGGAATGCCCTGATATTTGCTGGTATAATAATTATCATCGTAATCAAAACGTACCGGCAGGCGCTTCAAAATGCTGGCAGGCAGCGCCGATGGTTCCACCCCCCATTGCTTGCGAGTGTAGCCACGGAAAAATGCCTCGTATATCTCCCGCCCCACAAAGCGCAGCGCCTGTTCCTCGAATGTCTGTGGATCGGTAATCGATTTATCACCGAGTGAGGCGATAAATTCACGCGCCGTCGCTGGAGATAATTGCTTACCGAAAAGCTGGTTGATGGTCATCAGATTAACCGGCAGCGAGTAAACACGGCCCTTCGCATGTGCCTTCACACGGTTGATGAACGGCATGAACGCGCCAAATTTCTGGATATAAGCCCAAACCTGCTCGTTGCTGGTATGGAAAATATGCGGACCATAAACATGCAGCATAACGCCGGTTTCCGGGTCGCGCGCGGTGTGGCAATTGCCGGCCAAATGGGGCCTGCTTTCAAAAAGCTCAATCTCGTAGCCACGCTCCGCCAATTCACGCGCGATGACACTTCCCGAGAAACCTGCTCCGATAATCGCAATCCGCATCACATTCAAACCTTGTATATATAAATCAGACTTGCTGAGTTTCTTTCCTCTAAGGTCTATTCAAGCTCTGGTGGAGTAAAGTTAACAAACATTGCGTTTCTGGTACCATCAGAAATCCCAGTGGCTGGAGCCTCTAAGCAGTCTGCGCGCATCAAACGGGAAGCAACTAAATTGGCCAATTTTTGTGCCCATTTGTCGAGCGTTTCCGTGAGTATGAACGCAATCATAACTGACACGATGATTGTGGTTACAATCGCGGCAAACGCACCGAAGCGTCCACCCCAATGCACCATAACCCATGTGCCGGCACTCATCATAACCGGTAGATGAACCGCATACAGAGAGAAAGAGATACGGCCAAGGAACAATATAACAGGCCCCGATAGGGCATTCTGAAGATGCTTGGAATTCAGTACAACGCCAACCATCAAGATTGCTGCGATTGAGTGGCACAACACGTCAATATCAATGGGGGTGTTAATGCGTTCACGAATAAACGTTACCTCTGGTGTCCAGGGGTTTTCCGTGGCGAGAACCATGGCTGGAATAAGCCACCACACAGAAAAACGTGACTTGGGATGCTTATGGAATGCGGCGCCGATTAAAAACAACGATAGATAAAGACCATCATTATTAAACAGCAATGACATAAAGCAGCTTGCGATCAACGCATAGATGAGAAAGAAACGTGATTTATAAAACAGCCCCGCAAAGCCAAACAAAACAAAAGATCCGAGTAATTCCAGCCGAATAGTCCAGAGGGGGCCGTTATATTGAACGTTTCCTTGATATGCACCTATCAATCCACATTTAAGTGCCCCCAGCCACGTTAACTGCGTTGGGTAGGCACTTGCCAGCCATTGATGACCGCCGATTATGCGGGCCGCGGCTGTATTGTGAAAGCCAATCACGGATTGTAGGCCAACCGCCAGGAGCGTTGACGCCAAGACGATGGGGGTTAGCCGGAAATAGCGTTTGAGCGCCCCGGCCCTAAGATCGTTTTTTGTTCCAAATTTGGCATATTTAAGAATTAAAACATAACCGCTTAAAACAAAGAAAACCGCTACGGAAAAGTTACCGTTAAGGGCGCGCCGATAAATCTGCCATCCTAATGTGGATTGTGTGTAGAGGCCATCAGGCGAAAAAACTGTGCCAAAAAAAGCGTCCATATGAAATAGGACAACAATTAAGGCCGCGATACCGCGCAGACCATCGAGGCTTTTAACGTGCTGCATCGGCATTGCACTCAATCGCTCGCAACCATCTTGGGCGGCGCAGTTTTGGCGCGCAACCAGGCCCGCGCCAAAAACAGCGCCGTGCGCGGGCTGCGCCGGGCGGCCAGCAATAGCATCTGGGGCAAGCTCATATAGCGGCGATGGCCAAAAATATCATGCGCTGCCAGTGCCTTATACTGCCCTGCAAACTCATCGCTGATGCGTGTCAGCGCCCATAAATGCGTGTTGAGCTTGGTGGAGAACAAGGCGCGCTCAAGTGCTGCATCCGCCCAGATGCCCACATGCTCTTCCAGCCAGTCGAAAATGGGGAAATGCACGAACAGCTTGGCATCGCGCGCCGCCACATCCTGGCCGGGGCGCTCCAGCCGGTAATTATAGTAGCAATCCGGCATAATGGACATGCGCTTGGCCCGGGCCAGCGCCTCGAACTGGAAGGGCAGGTCGTCGAACCGGCGGATATGCTCGGGAAATTTTATGCCATTGCCCAGCAGAAACTCGCGCCGGTACAGCCGCCGCCAGATGGTGGGCTTCACGCTCAAAAAATCGCGCGGGCTATTCGCCAGCCCTTGCATCTCACGCGGCTTCGCCCCCCAGGCGGTGGAAAAATCGGCCTTGGTGCCGGTGGCCTCGTAAATCTCGGTGTAACCGCATTGCGAAATTTCCGCCGCATACAGCGTGGCAGAGCGGTAAAGCGCCTCGAACATCGGCGTTTCCACCCAGTCATCGCCATCCACAAACCCCACATATTCGCCCCGCGCCGCCATAAGCCCGGCATTGCGGGCCGAGGCGCAGCCGCCATTGGGTTTGTGGATCACGCGGATGCGGCCAGGAAAACGCGCGGCCCATTCGTCCAGCCGCGCGCCTGTTTCATCCGGCGAGCCATCATCCACGGCGATGATCTCCAGCGATTCGATGCTCTGGCGGGCCAGCGTGTCCATGCAATGGTCCACCCAGGGCAGCACCTTGTAGCAGGGCACCACTACCGAAACCTCAACCTCCGGTGGCCCGCCGCGCCCGCTTAGCGGCGTCTCGTGCCCAACCATGCGCCAGAAAAAACTACCCGCATGGCGGCGGCAGAAGCGGATAATCTCCATCGGGTCAGCATCTGTGGAGTCAAATTCTCCCGCAATATGTGCCACCTCGTGCTGGGTCAGCAGGGTCCGCACCGTATCCCAGTCAAACCCGCCAATATCCACGCGGGCATAGCCTATCTGGGCCCCAGCCGGAAATGCCTCGCGCAGCGAGGCAACCAGGCTCAGCCGGTCTCCCGCCCGCGCGCCAATGCAGGCTGTCACCTCATTGCGCAGAAAAACATTTGGCTCCACAACCACAATGCGCGCCTGGGGCGCCCGCTCCAGCAGGCGCATAATCTCCAGCCCCGAGCGCGCGCCCAAAAATAGCGCCGTGCCATCGGGGGCGTCCGGCCCTGGCACAATGCCGAAGAAGTTATTTTCCAGCCGCCAAAAATCATCTGCCAGCAGTGGTGAGATATGCGGTCCGGCGAGGTTGCGCGCCAGGGTTAAGGTTTCCGGGTGCCTGAGCATCAATCTGTCTCTTTCAGGGGCGGCCAAGCCTGGCGGGCCGGCGGATGAAATTGCCCAGCCGCCATTTCAGGGTACGTAGGGCCACATGCCGTGCCAAGCGGCCATGTTGCCGGTGGCGCAGCAGCACAAGCGCGCTGCTCAGCCGTGGCCGGCGCCTGGCGGCACTTTCCACAAGCAGTCCTTCGGCGCGGGCGGCCAGGGCGTTCACAATCAGCCGCTCCCGCTCATCCACAGCGGCGGCTTCGGCCAAGGGCCATAGCGTTGCTGGCACAAGCCCGCCCAGCAAGGCGCAGGCCTCCGCGAAAAACCGGCCACGGTCTTTGTTTAATGTATGCGTGCCACACCAGTAAATCATGCGGCAGGCCATGGCGGTAATCTGCGCCATGCCGTGCGTATCCACGCCTTGGGCATAGTCAAAGGCCAAAGCCACGGACCGCAGAATATCGAACCGCTTGGCGCTCTTTTGGTCGGTTATCTTTCCGTTGCGGTTAACACGGTAAAAATACCCTGTGGCATTCAGCACCAGCACCGCGCGCGCCACGGCCACACCATGCACATGCACGGGGAAATCCTCGAAATGCAGCCCTGCGGGAAAGGTGAGCTCATGCCGCAGCATGAAGTCGCGCCGTATCAGGCGTGTGTTGGCATTGGGCTCAAGGCGGAACAGCAGCGGCTCGCTCAGCCCGTTCAATACCTGGCAGCGGCTATGCTTAAGCATGTTGTGCCATATATGCGCATCGTAAAAATCATGCGCGTCTTCGCTCACGCTATCAAACACGGCCGAGCGGCACATGGCCATGTCGCAACCGCGCTCCTGGGCCAGCCGGGCCATTTTTACGTAAACCGCCACCTCCAGCCGGTCGTCGCTATCGCAAAACCCAACAAAGCTGCCGCGGGCAACAGCCAGGCCCGCCATGCGCGCCGCCGAGAGGCCGGCATTTTGCTGGTGGATAACCCGCACGGGCACGTCATGCGTCTCTATCCAGGCCGCCACGGCCTGGGCGCTGCCATCGGTCGAGCCATCGTCGACGATGATGATCTCCACGTCCCGCCCGCCATAAGCGGCAATCGAGTTCAGCGTTTCGCCCAGATATGCCTCGGTATTAAAAACCGGCACGATGAAGGAGATAAGGCATTGGTCTTGCGCCGTGCCGGGTTGCCGCGCGGCCTGGATTGAGATTTCGTTCACGGAATCCATCGTTATATCAGCGCGGTTCAATTGCGGGGCGCGAGCGGAAGGTCAAGAGCATGCGGCTCAAGATCGATGCTCGGATCAACATATATATCGCCGCGTATTCCTTCCCACGTACAGGTCAACCATTCCTTAAGGCCGGCAACGTCTAAGCGGCGGCAACATAAAAAGAAATACGGATAGCGCACACAATCCACCATCAGCATCAAAAAAACGCGGTGTTTGATGTAATTATAGGCCCGGTTGCGGTATTGGCTGCGGCGTTTCCAGCGCAACTGCGGGTACACCACGCGCAACCGCCCGCCAAATACGGGAAACAGCTCGGCATTCGAGGAAGGATGCTCGAAACGCGCATTCAGCGTGGTGCCGAAGGCCAGGCCCGCCTGGCGCATGCGGTGCAGAAAATCAATTTCGTCACCACGGATGAACATGCGTAAATCTGGCAGTCCGGTTTTGAAGATAGCCGAGGCGCGTATCAGCAACCCATTGAAAAGATGTGCCATTCCGGGCATAAACGTGCCTTCGGGCAACGCGCTGCGCGCGAACACATAACGCTGTTTCACCCGGTACGGAAAAGCGAATCTAGATGAGTCATCAGGGTCGATCACTGCTGCGGCAACGGCATCCAGGTGGCGTTCAGCGGCTGTTTCAAGCAAGCGTTCCAGCGCATCATCATGTTGCGGCCGGCCGTCATCGTCCATCAGCCATATCCAATGCGCGCCCGCCGCCAGAGCCTCCAGCATGCCAAGCGCAAAGCCGCCAGCGCCGCCCAAATTCACGCTGCTGCGTATCAGCCTCACGCCTGGCGCGGCGGCGGCTTCGGCCACTGCTTCAATACAGGCGCTGGAATCAATAACCAATATTTCGAGGCTGGCCGTATTGGTGCGCTGCTGCCGCAAAGCCTGCAGCGTATGGCGCAATTCGCCGGGGCGATCTCGTGAAACAACCACGGCAACCACTTTGCCGCCCGGTTTAAGGGCGGAGCCTCCAGTGGCCAGGTTAGCGTGGTGCACGCAACACCCCCGCAATACCGCCAACGGATACCTGTTGCATAGTTTCGTCCGCCGATTTCAAAGCCGCAATTATACCGCCGCATCCTATAGCTTGCCAATGAAGCATAACACAACCCGGCATGAATGGGTAAAAGCCCCACAACATATCATTAAACAAATCACCGCGTATTTTGTTTCAAAAATATTTATATTTCTGCATTTTTAGCTGCATGGATACGGTTTGAAATGATAACATAACAATTTGGCGCTGTGCATGCTCCGTTCATGCGTGTGCGCCATCCCCGCGGCCAGCCGTAATGTACGGTGCATTGCCGCCCAACCGCTCAGTCAGCGCTTTTAATCCTGGTGCCGAATTAAAATGCTTCCGCCAGGCCGGACCAAAATGCCCCGGGCGGCTGGTGGTTTCTCCCGTGGGGCCAAAAAACGCAGCACATTGGCGCAGGCGTGGCTGTAGCTGCTGTGCCCGTTGTAATGCACAGGGGTAAGCCGCCCCCGGTGCGCCAGATGATAAGACATTGATTTAACATGATAAGAATTTTTCCATGGCATGGCGGCGTCTGCCAGCCGGGCCATGCCGCCCAAACGCCTCCCGCCAGCCGCATAAGGGGTTTGAGCGGCCGCCCTTGCGCGCCCGCATGGGCGCGGTTATTGGGAACCGCCAAGGTCTTTATTTGAAAGCGCGGCCATGGCATCCGACACACCGTATAAAACCGATTTTTCCGGCCGCATCACCGAGGCGCTGGCCTTCGACGATGTGCTCTTGGTGCCCGCCTATTCGCAGGTGTTGCCCAACACGGTAAATACGGCCACAAGGCTGACGCGCGCCATCGCGCTCAATATCCCGCTTATTTCCGCCGCCATGGATACGGTGACCGAGGCCGCCATGGCCATTGCCATGGCCCAGCAGGGCGGTATCGGCGTCATCCACAAGAACTTCACCATTGAGGAACAGGCCGCCCAGGTCCGCAAGGTGAAGAAATTCGAGAGCGGCATGGTGGTCAATCCGCTCACCATCTACCCGGACCAGACCCTGGCCGATGCCCGCGCCCTCATGGCCCAGCACCATATTTCCGGTTTTCCCGTGGTGGAACGCGGCGGCAAGCTGGTCGGCATCCTCACCCATCGCGATGTGCGCTTTGCCACCGACCCCAACGCCAAAATCCACGAGCTGATGACGCGCGAGAATCTCGCCACTGTCACGGCGGGGGTAAGCCCCGAGCAGGCGCGTGCCCTGCTGCACAAGCGCCGGCTGGAGAAACTGCTGGTGGTGGACGAGAATTTCCACTGCGTGGGGCTGATGACGGTAAAGGACATGGACAAGGCCGAGGCCTACCCGCTGGCCAACAAGGATGAGCTGGGCCGCCTGCGCGTGGCCGCCGCCACCGGCGTGGGCGACGATGGCGCGGACCGCGCCCAGGCCCTGGTGCAAGCTGGGGTGGATGTGGTGGTGGTGGACACCGCCCATGGCCATTCCGACGGCGTGTTGAAAGCCGTGACCCGCATCAAGAAAGCCTCCAATAACGTGCAGATCATCGCCGGCAACGTGGCCACGCCCGATGGCGCCCGCGCGCTGATTGATGCCGGGGCGGATGCGGTGAAAGTGGGCATCGGCCCTGGCTCCATCTGCACCACCCGCGTGGTGGCGGGCGTGGGCGTGCCGCAATTCTCCGCGGTGCTGGAAACCGCCGCCGCCTGCCGCGCCCTGGGCGTGCCCGTCATTGCCGATGGCGGCATCCGCGCTTCGGGCGATATGGTGAAAGCCCTGGCCGCCGGGGCGGATGCGGTGATGGTCGGCTCCATGCTGGCCGGTACCGATGAAGCCCCGGGCGAGGTGTTCCTCTACCAGGGCCGCTCCTACAAATCCTATCGCGGCATGGGCAGCCTGGGCGCCATGGCGCGCGGCTCGGCGGACCGTTACTTCCAGCAGGAAATAAAGGACAGCCTGAAGCTGGTGCCAGAGGGCATCGAGGGCAGGGTGGGCTATAAAGGCCCCATGTCCGCCGTGGTGCACCAGCTTGTGGGCGGGCTGAAGGCCGGCATGGGCTATACGGGCTGTGCTGGCATCCCCGCGCTGCAGACCGACGCCAAATTCCGCCGCATTACCGGTGCGGGCCTGCGCGAGAGCCATGTGCACGACGTGGCCATAACGCGCGAGGCGCCAAATTACCGGCAGGAAGGCTAAGAGAGAGTTACATACTCTGAGAGTTACATATTTTTTGTAACTCTTTAATTATTCCGGTCCAAACTCCACATCAGGTGGCAAGCCTCGGCTGAGGCATCCCTGAAGGGGGTTTGGTTATGCGCATCAATATTTTCGAAGCGGGCCTCGTAACGTATCTCATGGCCGGCAAGGGGTTTCTGCCCCAGGATGAGCCAGCCCCACGGCATGGCGCGGGGCTGAAAGACCAAACCAGCGCCAAACAGCCCGCGCCACCCGCGCCAAAGGAGCGGGGCGAGCCGCCGCTCTAGCGCGATGACTTGAGATGCGCTCGCGTTCCGAACGATTCGAAAATCTGAATCGCGCTCTAGGGCCTGTGGTCATTTGACTTGGGGGATTCCGGCTCGGGGTTTTTCCTGATTCATAGCCGATCAGCATTTTGAAGGGCTGATCGATGGGTCGTTATGGGCTGAAT
>JAJZFB010000007.1 GCA_021805545.1 Pseudomonadota bacterium | reverse complement strand
GGCAGGGACAAACTCCGCAACCGAGGGCGGAAGCAGCCAGACCTCATCGGTCTTCCACGGACGAAACACTTTGCTCATCCGAAAATAGAATCACGCCAAGACCGTATCGTCGAGACAATTCAGCCGTTACCGGGACGGGCTCCTAGCGCAATTAAATTGTACCTAAAGCCGACTCAAACAATACTACCCCTGCCGCCAAGGCAGCCCGTCAGCCTTCCAGCCGCCAACCAGCCCCCTATGCCCCCGCGCATCGGGCGGGCCTTCAAACCCGTCGCGCACGTTATACACATGCTTGTACCCCGCCGCCTTGGCGGCCTGGGCGGCGGCCATGCTGCGGGCGCCGGAGCGGCAGATGAAGTAGATGTGGCCGTCCGGGCCGAGATGGGCGGCGGCCAGGGCTTCCAGGAATTTGGGGTTGGGCTGCATGGCGGGGAAGACCTGCCATTGGATGAGCACGGGCTGCTTGCCGGTCTGGCTTAAATCCGGCAGGCCGACGAAGTTCCACTCCGCATTGGTGCGGCAATCGCATAGCGCGGCGGCGGGGTTGCTCATTAATGCTTCCCAGACCTGTCGCGGTGGAACATCTTCGATCATAATATCCTCCGGGATTATTTGTTGCAGCATAGCCGGGAGCGTGGACGATGGAAACAGTGGCGGACGGGTTGTTGGGGGCCATCGGTAACACGCCGCTGATACGGCTGAAGCGCGCCTCGGCCGCCACGGGGTGCGAGATTCTGGGCAAGGCGGAGTTCTGCTCGCCCGGCGGCTCGGTGAAGGACAGGGCGGCTCTGGCCATTATCCGCGATGCCGAGGCGCGCGGGGTGTTGCGCCCCGGCGGGATTATTGTGGAGGGTACGGCGGGCAATACCGGCATAGGGCTGACGCTGGTGGCCAATGCGCTGGGGTATCGCTGCGTTATTGTCATGCCCGAGACGCAAAGCCGCGAGAAGATTGATTTTCTGCGCATGATCGGCGCGGATTTGCGGCTGGTGCCGGCCAAGCCGTTCCGCGACCCCGGGAATTACGTGCATGTAAGCCGCCGCCTGGCCGAGGAGCTGGGGGCGGTTTGGGCCAACCAGTTCGATAATCTGGCCAACCGCGAGGGGCACCGCGCCACCACCGGGCCGGAAATATGGGCGCAGACCGGGGGCAAGGTGGATGCCTTTACCTGCGCCTGCGGTACGGGCGGCACGCTGGCCGGGGTGGCGCTGGCGCTGAAGGCGCGCAAGCCGGGCGTTAAAATTGTGCTGGCGGACCCGGAGGGCAGCGCGCTTTACGGCTGGGTGAAGAGCAACGACCTGACGGTGGAAGGCTCGTCGATTACCGAGGGCATTGGCCAGTCGCGCGTGCCGGGCAATTTGGAGGGCGCGCCGATTGACGATGCGGTGCGGATACCGGACCCCGAGGCGCTGGAGCAGATTTTCGATCTGCTGATCCGCGAGGGGATTTCCGTGGGCGGCTCGGCGGGGATTAACGTGGCCGCCGCCATCCGCGTGGCGCGCGAGATGGGGCCGGGGCATACGATTGTGACCATGCTGTGCGATGGTGGCTCGCGCTACCAGAGCAAGCTGTTCAACCCGGATTTCCTGCGCGGCAAAAACCTGCCGGTGCCCCCATGGATGTAACAGACCCGGCGGCTTTGGATGCCGGGGAGCTGCTGGCGGCCTATGCGGCCAGGCAGCTTAACCCGCTGGAGGCGCTGCAGGCGGTGACCGAGCGCATCGCCCGGCGCAACCCCGAGATTAACGCCTTTGCCGTGATGAACCCGCAAGCCCTGCAGGCGGCGCGTGAAAGTGCGCGGCGCTGGGCCTGGGGCGAGGCCAAGGGCGCGCTGGATGGCGTACCGGTGACGGTGAAGGATTTGATAGACGTGGCGGGCCTGCCAACACGGCGCGGCAGCAAGGTGACAGACCCCGCGCCGGTGGCGGAGGATGCGCCGCTGGTGCAGCGGCTTAAGCGCGCCGGGGCGGTGCTGATAGGCAAAACCACCACCAGCGAGTTTGGCTGGAAAACCCCAGGCGACTGCCCGCTGCACGGCATTACCCGCAACCCGTGGAATGTGGCGCACACGCCGGGCGGCTCCTCCGCCGGGGCGGCCGCGGCTGCGGCGGCGTTTTTCGGCCCGCTGCATGTGGGCACGGATGCCGGAGGCTCCGTGCGGATTCCCGCCGCGTGGTCCGGCGTGGTGGGGGTTAAGCCGAGCTTCGGGCGCGTGCCGCAATGGCCGCTGGGGGCGTTTGGCCATGTGGCCGTGGCCGGACCCATGGCGCGCTCGGTGCGCGACGCGGCGCTCATGCTCTCGGTGCTGGCGGGGCACGATGCGGCGGACCCGTTCTCTCTGCCCGATGCCCCGCGCGATTACCTGGCCGGGATAGAAGATGGCGTGGCGGGTTTGCGTATTGGCGTGCTGATGCGCCCGGGTTTCGATGCACCGCTGGATGCGGACGGCATGGCGGCGCTGGAGGCGGCGCGGCGCGGGCTGGAAGCGCAGGGGGCTAGGGTTTCGGATTTATCGGTGGATTTGCCCGATATTTCGGACGTGTTCTCAAAAATCTGGGGCGTGGCGCTGGCGCGCGGCGTGGCGCAGGTGGAGGCGGGCAGACGCGGGCTGATGGACCCGGGTTTACGTTTTGTGGCGGAACAATTCGGCGCCACGCCGGGCGTTGCCGTTATCGAGGGTGAGGCGCTGCGCGTGCAGGCGGCGCATGCCATGGCGGCGTTGGATGTGGATGCGATTCTCTGCCCCACCGTGCCGCATTGCGCCCCCTTGGCCGAGGCAAAGCTGGACGACCCCGTAACGGCGTTGTGGCGGCATTGGGCACCCTGGACGTTCCTGTTCAACCTCACGCGCCAGCCCGCGGTTTCCATCCCGGTTGGGGTAGGTGCGGCGGGGTTGCCCACCGCTGTGCAGGTGGCGGCACCGCTTTACCGTGACGATGTGGCGTTGAGGGTGGCAAGGGCGGTGGAGAGGGCGGTGGGGTAAAATTATGGTGAATGCAGCCGATACTTGCGTGGTAATTACAAAAGTCCCCTGCTTTGGGCGACGTTCAAAATGCCATCCAAATATTGCATGCGTACTTCAAGTGTGTCGGCTATGTGATGGTCGAAAGCAGAGGGAATAAGGCTGAGCTTGACGTGGTTTGTTCCAGGTTCAATTAGGTAGCGATTGATGTCATAATAATCAAAGCCATAGCGCTGCGCATGCTCTTCTATAAGAGTATTAAAAAAAAGGTGGTTTCTAAGTCGCGCCGTGTCATCGGGAAAATTGATTTTAAGCGACTCGAAGAGGCGCCTTTGCTCGGATTCATCCTCGATGTTTTCAGTGATTATCCGGTTTGTGTAAGTTAGAGCTTTGGTTTTGAAGAAGGATAGTACGGGAGGATTGATGCCTTTAACAACGAGTAGATACTTGCCCTGGCTTTTTTCTTGGATGAATTTCAGATACGTATCAGTCAAAGATTTTATGTAGCTTTCCGGGCTAATTTCTTCGCCCTTTACGACTGTGACATAATAATATCCAAGCTCCACATCAACTTGGCCGAACGCAAGAACGACAATATCGGGAGAGTATTTATGGATGGAATCATCAATCTTAGCCAATGTGTTCAGGGTTGCGACTCTCTTCCCTAGTCCCTTTACTGTAGCGCCCTGGATTACCTCTAATTTGAGATCGAGGGCATTATACTCGGGTTTCATGTGAATGAGCTGCGGTGTTGCGCCGAAATAAACGGAGTGGGAATCACCAAATACGCACACTTTTAAATTCTTCATGATTTTCTCAAGCTCCATCAGGCGGAATAATAATGCCAGACAAGACAAATACCGACAAGGCAAGATATTATTATTGCCGTTGCCATGGAGGAAACTGAGAACGATGGCAGAACGTCCAGGATTTTCACTCCCCCGTCTCCCGCACCACGCGCACGCGCTCAATCCGCCGCCCATCCATTGCCAGCACCTCGAACTTCCAGCCCCCAAACAAAATGGCGTCGCCTTTGTGGGCGGGGCGGAGCAGTAAGGCTAGGATCAGTCCGGCCAGCGTGTGGTAGCTGCCTTGGGCGGGCAGTTTGGGCAAATGCAGGCGGGCTTTGGCTTCGTCCACGGGGGTCATGCCGTCCAGCTCGTACATTGTGTCGGGCGGCGGTTCCGGGGCGTGGGCGGGCGGGCCGGAGGTTTCGGAATCGCCTACAATGGCTTCCAGCACGTCGGCGGCCGTAATAATGCCTTCGAAGCTGCCATATTCGTCCAGCACCAGCGCCATGCCGAACTGGTCGCCCTTCAGCCGTTCCAGCGCCTCCAGCGCCGTTACGGAATCGGGTATGGCCAGCGGGCGGCGTAGCGCTTCGGTAAGGGTGAAGGGTTTGCCGGCCAGGGCGCGGTCCAGCAAATCCTTGGCCTGCACCACGCCGGTTACATTGTCCACCGTGCGGTCGCACACCACAAAGCGCGAATGCGGGGCCTTGTGCAGAACGGCAATTATATCGGCCTGCGTGGCGGTGCGGTCTATCCAGATGATTTCCGTGCGCGGGGTCATGATGGCGCGCACGGGTTTGTCGGCCAGGCGCAGCACGCGCTCGATAATGTCGCGCTCTTCCGTTTCCAGCATGCCGGTTTCAGCACCCTCCACCAGAATGGCCTTCAGCTCTTCCTCGCTCACCTGGCGGGGGTCTTCCGGCTCGGGGCCGAACAGGCGCAGCACCAGCCGGGTGGAGACGCCGAGCAGCCACACCGCCGGGGCCGCCGCCCTGGCCAGCAGCGCGATGGGCCCGGCCACCAGGGTGGAAAGGCGCTCTGGCTGGCGCAGGGCAAGCTGCTTGGGCACCAGCTCGCCAAATACCAGCGTGAGAAAGGTGATGGCGAGCACCGTGAGCACCACGCTGAGCGGCCCGGCATAATGGCCGATATAGGGCAGGGTGAGCAGCGGCACGTCCAGGCGCGCGGCAAGCTGGTCGCCGCCAAAGGCGCCGGTGAGGATGCCGATGAGCGTGATGCCGAACTGGGTGGTGGGCAGGAAGCTCTGCGGGTTATCCGCCAGAACCTTGGCCCGCGCCGCGCCGCGCATGTGCTGGCGCTCCATAAGCGCCAGCATGGCCCGCCGGGCGGATACAAGGGCAAGCTCGGCCAGCGCGAAGGCGCCGTTGAGGAGGATGAGCAGGGCCAGGATGATGAGCTGAAGGGTAAGGGGCATGAGCTGGTTCTAGAGCAATATCCGATCAGCTTGAATCGAAGATTTAAGCTGATCGGATGAAATTGCTCGCCCAAGCAAATTTAGAGCGTTTCCGATTGATCGGAAAATGCTCTAGCGCATATTTCCGCGCCCGCGCAGTATGGCGGGCATGGGGCAGATGCGGATTCGGAATGTGTTTGCCTTAGTTGGAACACAATCGCGCCCAGCCCGTGCCGCACTGGCCTGTCATGGATCGTTACATCTGAGTTTCCCCGGACAGGTTTGGACCCTCATTCATGACGTACCACTCGCAAATCCAGCGTGAAGCCGCGCAGATTTCCACACGTAAAGCCCGCCGCGGCTGGGCCAGCCCGTCTTCCTGGGCAGCCGCCATGGGTGTGGGGGTGGTGGCGTTTGGCCTGTGGGCCGCGGCCAACCGGCCGGTAACGGATATTCCGCCCTATCGCGGCGAGATTGGCGGTTTCGCCTTTTCGCCCTTCCATAAAGGGGAAAGCCCCGCGACGGGGGTGTATCCCAGCGTGGCGCAGATAAAGTCCGACCTGGCCCTTGCCGCTAAATATACCCACAATATCAGCACCTATACGGTGCAGGGCGACCTTGGCCAGATTCCGGCCCTGGCCGAGGGCATGCACCTTAAGGTCACGCTGGGCGGCTGGCTGGACCGGCACCCCAATGCCAATGAGGCGGAGGTTGCCAAGCTCATCCGCGTTGCCAATGCCAACCCGGACGTCAAGCAGATCATGGTTGGTAACGAGACCATTCTGCGCGGCGATCTCACCGTGCCGCAGCTTATCGCCTATATCGACCAGGTGAAGGCCAAGACCCATGTGCCGGTTTCCACCGCCGAGCCTTGGCATGTCTGGTTGAAGCATCCGCAGCTCGCCGAAAACGTCGATTTCATCAACGTCCATCTGCTGCCCTATTGGGAAGGCGTGCCGGAAAAGATCGCGGTGCAGGATGCGATGTACCGGATGCAGGAAGTGCATGACCGCTTTCCCAACAAGCGCATTGTTATTGGCGAGATCGGCTGGCCTTCGGACGGTGTGAACATTGGCGCCGCTCATCCAAGTGTCGTCAACCAGGCCCGTTTTCTGCGCGATTTCTTCAACCTCGCGCAGCGCAAGCACCTCCAGTATTTCGTGATGGAGGCGTTCGACCAGCCCTGGAAAACCAGCTTCGAGGGGCGCGCGGGCGGCTATTGGGGTATGTTTGCCCTGGGCCGCCATGCCAAATGGTCGCTTACCGGGCCGGTGCAGAATAACCCGGGCTGGCTGAAATACGCGCTGGGCGCGGCGCTGGTCTCGCTGCTTGCCACCATGGCGCTGCTCTCGCGCCGGCCGGATATCCGCCTGCCGGGCAAGCTGGCTTTCGCCGCGCTGGTGGAAGGGTTCACCTCGGTCCTGGCGCTGCTCTTCATGAACATGGGCGAGACGTATCTCTCCAACAGCGCCGCCGCCGTGTGGGGCATGCTGGCGGCGGGGCAGGGCTTGCTGCTCTTCCTGCTCATCGCCGATGGTTTCGACCTGGTGGAAACCGTGTTCGGCCGCGTCTCACGCCGCCATTACGAGCCCATTCCGGCTCCGGCGGGTGCCAGGCTGCCGAAAGTCTCGCTGCACCTGCCCATCTGCAACGAGCCGCCCCATATGGTGAAGCAGACGCTCGATGCGCTGGCGAACCTGGATTATGACCGGTTCGAGGTACTGGTGATCGACAACAACACCACCGACCCGCGCGTGTGGGAGCCGGTGGCCGAGCATTGCGCGCGGCTGGGGCCCAAGTTCCGCTTCTTCACCCTGGGCAAGTACAAGGGCTACAAGGCGGGCGCGCTCAACTTCGCCCTGCGTGAGACGGCGCCGGATGCCGAAGTGGTCGGTGTGATCGACTCCGATTATCTGGTGGACCCGGACTGGCTGCGCTGCATGGTGCCCGCTTTCGATAATCCGGCCGTGGGCTTTACCCAGTCGCCGCAGGATTACCGTGACAATGACGGCGGCCTGTTCAAGCGCATGATGTTCTGGGAATATGCGGGCTTCTTCCATGCCGGCATGGTCACCCGTAACGAGCGTAACGCCATTATCCAGCACGGCACCATGACGCTGATCCGCAAGGATGCGCTGATGAACGAAGGCGGCTGGGCGGAATGGTGCATTACCGAGGACAGCCAGCTTGGCCTGCGCCTGTTCCGGGCCGGGTACGAGGCGGTTTATTCCAAAAAGAGCTTTGGCAAGGGCGTGATGCCGGATGACTACAACGCCTTCCGCAAGCAGCGCTACCGCTGGGCCTATGGCGCCATGCGCATTGTGCGGGCCAATGCCGGGGCGCTGTTCAACCCCTTCAACAAGGAGCTGACGGCAGGCCAGCGCTGGCACTTCATTGCCGGCTGGGCGCCCTGGTTTGGCGATGCGCTGGGCATTGTGTTCCTGCTGATGGGCCTGGCCTGGTCCGCGGGGCTGATCTTCGACCCGGTGCGGTTCGAGTTCCCCATCGTCTTGTTCATGCTGCCCTCCATTGCCCTGTTTTTCTTCAAAATCGTGCAGATTCTGGCCCTGTATAAAAACCGCGTGCCTTGCGGCCTCATGGACCGGCTGGGCGCGGCGGTGGCCGGGCTGGCTTTGAGCCACGCCATAGGCAAGGCAGTGTGGAAAGGCCTGTTCACCAGCAGGCTGCCCTTCCTGCGCACGCCGAAGATGGAGGATGCGCCCGCCCTGGTGCAGGGGCTGGTAATGGCCCGTGAGGAGCTGGTGCTGCTGGTGCTCACCTGGGCGGCGGCGCTGGGGGTTGGCTTTGGCCACCACTGGGCAACGCTGGAAACCAAGCTGTGGGCCGTGGTGCTGTTCACCCAGTCCATGCCTTATCTGGCCTCGGTTTTTGTCTCCATCCTGGCGGCCATGCCGGCCAAGGCGCCTATGGCGCTGCCTGCCCCGGCCAAGGTGCGCCCGGTTAGCGCCATGGGCGCCTTGCACCCGGCGGCGGGCGACTAGAGCATTTTCCGATCAATCGGAAACGCTCTAAATTTGCTTGGGCGAGCAATTTCATCCGATCAGCTTAAATCTTCGATTCAAGCTGATCTGATATTGCTCTAGTGTGATGGTTCTGAAATCATCCGGCTCTCAGCCCCGGCTGCTGGTGCCCAAAAAGGCCAGGGCGCTTCGGCTCCCTGGCCTTTTCTTTGCGTATCAGGCTTGCGCGGCAGGGCTTGCGTTTTGCGGTGCGGCATGGGCATAAGCGGCGCGTCACCGCCAAAGCGCGACCGGAGCCCCGCTCCGGCCTTGGCGGCTGGTTTGTCTATCGGGACGGGGACGTCCCTTACGGGCATTTTGCACCGTCCTTTTCCAATATCGCGCGTGGAAGCCGGACAATATCGCTGCAGGCACAGGGCTTGCGGCGCCGGAGACGTATATTTTATGACTGAAGCTACTTTCGCCTCGTTCGGCTTGGCCGGCACCATTATGCACGCGCTGAACGCGGCGGGCTTTGCCAAGCCCACCCCCATTCAGGCAGGCGCCATTCCGGCTGGCCTGGCCGGGCGCGACGTGCTGGGCATCGCCCAGACCGGCACCGGCAAGACGGCGGCCTTCGCCCTGCCAATTCTGCAGCAGATGGCGGCCAACAAGCTGCATAACCGCCGCTTTTCCACCCGCGCGCTTATTCTGGCCCCCACGCGCGAGCTGGCGGTGCAGATCGAGCAGGAATTCAAAAAATTCGGCGCCGGCATGGGGCTGCACACCGTGCTCATCGTCGGCGGCGTGGGGCGCATGGGGCAGGTTAACCGCATGTCGCGCGGGGCGGATATTGTGGTGGGCACGCCGGGGCGCATTTGCGACCTGATGAACACGCGCAACCTGATTATCGACCAATGCCAGTTTTTTGTGCTGGACGAGGCGGACCGTATGCTTGACCTGGGCTTCATGCCCGATATCCGCAAGGTTGTGGCGGCATTGCCCGCGCGGCGGCAATCGGCCTTGTTCTCGGCCACCATGCCCACGGAAATTTCCAAGCTGGCCGAGGGGCTGCTGCACGACCCGGTGCGCGTGTCCATTGCCGCCGTGTCCTCCACCCCGGCCAAAATTACCCAGCATGTTCATTTTGTCGATGGCGGGGGCAAGCGGCAATTGCTCATCGACCTGTTGAAGGATCCGGAGTTCAGCCGCGCCATTGTGTTTACCCGTACCAAGCGCGGGGCCGATAAGGTGGCGCTGCAGTTGAACGGCGCCAAAATTGCGGCGGCGGCCATGCATGGCAATTTGGGCCAGAATGCCCGCCAGCGCGCGCTGGAGGCGTTCCGCTCTGGCGAGGTGCGCGCGCTGGTGGCCACAGACCTTGCCGCGCGCGGCATTGACGTGGCGGGCGTGAGCCATGTGGTGAATTACGAGCTGCCGAACGAGCCGGAGAGCTATGTGCACCGCATTGGCCGCACCGCGCGCAACGGGGCGGAAGGTGCGGCCGTGGCGTTTTGCGATGCCACGGAGCTGCCCTACCTGAACCAGATTGAGAAGTTGACGGGCGTGAAAATGCATGTGGCCAGCGGCACGCGCCCGGCCCATGCCCAGCCGGCGAAAAAGCCGCAGCGCCATCCGGATATGGTGGTACGCAAGGTAAAACCGCGCCGGCCGCAATATGCAAGCGGTAAGGCCCGCGCCGCCTAGAGCAATATCCGATCAGCTCGAATCGAAGATTTAAGCTGATCGGATGAAATTGCTCGCCCAAGCAAATTTGGAGCGTTTCCGATTGATCGGAAAATGCTCTAGTGTCCCGGTTCTGAAATTCGCGATATTTCACATCACGAATTTCAGAACCATGGTGGACACTAGAGCGGAATCCGTTCACGTTGATCCATATCCTGCTGCTTTGAAGAAGTTTTGAGCTTCTTCTGGTGTGAACCTTGGCAACGCGTCGGCGATGGCCTGCCACAGGTCTTGGATTGTTCTTGCGGCTTGTTTGCGCAGGATTGCCTTGAGCTTTGAGAAGGCGTTTTCGATGGGGTTGAGGTCTGGCGAGTCGGGCGGCAGGTAGAGCAAGGTGGCGCCTGCGGCTTCGATGGCGGCGCGGACGTTTGGCGGGCGATGGGCGGGGAGATTGTCCATCACGACGATGTCACCGCGGTGCAGGCTGGGGACGAGGACCTGCTCGATGTAGGCTTGGAACATTTCACGATCCATGGGGCCGTCGAGCAGCATTGGCTGCGGTCATGCCGCCCAGCCGCAGCGCGCCGGTGAAGGTCGTGGTTTTCCAGTGTCCGTGCGGCACGGGAGCAATGCAGCGCCGACCGCGTTTGGCCCATCCGCGCAGCCGGGCCATTTTTGTCGTTGCACCAGTCTCATCGATAAAGACCAAGTGTTCAGCAGTAATACCAACGGTCATTGAGCATGACCGTTGGTATAAGATCAGGCTGTGCCTGACGCCTGGCCGCGACGTCTGGCCGTTCCTGCTCGGCGGCGTGCGCCGTTTTTTTTGAAGGTCATGCCGTGACGGTCGAGAAACCGCCAGACACTGCTGGGCGCAAACTGAACGCCATGGCGAGTGCGCAGCAAAGCCGACAGTTCAACCAATGTGATCGACTTTTTGACAGACGTGCACTACATATTTTGAATCGAAACCGTTCGGCAGCACATCGTCCAGGAGAGCGATTTATCGTCTATAAGCTCGATTACGGACTATATGTCGATCTAGCAAGCACCGATAAATTTCCAGTTGGATTGCTGCTCGATGACAGCATTGCCCATGACATCGACTTTGGGGTTCCATCAGACGACGCCCGCTCGTATCGACGTGCAATTTTGGAGTTAGATAAATTTTACGAAGCACACCAAGATATTATGAAAACGTAACGTAATTAGCTATGAACAAACGTCTGCGTGCAACTGGCGCACCTACCTCCCCAACACCACCACACTCTCCAAATTCCCCGAATACGGAAACTGGTCAATCGGCGTTGCCGCAAGCACCTTATACCCCGCCCGCCGCAACTGCCCCGCATCCGCCGCCAGGGCGTCTGGGTTGCAGCTTACGTAAATCACCCGGGCCACGTTGCTCATTACAATAAACCGCATCTGCGCCGCCGCGCCGGCATAGGGCGGGTCCAGCACCACGGCGGCGGCCTTGGCCATGTCGGCGGGTTGTAGCGGGCGGCGGTGTAAATCTCGCCGGGTAAAGCCCAGGCGCCCGGCCAGCCCGGCGGCGCGGGCGGCGGCTTCGGCGGCGGTGCAGGCGGCTTCGTCGCCCTCGTAAGCCTCTACCCGCGCATGGGCCGCGAGCGCAAAGCTCAGCGTGCCCGCCCCGGCAAACAGCTCCACAATGCGCGCTTTATTGGTCAGCTTCGGCAGCCCGGCCAAAACGGCTTGCATAATCGCCGCCTCACCCTCGGCGCTGGCCTGCAAAAACCCGCCCGGCGGCGGCGTTACGGCCACGCCGCCAAATGTTACGCGCGGCGGCTGCAGCACGGCCACCGGCTCTGGCGTATCGCGCCCCGCCGCCACGCAAATGCGCGGCGCGCCATGGGTTTTGGCAAATTCCACAATGCGCCGCCGGTCCGGCAGGGCACATTCGGCATCCAGGCGGAGTAAAATATCCGGCCCGTTCTCCAGCCAGTTTATAACCACCGAACCCGCGCGCCGCAGCCCGGTAAGGCTGCGCAGCAATTCGCGCAAAGGCGGCAAAAGGGGCAAAAATTCCGGGCGCAGCAGCGCGCATTCGCGCATATCCACCACCTCTTCGCCGCGCGCTCTGTGCAGCCCCAGCGCCAGCTCGGCGCCCTTGCGCGTTACCGCCAAATCCACCCGGCGCCTTGTGGCCACCGGCACCACCACCAGCGGGGCCATGGGCGCGTCTGCGTACCCGGCCCGCGCCAGCGCGTCTTGCAACAGCCTCGGTTTGTCCAACGCCGTGCGGTCATCCACGGCGCACCCGCCGCAAATGCCAAAATGCACACAATGCGCCATGGTTGTTACGCGGCTATATCCGCCCGCCTTCGGGCGGCGTTACATCCGGCTCTTCCGTCTCCGGCGCATCCATGGCCACGGCGGCGGCGCCACGGCGGCGGATAAGCATGAAGGCCGGAACATTCCCGCCAAAGCCCATCACCACGGGCCCGGTATCGCCACGCTCGCGGTCGCGGTCCCGGCGCGGCTCGTCGCGGCGGGGGCGGTCACGCTCGCGCTCACGCGGCGGCGGCGGCGGCGGCGGCTCGGCCTTCGGCTCGCGTGCCTCCCTGGTCTTGGGCCTGTCGCGCTCGCGGCCTTTATCCTTCTCGCCGGGCTTGCCACGGCCCTTGCGGCCATCGCGCCCACGGCGGGAGGATGTCTCTTCCGACCACTCCACCGCATCCAGCCCAGGAATCTCGATGCGCGGAATCGGCGCTGCGATCAGCTTCTCCACCGCCTCCACGGCCAGCCGGTCATCGGGCGTGGCAATGGTATAGGCATGGCCCTCGCGCCCGGCACGCCCGGTGCGGCCAATGCGGTGCACGTAATCCTCGGCATGGTGCGGCACATCGAAGTTGAACACATGAGAGAGGCCGCCAATATCAATTCCGCGCGCCGCCACGTCGGAACACACAAGCAGCCTCAATTCGCCGGCCTTGAACTTCTCCAGCGTGGCAAACCGCACGCTCTGCGGCAAATCGCCATGCAGCGCGCCCGCCGAAAAACCATGCTTGAGCAGCGATTTCAGCAGAATATCCACATCGCGCTTGCGGTTAGAAAAGATCAGCGCGTTCTGCACATCTTCCGAGCGGATCAGCCGCCGCAGCGCCTCGCGCTTGTCATGCTCATTCACCAGCACCAGGCCGGAGGTAATGGTAACAGCCACCGAAGCCGGTTTGGAGACGGTAATCTCCTTCGGGCTATCGAGGAACGCATCCGCCAGGCGGCGTATTTCCGGCGCCATTGTGGCGGAGAAGAAGAGCGTCTGGCGCTTGCGCGGCAGCAGCGAGACAATGCGCTCAATATCGGGAATGAACCCCATATCCAGCATCCGGTCGGCCTCGTCGATCACCAGCACCCGCACATCGGTCAGCAGCAGCCCGCCGCGCTCAAACAGGTCGATCAACCGGCCCGGCGTGGCAATCAGCACGTCCACGCCCTTGCTCAGCACCTCTTTCTGGTCGGCCATGCTTTCGCCGCCAATCAGCAGCGCATGGTTCAGCTTAAGGTATTTGCCGTACTGAACGAAATTTTCCGCCACCTGCAGCGCCAGCTCGCGCGTCGGCTCTAAAATAAGCGAGCGCGGCATGCGCGCGCGGGCGCGGCTGCCGGATAGAATATCCAGCATCGGCAGGGTAAAGCCCGCCGTCTTGCCCGTGCCGGTCTGCGCGCAACCCAGCACGTCCTGCCCCATCAGCACAGTGGGAATGGCCTGGGCCTGGATGGGCGTGGGGCGCAAATACCCCTTCTCGTGCAGCGCCCGCAAAATCGGGTCAGAGAGGCCCAGCGGGCCAAACCCTTCCTCAACCGGCTCTTCCGCCGGGGTTTCGGTCCCGGCTTCAGCGGCGCTCTCAACCGGCGCGGCCTCATCAGCCGCCGGGCGCGGCGCCTGCTCTTCTACCGGCGTCCCGGCATTCTCGGAGTCATGCGTATCAGACAAAAATGGAACCCGTTCATATGGTGCGGCGCGCCTGAGCACGCCCAGCGCTGCGCGCGCCAGCTTCAACGCGCCCCGTATCGGCAAACCAGGGCGCAAAGTCAAGGATTACAGCCCCCGCCCAGCGGCACGGGTTTATCCAGCGCCTCTAAAATGGCGCAATCGGGCCGCGTATCGCCATGGCAGCTTTCCGCCAATTGCTTCAGCGTGCGGCTCATGGCCTCCAGCTTTGCCGCTTTTTCATCCAATTCCTTAATATGGCGCAGCGCAATCGCCTTCACCTCGGCCGAGCTACGCCCCTTGTTCCGCCACAAATCCAGCAACTGCCTTATGTCGTCAAACGAGAATCCAAGGTCGCGGGCGCGGCGGATGAAGCCGAGATCGTGCAAATCCGCCTCGTTATAATGGCGGTAGCGGTTCTCGGTACGCACCGGCGCCTTTATCAGGCCGATGCTCTCATAATGCCGGATCATCTTGGCCGACACACCCGTGGCGGCGGAAGCCTGTGCGATGGTGACGAGATTCATTGCGCCCTCCAATGGCGCAAACGCAGCGCATTGCCAAGCACGCAAAGCGAGGACGCCGCCATGGCCGCCCCCGCGATCATCGGGTTAAGCAGCCCCAAGGCAGCAGCCGGTATGGCGATAACGTTATAGAACATCGCCCAGAACAGCCCCTGCCACAGCACCAGGCGGGTTTTGCGGGCCAGGCGCAAAGCGCCCACGGCCAAAAGCGGGTCTGGCCGCAGCAGCGATATATCCGCCGCCTCAATGGCCACATCCGCCCCGGCACCCATGGCCATGCCCACGCTGGCGGCGGCAAGGGCGGCGGCATCGTTAATGCCATCCCCCACCATCGCCACCTTATGCCCGGCGCCGCGCAAATCGCGGATCACATCCAGCTTCTTCTCCGGGCTTGCCCCGGCGATAATATCCGCCTCCAGCCCCAGCGCCTCGGCCGCCTCGCGCCGGTCGCCGGTGAGCATCAGCACGCGCAAGCCATCCTGGCGCAGCGCCGCCACAGCCGCGCGCGCGCCGGGGCGCAGATGATCGGTAAAGGCAAACCCCGCCAAAGCCGCGCCGCCTTCCTCGGCCAGATAAGACCAGCTCGCCCCGCCCGCCGGCGCAGGCACACCTGGCACCAGGGCGGCGGAGCCAAGCAGATACGCCCTGCCCTCCACAACGCCGCGCAGCCCCTTGCCGGGCAGCGCCTGCACCGCACTGGCCGGCGCCACACCCGGCAGGCGCAGCGCGGCGCTTAAGGGGTGCGTGTCACGCGCCGCCAGCGCCGCGGCAATTTCCCTGGCCCGCTTGGCTTCCATGGCGCCCAGCGTGGCCACATGGTCCAGGCGCGGCGTGCCGCTGGTCAGCGTGCCGGTTTTGTCGAACACCAGCATATCCGCGCCCGCCGCCGCCTGTAGTGCCGAGGCGTTGCGGAACAAAATACCGTTTTTGGCCCCCGCCCCGGTGCCCGCCAGAATGGCCGCCGGTGTGGCCAGCCCCAAGGCGCAGGGGCAGGCAATGACAAGCACGGAAACCGCATTGAGCAGTGCCGCGCCAAATGCCGCGCCATGCAGCATCCACAGCCCGAAGGTCAGCAGCGCGATGCCCAGCACCACGGGCACGAAAATGGCCGCCACCTTGTCCACCAGCACCTGTACTTGCGGCTTTTCGCCCTGCGCCGCCGCAATCAGCCGCGCCATGCGGTCGAGAAAATTCTCCCCCGCCGCGCCGGTCACGCGCAGGCGCAGCACGCCGTCCAGATTCAGCGTGCCCGCCAGCAATTTCGCTCCCTTGCCGCGCGGCACGGGTAGCGCCTCACCAGTCACCGGGCTTTCATCCAGGCTGGATGTTCCCTCCACGATCTCACCATCCACCGGCACACGCTCGCCAGGGCGCAGCTCTATCTCATCGCCCGCCGCCAGCCGCGCCACCGGCACATCCTCGCCATTGGCCAGATGCGCCACATCCGGGCGCAGCGTCTGCAGCGCCAAAATGGCCGAAGCCGCCTCGCGCTTGGCCCGCTCCTCCAGAAACTTGCCCAGCCGCACCAGCAGAATAATGGCGATGGAGGATTCAAAATACAGCGCCCCGCCCGCATAAACATGCCAGACAGACAACCCCCAGGCAGCACTGGTGCCAAGCGCCACCAGCACATCCATATTGCCGCCGCCCGCGCGCAACGCCGCCAGCCCGCCTTTGTAAAACCGCGCCCCCAGCCAGAATTGCACCAGGCTGGCCAGCATAAGCTGCGCCAAAGCCGGCACGGGCCACACCATGGAAAGAAACACCGGCGCGCCCAGCGCAAACCCGGCGGCCAGGCGCCAGGCCTCGGCATGGCCGCGCTCAGGCTGTGCCGCCGCCACGGGCGCCGCGCCATAGCCACTTTTGCGCACCGCCTCGATCAGCGCCGCCTCATTCACCGCCGCCGCGCCATGAATATGCGCCTGCCCGGTGGCGAGGTTCACCGATACATCCTCCACCCCCGGCACGCGGCGCAGAGATTTCTCCACCCGCCCCACGCAGGACGCGCAGCTCATGCCGGTAACGGTAAGTGTAATGTCCTGCTGTGCTGTCTGGTCCATGCGGCTAGAGATAGGTATCCCATCATGGCAAGGTCAACCTGACTTGACCTTACCATGGGGGCAATCTCTACATGGCAGGCAAAGGAGCCACACATGACCACGACCCAGAATTTTCATGTGCCGGACATGGATTGCCAATCCTGCGTCCGCGCCATTACCGAGGCCGTTCACGCCCAGGATGCCAGCGCGAAAATTACCGCCGACCTCGCCGCCAAGCGCGTGCAGATTACCGGCACGGGCGATTTTGCCGCCGCCATAAAAGAAGCAGGGTTTACGGCCAGCCGGGATTAGAAACCGCCAGCGAGGTTACTGCGCGCGTCTAATCCAGGCGCGCGGACCGGAATAGAATATCGCCGTTCCGCAACGGCGGCAACGTGGCAATACCGGTTCCGTCAGCTTTACCCAGCCCACAAAAATACCCGCCAGCACGGCCAGGCAGTAACCCCAGCCGGCGCATCACCCTACCCTTACCCCAGCCAGTACCGCGCCCAGCACAACCGCCAGCACCAGCAGCACAATTACCGAAACCGCCCAGCGCAGAACCAGGTAATTCCCCGCCACCACGCCGCGCCCGCGCCCGATTGTCTCCACCACAACGGTAAGGAAAAACCCAGCCAGCTCAATGAACAGCGCCAAGGCCGGCAGATGAAAATGCAGCATAACCGCAAGCGCCAGCCAGCCGATAAGCGCGGGAATAACGCCGAACGCCAGCAGATCCCGCTCCGCCCCCTGCCTGGCAGGCGAAAGCGGCACACCATCCACCGGATGCGCGGACTCACGCAACGCAAACCCCCAATGCACGGCGCCAAGAAATGAAAGGATCACCGCGCCGTATGAAACCAGAACCTCGATGGCCGCGCGCGATTGCAGCGGGTCGAGCAGCACCAGCGCGCCGAGGAACAGGAACGGAATAGCCCCCGCCAGAGACAAGATAACCGCGAATGAGAAAGGTTGCCGGAACATTCTACCTCCTATTCCGCCGCCAGCTTATCGGGCGGTTCAATAACATAACCCAGCCGCTCGATCACCGGCCGCAATGCTTCCAGCACGGGTTCGAGATGTTTGAGATACGGCCGGTAACGATAGCGCGACCGGTCATACAGCTTCTCCGTCACCTGCGCGTAAGAGGCCGTGCGGGCATAGCGCGTATTCTGCTCGAATGAGAGGCAGCGCGGATCGAATTCCACACCGATGAATTGCAGGATTTTCCGCACATTGGCTTCCTGGTTCACCACCACATCCTCGTAACGCACCGGCAGATAGCGCATATCCTTTACATTATTTCGGTAATGCAAAATAAGCTCCGCGATGAGATTATAATGCTGCGCGATCGTCTCCATCTGCGCCGCGCAGAAGAAACCATGGGTGAGATGGTTGGAATAAACCGAGAGCAGAACATCCATCGGGTGACGGATGACATGGATAATGGGCGAGGCCGGAAACAGCAGCGAGATAAGGCCCAGATGCGTCTCGTTCAACGGCATCTTATCGGTAAACCACGCAGCGCCTGCCTTGAAGATTCCCGCTTTGGCAGCACGGTTAAGGTAGTAATCGCGCAGCTCGTTCAACCCGTCGCGCTGGTCGCCCATCCATAATTCCGCCAGCGCCTCGGGGTAGCTCAACGGGCTGGCCAGCAGGCGCGGCATAATCTGGGTAATGTCGTTGATGTAAGGCAGCTCATCACCTGCCGAAATTTGCGGATGCACGGTGAGCGTCTGCTCGATAAGCGTGGTGCCCGAGCGCGGAAAGCCCACGACAAACACAGGCTGCGGCATGTTTTCGCGCCGCTCGGCACGCGGCAGGGTCTTCAACCGCCGCTCGGTGAAAAACCCTTTCAGCCGCACGGCCTGCTCTGCCGCGGCATCGGCCATGTAGCCGCGCGCGCCCATCTCCAGCGCGCGCTTCTTGCCCGTGCCGAAGCAGGCAAACGCCTCGTCATAACGGCCCATCTCATTCAGCAGCCGCCCTTTTTCGGACATTTCCGCCGGCCCCAGCCTCACCCTGCCATCTTCCGGCTCGTGCAAAATCGCCAGTGCTTCCTCGCGTTTTTTCTGCCGCGCCAGCACGGTGGCACGGGTAAGCTGCACCGAGGGGTTATCAGGCAACAGCCCCTCCGCCTCGTCCAGCAATTCCAGCGCGCGTTCAAATTTGCGGTCGGCTTCTTCCATCTTGGCATAGCCCAGAACCGTCTGCAGCACGCCGGGCTGCAGCGCCATGGAGCGCTTATACAGCTCGCGCGCCTCGTCTATCCGCCCCTGGTTCTTCAAATTCCAGGCCAGATTGGCCAGCGTAATCGGCTCCTCGCCCTCGGCCAGTTCCAACACGCGGCGGTAATGGTACTCGCCAATCAAGGGCCGGTTCGCCTCGGTCAGCACCAGCCCCATAAGGTTATGCGCCTGCGCGTTTTGCGGGGCTATGCGTATGGCATTGCGCGCATGCAGCTCGGCCTCGGCAAGCTGGCCCTTGTTCAGCAGCATCAGGGTCAGCTCGTTGGTGGCCCAGAAATTATTCGGGTTCAGCGCCACCACGCGGCGTATAAGCACCTCCGCCGCCTGCATGCGCCCCTGCTGGCGGCTGGTGCGGTAGAGGAACATCAGCGCATCTTCCCGCCCTGGCGCCAGCTCCAGCAAATGCCGGGCATGGTTCTCGGCCGCCACCATATCGCCCGTATCCAGCGCCGCCTCGGCCTGGGCCAGCAGCGGGCTTAGCGCCTGCGTTGCCTCGGGCGGCGAAAGGGTGGAGACATCCAGCCCGCAGCAGCGCACGCGCCGCAGGCCGGAACCGCAAGAACAGGGGGTTAAATCAGCCATTGGAGAGAGTCTAACGGGGCGGTTACGTCCCGGCTAGGGGGCTTGCGCCGCACCCTGGCCATATTGCGTCTGTCCCGCACCAAGCCTAGGAGAGGCCGGTATGAGCACCCCCCCATCTTGCCCGCAATGCACAATGGATGAATCCTTTCTCCAGGGCACCCATTATGTCTGCAATGTCTGCGGCCATGAATGGCCGGCAGAAGCAGCAGAGGCCGAGGAAACAGTGCGCGACGCCAATGGCAATATCTTGTCCAGCGGCGACAGCGTGGTGCTCATCAAGGACCTCAAGGTCAAAGGCTCATCCACCACGCTCAAACTCGGTACAAAGCTCAAAAATATCCGCGTCGTGGGCGGCGGCAGCCATGCGGTGGAGCATGGCGGCTACATGCTGAAGCAGGAATTCTTGCGGAAGGCATAAACGAAAAAGGCGCCCAGGAAGGCGCCTTTTGCAGTCATTCAGCCTAATCTACACCTGATGCGGCGTGACGCTATCCACCATGGCCTGGGCCGAGATCAGCTTGTCCACCGCCTCGCGATAAGCATAGCCATCGTGAATATCCACCGCATCATACGCCGCCTTGGCCTCGGCCAAAGCCGCCTTGGCGGTGGCTTCGTCCAACTCCTCCTGCGGCACGATGGCATCAGCCAGCACCGCGCAGCGCGACTCGGTAATTTCGGCAAAACCAGACGAGACGAAATAGCGCGCCGAGATGCTGCCGTTCTCGTAAATATCGACAAGCCCGCCACGCAAGCCCGTAATCAGCTTGGCATGCCCGGGCAGCACACCTATATCGCCTTCCGTGCCGGGAATGACGGCCATGTCGACATCACGCGACAATAACAGCTTCTCGGTGCTGATAATTTCCAGGGCAATGCTCATGCTCAGGCCTTCGCCGTCAGCGATTCAGCCTTGGCAACCGCATCTTCAATGGTGCCAACCATGTAAAAAGCCGCTTCCGGCAGATGGTCGTAATCGCCCGCCACAATGCCCTTGAAGGAGCGGATCGTGTCCTCAACCTTCACGAACACGCCGGG
Source organism: Pseudomonadota bacterium (assembly GCA_021805545.1). Taxonomy (GTDB): domain Bacteria; phylum Pseudomonadota; class Alphaproteobacteria; order Acetobacterales; family Acetobacteraceae; genus Acidocella. The sequence goes on along the minus strand of JAJZFB010000007.1, from coordinate 13,487 downwards.
CGAGCCGGTGAAGACTTCCGCCACATGGAAGGGCTGCGAGAGAAATTTCTCGATCTTGCGGGCGCGGGCCACAACCAGCTTGTCGTCTTCCGAAAGCTCGTCCATGCCCAGAATGGCGATGATGTCCTGCAGCGCCTTGTAGGTTTGCAGAATGCGCTGCACGTCGCGCGCCACCTGGTAATGCTCCTCGCCCACAACGCGCGGGTCCAGCGAGCGCGAGGTGGAGTCCAGCGGGTCCACCGCCGGGTAAATGCCCTTTTCCGAAATGGCGCGGTTCAGCACGGTCGTCGCATCCAAATGCGCGAAGGTGCCGGCCGGCGCCGGGTCGGTCAGGTCGTCGGCGGGCACGTACACGGCCTGCACCGAGGTGATGGAGCCTTTCTTGGTGGACGTAATACGCTCCTGCAAGCCGCCCATATCGGTAGCCAGCGTCGGCTGGTAACCCACGGCGGAGGGAATGCGCCCCAGAAGTGCTGACATTTCCGCGCCGGCCTGGGTGAAGCGGAAGATATTATCCACGAAGAACAGCACGTCCTGGCCTTCCTGGTCGCGGAAATACTCGGCCATGGTCACACCCGAGAGCGCAACGCGCGCGCGGGCGCCCGGCGGCTCGTTCATCTGGCCATAAACCAGCGCCACCTTGGAGCCTGCCGTGTCATTCTCGTTCAGCTTGATCACGCCGGCATCGATCATCTCGTGATAGAGGTCGTTGCCCTCACGCGTACGCTCGCCCACACCGGCGAACACCGATACGCCGCCATGGCCCTTGGCGATGTTGTTGATGAGTTCTTGAATGAGCACCGTCTTGCCCACGCCAGCGCCGCCGAACAAACCGACCTTGCCACCCTTCAAATACGGGGCCAGCAGGTCGACCACCTTAATGCCGGTGACGAGAATTTCCGCCGAACCAGCCTGCTCTTCAAAAGATGGCGCATCGCGGTGAATCGGGCTTTGCGCGACGGCCACAATCGGGCCCCGCTCGTCAATCGGCTCGCCGATGACGTTGAGAATACGGCCCAGCACGCCCGGCCCCACTGGCACAGAGATGGAGGCGCCCGTATCAGTCACTTCCTGCCCGCGCACCATGCCATCGGTGGAGTCCATGGCAATGCAGCGCACCGTGCGCTCGCCAATTTCCTGCGCCACTTCCAGCACCAGGCGGCGGCCGCCAATTTTGGTTTCCAGCGCGTTCTGGATGAAAGGCAGGGTGCCTTCGAACTGCACGTCGACAACGGCGCCCAGAATTTGCGTTACGCGGCCAGTGTTGTTGCTTGCCATAATCTCTCTATCCTCAAACGGCTTCCGCGCCGGAAATGATCTCGATGAGTTCCTTGGTAATGTTCGCCTGCCGGGCACGGTTATAGTTCAGCGTCAGCTTCTTTATCATCTCACCCGCATTGCGCGTGGCGCTGTCCATGGCCGTCATCTGGCTGGCATAAAAGCCAGCCGAATTTTCCAGCAGAGCACAATAAACCTGCACCGCGAGGTTGCGCGGCAGCAGGCGGTCGAGCAGCGTGCCGTCATCCGGCTCCACCTCGTAATTATGCTCCGTCACATTATCATTGGCGGTGGGTATGGCGGCGGGAATCAGCGGCTGCCCGGTCACGCGCTGCACCATAACGTTTTGGAAATGGTTATACACCATCTTCACCACGTCATACTCTCCGGCCCTGAAGCCGCGAATCAGCTCCCGCGCCACATCCTCGGCATCAGCGAAGCTCACCGCCTTCTTGCCGACGAAATTTTTGGTGCCGGCAATCAAATCCTTCATGTCACGGCGCAAAGCGTCGTTGCCCTTGCGGCCCAGCGCGAAAATTTTTACCGCCTTGCCCTGCGCCTGCAGCACCTTCACCTCGGCGCGCACGGCCCGGATTACATTCGCGTTAAAGGCACCCGCCAGCCCCCGGTCGGCCGTCACGGCGACAATCAGATGGGTCTGGCTCCTGCCATTGCCCACCAGCAGCGGGCTGGCATTCGGGTTGCCCTTTTCCGAGGCAGCCAGCGCCGCCATCATCTCGCCCATGCGCACGGTATAGGGGCGCGCCGCCTCGGCCTGCGCCTGCGCGCGGCGCAGCTTGGCCGCGGCCACCATCTTCATGGCGCTGGTGATCTTCTGCGTCGATTTGACGGAGTTGATCCGGTTGCGCAGGGTTTTCAACGAGGGCATTGGCTCACCCGAACGTGCGAAGCTGAGTCTCGATGAACGCGATCAGCTTGGTCTCCGTCTCCGGCTTGATCTGACCGTCATTCTCGATCGCGGACACAATTTCCGGCGCGGTGGCCTTGATGGCGGCCAGCAGCACGGCCTCGAATTTCTGCACCTGGTCAACCGGCAAATTATCCAGGTAGCCGCGCGTACCGGCAAAAACCGAAATAACCTGCGCGGCGGTGGAAAGCGGCGCGTATTGCGGCTGCTTCAGCAGCTCGGTCAGGCGCGCGCCACGGGCCAGCAGCTTCTGGGTCGCGGTGTCCAGGTCGGACGAAAACTGCGCAAAGGCCGCCATTTCGCGGTACTGCGCCAGCTCCAGCTTAATTTTGCCCGCCACCTGCTTCATCGCCTTTACCTGCGCGGCGGAGCCAACGCGCGACACGGACAGGCCAACGTTAATGGCCGGACGCACGCCCTTGAAGAACAGCTCCGTCTCCAGGAAGATCTGACCATCGGTGATGGAGATCACGTTGGTCGGGATATAAGCCGAAACGTCGCCCGCCTGCGTCTCGATCACCGGCAAGGCGGTGAGCGAACCAGCGCCATATTCGTCCGACATCTTGGCCGCGCGCTCCAGCAGGCGGGAATGCAGGTAGAACACGTCGCCAGGATAGGCCTCGCGTCCCGGCGGGCGGCGCAGCAGCAGAGACATCTGGCGGTAGGCAACGGCCTGCTTTGAGAGGTCGTCGTAACCGATGAGCGCATGCATGCCGTTATCGCGGAAATACTCGCCCATGGCACAGCCCGTATACGGGGCCAGATACTGCATCGGCGCCGGGTCGGACGCGGTGGCCGCCACCACGATGGAGTATTCCATCACGCCATATTCTTCCAGCGTGCGCACCAGCTGCGCCACGGTGGAGCGCTTCTGCCCCACGGCCACATAAATGCAGTAGAGCTTCTTGCTTTCATCATCCGTGGCGTTAACGGCCTTCTGGTTGATGATCGTATCCACGATCAGCGCGGTCTTGCCGGTCTGGCGGTCACCGATAATCAGCTCACGCTGGCCGCGGCCAATCGGCACCAGCACGTCGATGGCCTTGATGCCGGTCGACATCGGCTCATGCACCGATTTACGGGGAATGATCCCCGGCGCCTTGGTCTCCACCAGGCGGCGCTCAGTGGCCTGCACCGGCCCCTTGCCATCCAGCGGGTTGCCCAGCGCATCCACCACGCGGCCCAGCAGCCCCTTGCCCACGGGCACGTCCACAATCTGGCCGGTACGGGTAACGGTGTCACCCTCGCGGATGGCCTGGTCGCTGCCGAAAATCACCACGCCGACATTATCGGCCTCCAGGTTCAGGGCCATGCCCTTGATACCGGCGCCGGGGAAATCCACCAGCTCGCCCGCCTGCACATTGGCCAGCCCAAAAACACGGGCAATGCCATCGCCAACAGAGAGAACCTGGCCGGTCTCGGCCACATTGGCTTCGGTGTCGAAATCCGCGATCTGACGCTTCAGAATCTCGGAGATTTCGGCTGGGCGGATCTCCATATCAGGCAGCTCCCTTGAGAGAATAATTGAGCCGGTTAAGGCGTGACTTCAAACTCGTATCGTAAATTTTGGTTCCCGCCTGCAGCACCATGCCGCCCAGCAGGCTGGCATCAATGCGCTCGGAGAGCAGAACCTTGCCGTACCCGGCCTCGGTAAGGCGGGCAAGCAACTGGGTGCGCTGCACGTCGGTCAAACGGTGCGCCGTGGTTACGGTCACGGGCATTTCGCCGCGCTTGGCGGCGGCATAAGCGGCAAAACCGGCAATCAGGGCTGGCAAATCGCGCAGGCGGCGGTTGGCCACCACCACGCCCACAAAATGCCGCACCAGCTCACCAAAACCCTGCACGCTCAGCGCCTCGTTCAGTACCGGCCCGGCCTTGGCCAAATCTGTCAGCGGGTTGGCCAGCAGCGCCTTCAGCGCCGGCGTGCCGGCAATCAGCCGGCCCAGCGCCTCCATCTGCACGGCCACCTCATTCAAGGCGCCACGCTCAAACGCCAGCGCGTAAAGCGCCGCCGCATAGCGCGCGGAAAGCCTCGTCTCGCCCGTCGCTGTGATCTCGGCCAATATTTTTATCCCGTACTTGCCGTGGTCTGGTGTAACAAAAGGCCCGCCAATAGGCCCGGCGGGGCAGTAACATAGGGAAATCACTACAGCAAGCCGGGAAATACCCTGTTTTACCCCCTACTCCGACGAATTTTCCGCCATGGCCCGCAACGTGGCCTCCATTACCGGGCTGCCGTCGGAATAAGCGTAACAGCTATTATTCATACGTGGATCGGGCGTGCCGCCCGCGATCCGCAGCTTGGGCGCGCCGCGATTAATTGTCTGGAAGGCCACTGTGGAAAGCGGTTGCAGCAATTCGCGCAAATGCGTGCAGCCCTCGCCGCCGCCCAGCCGTGCCAGGGCCTCCTTGATGAAGCCCTTGCCAATGCGCAGGCCCACAATGCGCTGCATGTTCGGCCCAGCCCCCTGGCAATAGGCGTACGGGGTGGATTCCATCTCCGTCTCCACCGCGCGAATCTCGAACTCGGGCGTGATGGTAATCCGCAGCCACATATTATGCACCGGCTCTCCTGCCGCGAATCCAGGCCGCTCGGGCGTGCCGAGCGAATAGGTCTTAACATCCGTCAGATGACCTTCAATGTCGAACAGCCCATCCTCGCGCTCATAACCGCGCAAGGCGATGTCCCGCAGATGCAGCATTTTACGCGGCGCCGGACTCTTCAGCGGCATGGCCTCACTCCTCCTGTCGCCCCTCATTCAGGCGTACAAGGTAAAGTGAAGTGAAAGCCGCCGCACCGCAACAACGGCACGGCGCATCACCCATGCACGCAGAACGTGGTCAGTCGTTGGCGGGGTAGGCCGCCATCAGCTTCTTCTGCTGCCGCCACAGCCGCGCCAGTTGCACCAGCCCCACGGGCTTCCAGCCTTTCTCACGGTTGGCGGCGCCAATTTTGAACGCCTGGCCGTAATGGAAGAACTGCTCCCGGTACGCCTTGCCCAGCGTCATCTCCGGGTCCCAGATATTGGTTGCCTCCGAGGCCGCGCCGTTGAACTCGATGATCTTGAAGCCCCGCCCCTCGCGCAGGCTCTCCAGCGATTCGTAGCGCAGGTCGATGCGCGAGAAATACACATCCCGTACATCGCGCATAATCTCGTCAATCCGCGCCTCCAGCGCCGGGGTAACGATATGCAGCCCGTCCTTGAAGGTGGAGCCGCGGCAATGATTGCCGACAAACACCAGCGTCACCCGCTCGCCCGGCGCCGGCACGCGCGCAGCCTGGGCGCCCAGCTTGGGCAGCAGCAGGTGCGACACCGCATTCAGCCGCTCATCCGCCGCAATCAGCGCCTTCACACTGCGCCGCCCATCGCCCGTTACCATCGGCGGGTATTTCAGTGTAACAGAGGTGATTCGCCCGCGCGCCTCGCCCGGATGGCGGATGTAAAAAATACCCGCCTCACCCGGATACTCCACCAAACGCTGCAATTGCAGCGCCGTGGCGCGGGGGAAGGCAGCCAGATAAGCCGCAAGCTGCGCCTCGTCGCGCACCACGCGCACACCCACGCCATTGCAGCTCATATCCGGCTTGGCCACCACGGGAAATTGCAGCCCGGCCTGCGCCATGGCGGCCAGCGCCACCGGCAGATCGGTGCTGTCGGCATGGGCCAGCGTGGTCATGGCGGCATAATCGGCCACCCAGGGGCGTGCCACCTTCCCGGCCAAATCCAGAATCTCATTCTTCGACTCGCCACATATACCGCCCGCGGCGATGCTGGGATTGGCGAGCGACGGCAGGGTGGCGCTGCCATGGCGGATAGATTGCGCAACCCAGAACAGCACCACGGGGGTATAGAACAGCCATCCCGGCCAGAACTCGAAAAACGAGACCGGCCCGCGCCGGGGCCTGCCGCAGATGGAGCCTAAGACCGCTTCGCTCATGAATCCGTCCTTTTAGTATAGGCACGCGCCGCGAAACGCCCGACCCCGATGATGATGAGCAGGAATACAGCAAGCCCGGCCCAGCGCCAAATACCCAAATAATGCAGCATCAATGCGCCCAGCTTAAGCGAGACGTAAAACAAGGCCGAAGTCCACACCAGGGTGGCGGCAATGGCCCCCAGCGCGAAATGCAGCAGCGGCGCGCGCAAAAAACCGAGCGTGGTATATGTAGGCAGGCGCAGCCCGGGCACGAAGCGGCTGACCACAACAAGGGGAATCACGCGCTGGCTCACCCAATCGCGCCCCAGTTCACGCCGCTGGTGCGGCACCAGCCGCCGCGCCCAGGCATGGTGGCCCGAGAGGTAGCCAAGCCCGTAAAGCCCCAAATCGCCCAGCACGATACCGGCATAAAGCGAGCCCAGGGCCAGCTCCAGCGAGAGCGCGCCCGTTGCCACCTGCATCGCGGCCAGCAGCGTCGCCGCATCCTCCAGGATGAACGTGCCACAGATAATAATAGCGGCCTGCAACACCCAGGAATTCCCGGCACTGGCAAGCAGGTTGACAAGGCTTAAACTATGCATGCGCCGCGCTCATAGAGCGGGTTTGCCCCTGCGCCAAATCCACCCGTCAGGCGCACCTTCGCCTGCCTGCCCCCCGTTTCGCTGGGAATTCATAAAAGCATTATTTTTCAGCTAATTAAGTTCCACTATCCTCGGTCAGCATGGCCAGATGGTCGGCCGGCGGCGGCAGCACAAGGCAGCTATCGCCACGCGCGAACAGCACATCGCAGGTTTTATGCGCGGCATGGTCGCTCAGCCCGGCAAGCTGGGCGCTCCATAATATGCGGCCATCATGCTGCAGGCGGGTTATGCGGGCCACACCCACGCCACGCAGCCGGCGCATGTTAATAGCCACGCTGCGGGCGCTGGAAATACGGCTGAAAACCCCAAGCTGCGCGACCCAGCCGCCCACCTCTTCACCCTGGGCGCGGTCAGCCACGCGCTCCACCGGCGCGGCGGGCGGTGGCGGCGGCAAGCCGGATAGCGCCGCCGGCGCACCCGCCAGGGTGGCATATTCCTGCGGGGCAGGTGGCGGCACCGGCAATGGTCCATGCGGCGGAAACGGCAGCGCCGCCGCATCGGCCACCAGCACGCCTTGTGCCGGCGCGCCGGCAAAGCCCCTGTTCAGCATCGCCGTCATCTGCCTGTAGCTGGCGCCCCAGCCCGGCTCGTGCAGCACTACGCCAATCAGCTCATGCCCATTGCGCTCGGCACTGGTCACGAGATTAAACATGGCGAGATCGGTAAAGCCCGTCTTCATCCCGGTGGCGCCAGGATAGAGCTTCAGCATCAAATTATTGCTGTAAACCGGCGTCCCACGGAATTCGAACGACGTCACCTCGAAAAAGCTCTGGAATTGCGGGTAATGCACTACAATGTCGCGGGCCAGAATCGCCATGTCATGGGCCGTGGTGTACTGGGCCGCGCTTGGCAGGCCAGAAGCGTTCATGAAATGTGTCCGTGTCATGCCCAGCGCCTGAGCGCGCGCGTTCATCATCTGCGCGCACCGCGCCTCGGACCCGCCGCCCAGATACTCGCCCAGCGCCGTGGCGGCATCATTGGCCGACATGGTGGTCATGGCCAGAATCGCATCCCGCACCGAGATGGTCTGCCCGGCCAGCAGCCCGAGCTTAACAGGCTCAACCGATTGCGCGTGGTAAGACACAGGCAACCGCGTATCCAGGCTCAACTGGCCGTCCTGCAACTCCTGGAAGGCAAGGTCCAGCGTCATCAGCTTGGTGAGCGAGGCCGGGTAGCGCTCCACGTCGGCGCCACGGGCCGAGAGCACAGCCCCGGTTTGCGCATCGATGAGGATGCTGCTGACCCCTGGCGAGGTCGGCCCCTCTGCGGCCGCGTATGCGTTGCCGCCGTAACCGTAATTACCAGCCCTGGCGCTGACCGGAATGGCGGCCAATGCCGCCAGGCAAAGCCCCGCAAGACCCGGCAAAACCCCGCGATGCCTCCCTGCCTTCATCCGGCGCGCTCCCATTCGCAAAAAAACCTGTCTCACATTTAATCCGCCCCGCCACGCCATGTCGAGGGAAAATCATCATTTTATGTGCTGATTTTATGTAAAGCCAAAGCGTTACTGCGCTTCCCTCAGAAAATACACCGTTACCCGCCGGATACAGGCCGATTTTCGCCTTCATGACAATATTGTGCATTGCACAAAAAACATTGACGCCGGGGGGCGGGTTAATTATAAGGGCACTGCTGCACTGCGGCATATCGTCGTAGACCACTCGCCTGGCTGGAGTCTGTGCAGCCCCTTTGTTCTACCGGGAGAATCCTTACTATGAGCGCCACCAAAACCAAAGCATCGGCCACGGCCGCCGCCACCGAGGCCGCCAGCACCATCGAGACCGCAGCCGAAGTCTCCGTCAAGAATTTCGAGAAATCCATAGCCGCCGTGCGCGAGGGGATTGAAAAAGCCACCAAAGGCCTTGAGACCTCTCAGGCCAAATTGAAGGAAGGCGTTGAGAAAGCCGTGAAAACCTCCGAAGAGCTGCTGTCCTTCAGCCAGGGCAACATGGAAGCCTTCATCAAGGCAACGCAGATTTATGTCAGCGGCATGCAGGACCTGTCCAAGCAATTCGCCGTCAGCTCCAAGAGCTCGCTCGAAGAATCCGTGGCCTTCGGAAAATCCCTGATGGGCGTTAAATCCGTCAAGGAAGCCGTGGACCTGCAGACCGGCTTCACCAAGTCGAGCATCGAGAAGGCCGTATCCGAGAGCAACAAGCTGACGGATGCCACCGTGAAGCTGGCTGAGCAGGCCATCGCGCCGATTACCGCGCGCATCTCCCTCGCCGTGGAAACCTTCGGCAAGGCCCACTAAACCGGCCCTTATCTCTCCCGGGTGGCTTGGCACAAGCTGGTGCCAGGCCATTTTCGCCAGCCCGGCTTTATCCAGGCTGGCCCGCCGGGCAGGAGATACCAGTCTACCGCAACTCCTGGCCATAAAAGGCCGGCCCGGCACCGGGCCGGCCTTTTATGCTTATGCGCGTTATGCGCATGCACGGCTCGTGCGTATATCATGTCTTCACGAAACCATGTTTTTCTGGCCGGGAGAGAAAAACACTCTTTCAATCACGCCACGCCATTCGATATGTTGAAACCGGGGGCGGCTGAAACACGGCTGGCATTATGCCTCCGCCGCGCACGGGTTTCGGGCGCGGAACGCGGAGTAGATGATGCAGGGTATGATCCAGGATATAATCCAGGGTATGATCCAGGACACGAATACGATTCAGGGCACGGGTATGAGCGAGAATGACAGGCGCAAGGGCACAGAGGGGCCAAATGTAGGGGTGGTGGTCAAACCGCGCCCCAAAACGCGCAAGCCCACGATGTACAAGGTTCTGATGCTCAACGACGATTACACGCCGATGGAATTCGTGGTGCATGTGCTGGAACGGTTTTTCCAAAAATCGCGCGACCAGGCGACGCAGATCATGCTGCATGTGCACCGCCGCGGCGTGGGCGTGTGCGGCGTTTACACATACGAGGTGGCGGAAACCAAGGTGACGCAGGTGATGGATCTGGCGCGCCAGAACCAGCACCCCTTGCAATGCACGATTGAGAAAGAATGACAGTTTATTTTTCCTCGCCAACCCCATGTGAATGTAAGATGACATACCGCGATGGCGGAAATGCCAGGCCGGCCGGGCAGGCCGTGTTTCAGCCCGGAACTCAAAGCGCCGTCCCGCGGCGTGAAGGAATGTAATCCATGCTGTCTCGCAATCTTGAACAGACTCTGCACCGGGCCCTGCAACTGGCCGCAGACCGCAAGCACGAATACGCGACCCTTGAGCACCTGCTGCTCGGGCTGGTCGATGATGCGGACGCGCTGACGGTGCTGCGCGCCTGCGGGGTGGATATCGAGAAGATCAAAAAAGACCTCACTGAGTTTCTCGACAAGGACCTGGCCGGTTTGGCCACGGACCGCGCGGGCGACCCCAAACCCACCGCCGGGTTCCAGCGCGTGGTGCAGCGTGCCGCCATCCATGTGCAATCCTCGGGGCGGGACGAGGTCACCGGCGCCAACGTGCTGGTCGCCCTGTTCTCCGAACGCGAGAGCCATGCCGTGTATTTCCTGCAATTACAGGACATGACACGGCTGGATGCCGTCAATTTCATCTCCCACGGCATCGCCAAAAGCCCCGGCAAATCCAGCCCGCGCCCGCCCACTGGCTCGTCCGAACCCGCCGAGCCGAACGAGCGCGAGGAGAAGGGCAGCGCCAAGCGCGGCCAGGACGCGCTTTCCACCTACTGCATCAACCTCAACAAGCGCGCGAAAGAGGGCAAGATCGACCCGCTGATCGGGCGCGAGCATGAGATTGAGCGCACCATCCAAATTCTGTGCCGCCGCACCAAGAACAACCCGCTTTATGTAGGCGACCCCGGCGTGGGCAAAACCGCCATCGCGGAAGGGCTGGCCAAGCGCATCATCGATGGCGACGTACCGGAGGTGCTGCTCAACGCCACCATCTTCGCGCTGGATATGGGCTCGCTGCTGGCCGGCACGCGCTACCGCGGCGATTTCGAGGAGCGGCTGAAAGCCGTGGTGACCGAGATAGAGAATTCGCCCGGCGCCATCCTGTTCATCGACGAAATCCACACCGTCATCGGCGCTGGTGCCACTTCGGGCGGGGCCATGGATGCCTCCAACCTGCTCAAACCCGCTCTGGCCCAGGGCACGCTGCGCTGCATCGGCTCCACCACCTATAAAGAGTTCCGCAACTACTTCGAGAAAGACCGCGCTTTGGTGCGGCGCTTCCAGAAGATCGACGTGAACGAGCCTTCGGTCGAGGACACGGTGAAAATCCTCAAGGGCCTGAAAACGGCCTATGAGAAGCACCACAAGGTCCGTTATACCGACGACGCGATCCGCGCCGCCGTCGAGCTTTCGGCAAAATACATCAACGACCGCAAGCTGCCGGACAAGGCCATCGACGTGATCGACGAGGCCGGTGCGGCGCGCATGCTCCAGCCCGAGAGCAAGCGCCGCAAGACGGTCACGCTCAAGGATGTCGAGGAGATGGTGTCCAAGATCGCGCGCATCCCGCCCAAATCGGTCTCGACCGACGACAAGGAGGTGCTGCGCAATCTGGAACGCGATTTGAAATCGATGGTGTTTGGCCAGAACGCCGCCATCGAGGCGCTTTCAGCCGCCATGAAGCTCTCCCGCGCCGGGCTGCGCGACCCCGAGAAGCCGATCGGCAACTACCTCTTCTCCGGCCCCACCGGCGTCGGCAAAACCGAGGTTGCGCGCCAGCTTGCCGCCACACTCGGCATCGAGCTGACCCGGTTCGATATGTCTGAATACATGGAGCGGCATTCCGTCTCCCGCCTCATCGGCGCGCCCCCGGGCTATGTCGGGTTCGACCAGGGCGGGCTGCTGACCGACGCCATCGACCAGCACCCGCATTGCGTGCTGCTGCTCGACGAAATCGAGAAAGCGCATCCAGACCTGTTCAACATCCTGCTCCAGATCATGGATCACGGGAAGCTGACCGACCATAACGGCAAGAAGATCGATTTCCGCAACGTCATCCTCATCATGACCACCAATGCCGGCGCGACCGACATGCAGAAGCCGGGCATCGGCTTCGGCAAGCAAGTGCGCGTGGGCGAGGATGAGGAAGCGGTGAAGCGCCTCTTCACGCCGGAATTCCGCAACCGGCTCGATGCCATCATCCCCTTCGCGGCCCTTACGCCGGAAATCGTCGGCCGCGTGGTGGAAAAATTCGTCATGCAGCTGGAGGCGCAGCTCGCCGACCGCAACGTGACGATCGAGCTGTCCTCCGCGGCCAAGGAATTCCTGGCCGAGCGGGGTTACGAGCCGCTCTATGGCGCGCGCCCGCTGGGCCGCGTCATCCAGGAGCTTATCAAAAAGCCGCTGGCGGAAGAGCTGCTGTTCGGCAAGCTGGTGAAGGGCGGCGCGGTAAAGGTAACGGTAAAGGACGGCAAGCTCGCCTTCGACATTGCCGAAGCCCCCATTTTGGCCCTGCCCAAGCCGGAACCCGAAGAAGGCGACGATGGGGCCGAGAAGGCACCGCCCGAGGAAGTGACTTAAGAAAAAAGGGGGCCTCGCGCCCATAGGCGTTAACTTAAGCTGTTGACGAGGCTCGAACCGGTCTGATTCTAGTGTGATGACATTTATTTGAATCGTGGGATTCCGGCGCGGTTTGAATTGTGATTCAAGCTTTGTGCTGGGATTGGAGGCCAGCCTTGCATGGTGAAGCCCTATTCGATGGATCTACGCGAGCGGGTTGTTGAATCCGTTGTGACTGGCGGACTGTCGGCTCGGGCTGCGGCCGCACGGTTTGATGTTTCTGAAAGCAGCGCGATCAGATGGGTTTGCCGCTATCGTGAGCGTGGTAGTGCGGCGCCTTTGCCAATGGGGGGACACAAGCCACGCTTATTGAGCGGGGGCTTGCGGGATTGGCTGATTGCCAGGGCTGAACGCGATTTCACCCTTCGCGGGCTTGCTGCCGAACTACTGGCTGAATTTGGCGTGAAAGTGGACTACGTGCAGGTCTGGCGCTTTGTTCATGATGAAGGGCTCAGCTTCAAAAAAAAGCGTTCTGCCCGCCGAGCAGTTACGGCCGAAGGTCACGCGGCATCGGGAGCTGTGGCGTAAATATCAAAGCAAGGTTGATCCGGCACGGCGGGACTATCCGGAATTTTGTGCATTGCCATAGGATTGGGCGAGGAGGCCCGATGAGATGGCGATTGATAAGGACTTGCTTGACCGTTTGCTTGCTGGGCGCGATGCGCGGGAGCTGTTTGGCAGCGGAGGGCTACTGGATGAGCTGAAGAAAGCGCTATCGGAGCGCATTCTGTCGGCCGAGTTGGACGACCACCTGGCTCATGAGGAGGCTCTTGAGCAGGGTAACCGGCGGAATGGGACGTCGAAGAAGACGGTATTGAGCGGCACTTCGCAGGTGACGCTGGCCATCCCCCGCGACCGGGCTGGGACGTTCGACCCGAAGCTGATCGGGAAGTACCAGCGGCGGTTCCCGGAGTTCGATGACAAGATCATCTCGATGTATGCGCGCGGCATGAGCGTGCGCGAGATCCGCGGGCATCTGGAGGTGCTCTCGTCTACGAGAATCTTCGCGGACGAAACGACGATAAAAATTCTCGACCCCGGTCGCGGTAAGACGAAACAAGGCTATTTTTGGGTGGCCGCGCGGGATGACCGGGCCTGCGGCGGTGCCGATCCGCCGGCGGTGATTTACCAATACGCCACGGGCCGGGCCAAACGCCATGCCGATGCT
>JAJZFB010000058.1 GCA_021805545.1 Pseudomonadota bacterium | reverse complement strand
CTTGGTGACGTTTCTGACCGCAATCTGGCGCTTGAACTGGTGCGCGTGACCGAAGCCGCCGCCATTGCCGCCGCCCGCTGGATTGGGCGCGGCAAGAAAAACGATGCCGACGGCGCCGCCGTGGAGGCGATGCGCAAGGCCTTCGACACCGTGGCCATTAACGGCACGGTGGTGATTGGCGAAGGCGAGATGGACGAAGCGCCAATGCTGTATATTGGCGAGAAAGTGGGCTGCGGCGGGCCGGAGATGGATATTGCCGTGGACCCGCTGGAAGGCACCTCCATAACCGCCAAGGGCGGGCCGAATGCCATTGCCACGGTGGCGCTGGCCGAGCGCGGCAATTTTTTGCACGCGCCGGATATTTACATGGAGAAGATTGCCGTGGGCGGCGGACTGCCTGAGGGTGTTGTGCATCTGGAAGCGTCGGTGAAGGAGAATTTGAAGAATCTGGCGCTGGCCAAGGGCGTGGATATTGCCGATTTGATGGTGTGCATGCTGGACCGCGACCGCCACGCGGAGAAGATTGCCAAAATCCGCGAGGCCGGGGCGCGCATTATGCTGCTTGGCGATGGCGACGTGGCGGGGGTGATTGCCGCCAGCCAGCCGAATACCGGCGTGGATATGTATTTAGGCTCGGGCGGCGCGCCTGAAGGCGTGCTGGCGGCGGCGGCGTTGCGCTGCATTGGCGGGCAGATGCAGGGGCAGTTGATGTTTGAGGACGAGGCGCAAATTGCCCGCGCCCTGACCATGGGCATTACGGACCCGAAGCGGATTTATTCGATTGAGGAAATGGCCAAGGGCGATGTGATGTTCGCCGCCACGGGCGTGACCTCGGGCGCCATGCTGAACGGCGTGCGGCGCGAGGGGCTGGGGGCGGTGACGCACTCCATCGTGATGCGGAGCAAGTCCGGCACGGTGCGGTATATTGAGGGGCACCATAATTTCGCGAAGAAGCAGATTGTGGAGTGAGGTTTGAGGGAGCTTTGCTCCCTGAGCCTGTGCGGCGCGGATGAAAAGGTAGTGTCTGGGTTGGGGGTAACGGATAGCCTGCTTTGGAGAGGCCTGGCTGGCAAAGCATAATGTGGGCGTGAATAGCGGGCGTCAGTTCGGCACCTCGGCACTGTGAGCCGGAAGATTGCTTGGCAAGGCGGGTCAAACCGTCATAAAAAACCCAGGTCTCCAAGAGGCGATTGCCGATTGGAACTCGACAATAATGTTCGAGAAATTCGGAATCGAAAACGAGATTGAGGAACATGACAGGAACAACAACACGCATCGCGCCTTTGCAAAAGAAGGACGCGCCCGCCGAGGCGCATAAGGTTTTCGATTTCTGGGGCGAACAGGAGCGCTGGGAAAACGGCTCCGCCACCCATATCTCCATGACGCTGGCCCACCATCCTGACCTGGCACTCGCCTATTATAATTTCGGCAAGCATGTGATGGTGAACTCCACCCTGCCCTTGCGCCCGCGCGAACTGCTGACACTGCGCGCAAGCTATCTGCTGAAAGGCGATTATGAGTGGCATTATCATGTCGGCTATGCGCTCAATCTCGGCATGAGCCTGGAAGAGATCGCCGCCATCTGTACGGGGCCGGATGCCCCTAGCTGGAACGAGGAAGACCGCGCGGTGCTGCGCGCCACAGATGAATTCATCAACGGTGCCCGGCTCAGCGATGAGACCTGGGCCACGCTCGGCAAATATTTCAGCCAGAAGCAGATGATGGATCTACTCTTTACCATCGGTAACTACGTCATGCTGACCGGCGCTCTCAACAGCTTCGGCGTGCAGCTCGAAAAACACGCCGACAAAATCGGCTACGACCTCAAAACCGCTTCCGGCAAGACGCCGGCACCGGCACTCAAGCCTAACGAGAAATAAGGGGCTAAGTTGCGGGGGAAAGACAGGCCAGGGTTCTGCCCCTGGCATAGGCGCCGGCTCGCAGGGGCCGGGACTGGCTTATAGTTGTAGCATGTAGTTGTAGCATGCCTCCCAGCCGGCCTCCGGCGGGGAGATGATCAGGAAAGGATACCCAATGAAAAGGATGATATCCCTTGCACTGTCCATATTCATGCTGGCCGGCGGGGGAGTGGCACTGGCAGCTGCACCGCCCATGCCGGTTCGCGGCACGATCGATGCGGTGAACGGCCGCGTGCTTTCGGTGACTGAGACCGCCGGCACCAAGGCTTACGTCACGCTGGCCCCTGATGCTATAATTACCGAAGTCATTCCCGGCTCACGCGCGGATGTCAAAGTCGGCACCTATGTCGGCACGGCGGCAGTGAAGCAGCCGGACGGCATCTACCGGGCGATGGAGCTGCAGGTCTTTCCCGATAGCATGCGCGGTATCGGTCTAGGCACGCGCAAATGGAACCTGGCGCCGCACAGCACGATGACGAACGGCACCGTTGGAGCCATCTCCCAAACGCGGGGAACCGTCGGAGCGCTTAGCGGATCTGGCAACCTGACCCTGCATGTGAATGACGGCAGCGGCAGCAAGACCATCTTGATTCCAGATGGCGTTCCCGTGGTCACCTATGCGCCGGGCAGCATCGCGGATTTATCCCCGGGCGCTCATGTCATCTTTTTCCCCACATCTGCCGCCGCCGGCAGTTTTACCACCAGCCGCATCAATGTTGGCAAAAACGGCATGACGCCGCCTATGTAAGCAGCACGCAACGTGCGTTGCCTGACATTTTTGGGCCTGACATTTTTGGGCCTGACAAGCCCGGCACAACTCGCAGAAACGGCTGATATGTTGTTGCCAACATATCAGCCGTTATGTTGCGGCCGCACTTATACCAGCGGGCATAAAGGATGAGTCATCCTTTATGCCCGCTGGTATAAGCGCTTGCCCTGGCGGTAAAAGCATTGCGCGTATTTGCCGCGGGTGTGTATATAAACGGTTTGATACATAAAAAATGTCATGGGCCTCAAAAATAGCCATCTCATCGCGCGGGCCTACCCGTTCACGGATATATTCACCCGCATCAACAAGGTAGACGCAGACCTTGCCAGACGGCCGGTGCTGGTTGCATGGATGCTGGAAGACGCCGCGCTGCAGAGTGGCTGGCAGGAGGGCCCGTTTCTGGGCACTGAACGCGAGTTGATGGAGCAATTCAATATAAGCCGGGACACGTTACGCGAGGCCATACGTATCGTGGAGGCGCGCGGGTCAATGCAGATGCAACGCGGCCGCAGGGGTGGCTTGCAGCTTTTAAGGCCACGTACCGAAGATATGGCTGCCGCGCTTGCGGCTTATCTGCAGGCGCACAACCTCACCCAGGCGGCCTTGCGCAGCGCGGTCTCTGCTGGCGAACCGGTTCTTGCCATGCTGGGCGATGAGGAGCTTTTTGTTACCCTCTACCGGCAGACCGCTGCTCTCTTCTCCACCGGCAAAACACCTGGCACGGCAAATGCTAATCGTGCCATGAACATCTCATCGCGCCTGCTCGAAAGCCATGGCCCCCCGCCGGAAAATGGCATTTTTCTGGGGAATGAAGCCTTGCTCTGCGAGCAGCTTGGCTGCACCCGCCCGGCATTGCGTGAGGCGCTCAGGCTTCTCGGCGACCTTTCGATTCTGACCGTGCGGCGTGGCCGCGGCGGCGGGTTTTCTCTGGTGCAGCCCTCACCAGATGCCATGATTCGCCGGCTATTTGGCTTGTTCGCGTCACGCCATCTAACATTGGCGGATCTCATGCCCTCGGTGTTTGGCCTCTACCTTATCCGTCTGCGCCTGGCCATGCGCAATTTGCAGTTGCTGGATGACCAAACACGGCAGCTACGCTGCGGCGAGATCGCATCTGTGCTTCACCAATATTCAGAACCTGTACGCTGGTTTCGTCTGCAGGGGGAGCTAGACCGCGTTTGCGGCAATAAATTTATCAGCATATTGGCAGAAAGCTTCACTTACTACCTCGCCCGCCTCAACCAGACGGATGAAAGCTGGAACGCGGCCATCACGCGATGGAACGAGATCGATGCCGCATTACTTGCCGCGGGGAGCGAGCTTGTCCAAGCCCTTCGGGACGGAAACGCCGCGGAGGCCGAGCGCCTGCACCAAAACATGCATGACCATATTTCATGGGCGCTCAATTGCCCTGTAAAATCGCGTCCCATTCCGGCTCTGACCCGTTTTTGCTTCTGACCCATTTTTGCTGAGGCGCGTTCTCATGTCACGCCAACCAATCGGGCCAAATCGGCCGTGCATGTCAGATCCTCCCAATAACGTGGCCAAAGCATACCCCTAAACAACAGCAAAAATGCGTCATACCAACGGCTATAAAGGATGACTCATCCTTTATAGCCGTTGGTATCGCGCGTGGGGCTGGCGGGGCGGCCACGCGCCAGGCATAAGCCTTATACCAACGGTCATGCTCAGTGACCGTTGGTATAAGAGCCTGTTTTCGTCAAATACGACTCTCACGCGGCCTTGCTCTGGGTCGGCCCGGTGCCAAGCATGAAGCCGGCTGCCTGCTTACCGGGTGTCCGTCCGTTCCCGTTCGCGTCAATCCAGCTCGCGGATGCACACCCAGGCGTAGACCGAACAAACCAAAACGATTATTTTACGAGGAATTTCAGAGATTTGATGTGTATCTGTGGCGGAGAGACAGGGATTCGAACCCTGGGTACGCTATTAACGTACACACGCTTTCCAAGCGTGCGCCTTAAGCCGCTCGGCCATCTCTCCCGCGCAGGCTGGCTTCCATAACGGAAGCGCACGCGACAAACAAGGGCTCAGCCGCTCAAGCATCCATCTTCAGCGCCGCCAAAAACGCGCTTTGCGGTATCTCCACCTTGCCAAACTGGCGCATGCGCTTTTTGCCCTCTTTCTGCTTTTCCAGCAGCTTGCGCTTGCGGCTAATATCGCCGCCATAGCACTTGGCCGTCACATCCTTGGAAAGCGCCGAGATGGTTTCGCGCGCCACCACCCGCCCGCCAATGGCAGCCTGGATGGCAATCTTGAAAAGCTGCTTGGGGATCAAATCCTTCAGCTTGCCGCAAATGGCCCGCCCGCGCGTCTCCGCCTGGCTGCGGTGGGCAATAAAGGACAGCGCATCCACCGGCTCCTGGTTCACCAGAATGGAAATCTTCACCAGGTCAGCCTCCGCATAATCCTCCAACTGGTAGTCAAAGCTGGCATAGCCGCGGCTCACCGATTTCAGCCGGTCGTAGAAATCGAACACCACCTCGTTCAGCGGCAGCCGGTACACGGCCATGGCGCGGTTGCCCACATAGGTCAAATCCACCTGCTGCCCGCGCCGTTCAGAGCACAGCGTGAGGATGGACCCCAGATAATCATCCGGCACCATGATGGTCGCCTTAATCCACGGCTCCTCGATATGGTCGATAATCGAGCCATCCGGCATGTCCGCCGGGTTGTGCAGCTCCTCCATCTCCCCGTTGGTCTTGTAAATATGGTACACCACCGAGGGCGCGGTCGCGATCAAATTCAGGTCGAACTCGCGGCTCAGCCGCTCCTGGATGATCTCCAGATGCAGCAGCCCGAGGAAGCCGCAGCGGAAGCCAAACCCCAGCGCCGCCGAGCTTTCCGCCTCGTAATGGAAGCTGGCATCATTCAGCCGCAGCTTGGCCAGGCTCTCGCGCAGCTTCTCGAAATCATCGGCATCCACGGGGAACAGCCCGCACCACACCACGGGCACCGAGGGCTTGAAGCCCGGCAGCGGCTCGGCGGCGGGGCGCCGGTCATCGGTGATGGTGTCGCCCACATTGCAGTCCGCCACGGTTTTAATGGCGGCGGTAATATACCCCATCTCGCCCGGCCCAAGCTGGTCCACCGCGCGCATCTTGGGCGTAAACACCCCAAGCTGCTCCACCGGGTGCACCGCCCCGGTGGACATCATGCGGATCTTCTGCCCGCGCTTCAGCACGCCATTTTTCACGCGCACCAGAATCACCACGCCCAGATACTGGTCGTACCAGCTATCCACCAGCAGCGCCTGCAGCTCGGCGCTTTCATTCCCCTTGGGCGGCGGCAGGCGCGTTACCAGCGCCTCCAGCACACCCTCTATGTTCAGCCCCGTCTTGGCAGAAATCTCCACCGCGTCAGAGGCATCAATGCCAATCACATCCTCAATCTGCTGCTTTACCCTCGGCACGTCGGCGGCTGGCAGGTCAATCTTGTTCAGCACCGGCACAATCTCGTGGTGGGCGTCTATGGCCTGATACACATTGGCCAGGGTCTGCGCCTCCACACCCTGGCTGGCATCCACCACCAGCAGCGAGCCCTCGCACGCGGCCAGGCTGCGGCTCACCTCATAGGCAAAATCCACATGGCCGGGCGTGTCCATCAGGTTGAGAACATAGGTTTTCCCATCCGCCGCCGGGTATTCCAGCCGCACCGTCTGCGCCTTGATGGTAATGCCGCGCTCTTTCTCGATATCCATGTTATCGAGCACCTGCTCGGTCATCTCGCGCGCGGTCAGCCCCCCGCAATGCTGGATCAGCCTGTCAGCCAGGGTGGATTTGCCATGATCGATATGCGCGATAATGGAAAAATTGCGGATGAGTTCGAGCGGTGTGCCAGTCATGGCGGGTGCTTTACGCGAAAACGGGGGGCGGCGTCGATAAGGGTTTTGCAAAACGGGTTTGACAGGCGCAGGCAGACTGGGCTGGTGTAGCCAGGATGACCAGCAAGAGGGTGGAATGCGGTTCGGCGAGGCGATTGCCGTGGGTTATAAAAGATATTTCCATACCTCCGGCCGCGCCACCCGGGCGGAATACTGGCTGTTCTGGCTGTTCACCGGGCTAACCAAACTGCTGGGCAAGGGGTTGAACATCGCCGGCACCGCCCTGAAGCATCAGGGAGCAGTTCCGGCACAGGGGGTGCAAGCCCTTAATCTCAGCCAGATCATAACCAATCCCATCAATCTGCCCGCGCTAAAAGCCGCTCTTCTGCAAAGCGCCGCGCAAGCGCTGGGAGCATCCGTGCTGCCAGCCTTCATATTACTCTTTCTCGCCCTGCTGGTGCATCTCGTCTTCTTCAGCGCCGTCACGCCGCTTTTTTCGGTGCAGGTCCGGCGCCTGCACGATGTTGGCCGCTCCGGCTGGTGGACCCTGCCGGGCGGGCTGGGCTGCTCTCTCGTTTTGGGCGGGGTTGGCGGGCTTGTGGCCACCAACCCGTTCCTGCCCCGGCTCGCCTATGCCGCTTTTTTCGCGTTGGGCCTGCCTCTGGCCGTGCCGTTCATCCTGTCGCTCATCCGGCCTGGCAGCGTCTCCAACAACAAATACGGCCAGCCGCGCCACGCCGCGTTTTAACCGGCAATACCGGGCCAAATTCCGCGCGGGCCAATATTTGCACCGCCGCCGCGCGCCCCTTAAACCTGCCGCAAACCACTGTGAACGGATAACGCCCATGCCCCGCCAAGACGTAACAATTGCAACCAGCGACGGCACCTGCCCCGCCTCTCTCTTCACCCCCTCCACTGGCACCGGCCCCTGGCCTGGCGTCATTTTTTTCATGGATGGCCTCGGCATCCGCCCCGCGATGTGGGAGATGGGCCAGAAACTGGCCGATGCCGGTTATACCGTGCTGCTGCCCGATGCCTATTACCGCTTTGGCGCCTACCCGCCCATGGACCCGCCCGCCGTGTTCGCCGATGAGGCGCGCCGGGCCAAGCTGATGGAATGGGTCGGCAGCCTCACCCGCGCCCGCAAAGTGGCGGATACGCAAGCCTATCTTAAATTCATCGCCACACGGCCCGAGGTTAAGGGGCAGCAATTTGGTGCCACCGGCTATTGCATGGGCGGCCATGCCGCCATTACCGCCGCCGGCGCCTTCCCCGCCAGCTTCGCCGCCGCCGCCTCGTTCCATGGCGGCTATCTTGGCGCCGATACGCCCGACAGCCCGCACCAATTCGCCAGCGCCATCAAGGCACGGCTTTATATTGGCGCGGCGGTGGAAGACCCCACCTTCCCCGTGGAGCAGGAAGCCCGGTTGAAACAGGCGCTGGACACCGCCAAGGTGGATTATGAGTTTGAAATATACACAGGGGCGCATCACGGTTTCGCCGTGCGCGACCTGCCCGCCTATAAACCAGAAGCCGCCGCCCGCCATTGGGATGTACTGCTGAAACTCTTCAAGGAAACACTGGGCTAAGCGCCTTAGAGCCGGATGATTTTAGATCGGATCACGTTGTGATCCGGCCTGGAATCTGAATCCGGCCCTCAATCAATGAAGCAGAGCGCGATTCAGACTTTCGAACCGCGCGCAAAGTGAGCGCATCTCGAGTCATCACCTTCTGATACCAACGGTCATTGAGCATGACCGTTGGTATTAGGCTTATGCCTGGCGCGTGGCCGCCCCGCCAGCCCCACGCGCGATCTTGCCGCAAAAATCATCCCCGCGCCGCCGGGGATCCTGTCACGTTTCCACTCCCCGCCCAAGCCATCAAAACGAGAGCAGGCCAACAATCCCCCCGCCAATCACAAGCAAAGCGGGATTGACTTTATACTGCAACAAAATCAACAGCACACCGGCCGAAATGGACGCCGTTTCAACGCCCGAGATCGTGCCTTTCGCCATGGTAAAACACCCCGCCAGCAGCAGCCCAACCGAAACAGGCGCGAGGCCCTTTTGTATGGAGGCCCGCCACGGCCAGGCTTCCAGGCGCGTCCATAACCGCCCAGCCACATAGGTCAACAGGGCCGTGGGGCCAAAAAACGCCGCCACGGCGGCCACCGCGCCAAGCGGCCCTGCCGCCCAATCGCCAATGGGCACAATCATCATCATGTTCGGGCCTGGCACCATCTGGCCAAGCGAATAGAAATGGATGAGCTGGGTGAAATCCATCCAGTGGTGAATTCCCACCACCTGCGCTTTCATCTCCGGAAAAGCGGCCATGCCGCCGCCCACGGTCAGTAGCGAGAGATAGGCGAAAACACGGATAACCGCGAAGATTTGGTCCATATCCATCAGCCTTTGCTTAAACTGCCGCGCTTGCTCATTCGGTGGGTGCCGCCCGGCGCGGGCGGTGCCAGATGATGGCCGTCAGCCCAACACCGATCAGCGCCTCCGGCACCGAGAAATGAAACCGGTTAACGGCCAGCACGGTAAGCGCGATGAAAATAAAATCCGCCCGCCCGCTGAGCGAACGCTCGGCAAGCTGCACGACGGTGGCGAGAACAAGCCCGATCGAGGCGGCGGCAATGCCTTTCAGCGCCGCTGTAACCCAGGCATGATCGCCATGAATGCGGTAGAAAATACCGGCACCGAACATATACAGCCCGCCTGGCAGGCAAATGGCGATAATGGCGGCGGCGGCACCCGCCGGGCCACGCAACCGCTCTCCCACCAAAACAGCGAGATTGGTCGCATTCAACCCGGGCAGGCTTTGGCTGATGGAAAGCAGCTCGACAAATTCCCTGTCATCAAGCCATTGCAATTTTGTTACAAGGCGCCCGCGCAAATAAGGCACGGGGCCGCCAAAACTGGTGAGGCCAATAATAAAGAATTGCAGAAATACCTGCGCGAGCGAGACACGCAACGGGCCGCGCGCCGGCGCGGGCAAAGGCTCACTCATGGCTGGACGGCAATATGCCGTTAAGGCGGTAGACCATCGCCGTTTTGGTCATGCCCAGCAGCAGCCAATCGGCAACCTCGTGCTGCAATACGGCGTAAAACTGGGCACCAAGTTTGCGCGGTGGAGAGCCAATATCCTCGCGGCGGGCGAACTTCACCTGGAAGGCAAACTCGCCGACAAGCGGCTTATGCTCGCCGCGCGTGCGCCAGAGCGAGACATCGCATTTACCAACGGCGCCCTGGCCAAAATCCAGCCTGCCCAGCGGCAGCAGCACCTCCTCCACAATCCCCTCATTCACCAGCCTAACATGCTCGGTCCCGGGGCGGTTGAGCATGGCGATACCGGGGAAGGCGCGGCTCAGCGCGGCCAGCGAGGTTCTGTCGCCATCGCGCGTCTGGCTGAGGCCAAACTGGCAATTATGCGAGAATAGCCGGCGAAAACCGCCAATCTCATTCTTCAGCGGCAGCACCTCGGATTTGAACTTGATGCGGTAGGTACCCTGAATCTTGGGGCGCATATCCATCGCCGCGGCCAGCGTCTCGTCCGGGTGGCGGAATTTGCATACAATTTCGGGGTCGCCAACGGGAAAGCCATCCACATAAGAAATACGCCGCCGCAGAATGAAGGCGTTATTATAAAGTGCGAAATCAGGCGTATCGAAAAATGTCACCTCGCGGATTTCGGGCCGCAAACCGGCTTTGGGATCATCCATAAAACCAACCCCAAGGCGCCTGGCGGTGCGCTGCACAATTTTGCCAAAGCTGCGGAAACTCTGCACGGAGGTAAAGCGCTCCGGTTTCAAAATGAGCTTGGCTTCCAGATATTGCACGCGGTCGAACGGCGTGCCGTCGGCATAAAGGCGCGCGGCGTCCGGGGCGGAAAGCGCCTCGGGCTCCGGCGGCCTGGCCTTCATGCCAGCCTTGGGTTTGCCGTTGGGCTTGTCCTTCTTTCTGGCGTTCTTGCCCTCCGCCGCCTTATTGTCCTTATCGTCTTTCTTGTTTTCTTTTGTCTTCGTCTTGCCCATGGCTCATTCCTCCCAGAAGCGCGCCGTTGGCAAAACCGCCAGCCAGGCACGGGCAACAGCCCGGAGCTAATAATACCTCCGAGAATAAGCCGGGCATCCGCGCTTAGGCAACGGTCTCGTCACGGAATCGTAGTATACATCGTAGCGCCCCCACCCGGGAATTTTATACCGCCAATCCGCCATACCACCCTTCTCAAGGGCCTGAGCAGCGGATAAGTTCGCCGCGCGGGCGCCAGGCAAAGGCCTGTTTCCAGTTGCTTCACGTCAATTTTTAGCGGCAAATGAGGCCAATGTTCACAATTCTCGGGGCAACCCGCACCTTGACCCAAGAAACGATCGTTCTGTACGCGGCATTGGGCGTGTTCCTTCTGGGCATCGTCCTCATCGCGCTTGGCGTGGTGCGCCGCAACAGCCGCCGGATTGAGGCACAAAACCAGCCGATCGATACGTCACGCTTCCAGCAGCCGCAAGAAGCCCCCGCGCTGGAGGAAACCCCTGCCCCCATGATGGCGGAAGCTACCCGCCCGGAAGCAGCGCCCACGGAAGCCACCGCCATGGGCGCCGCCCCGCTGGAAACAACCGGAGACGCCGCCCTCATTCCCCAGCACCCCCCAGCCGCGGAAATTCCCGAGCCCGTTTTCATCGCCCCCGCCTTTAGCGCCCCGGCTTTCGCGGCCATTCGTCCCATTCTGCTCTGCAACGGTTACGGCGCCGCATTCGGCCCCAAGCTGGTGCTCACTGATATGAGCTTCGCCGTGCCGGACCACGGCATTACCACGATCATGGGTCCGGCCAATTCCGGCAGGTCCACCTTGCTGCGCGCCCTGGGCGGCGCGCTCGGGCAAAGCGGGCTGTTCCACGAATGGGGCCATGCCTGGTTCCGCGGCGCGCCGCTCACGGCGGAAAACCGCCCGCTGCTCGTCACCCAGCGCGCCCCGCTGGTCCAAAGCACGGTGCTGGAAAACCTCTTATTCCATCTGCGCGGCCGTACCGGGCACATGGCCGAGGACAAACAGCGCCAATGGGCCGCTGGCTGGCTGAGCCAGGCCGGGGCCGGGCATCTTGCCGGACAGCTCGACCAGCCCTTCATGGCGCTGGATCCGTTGTCGCAACGCATCGTCACCATCCTGCGCGAAGCTGCGGCCGAACCCGCCCTGCTGCTGCTGGACGAGCCCGCCCAAGGGCTGAACGAGGCCGAGGCCTCCACCCTGCTCGCCCTGCTGCAAAGCCTGGCAGGGTTCACCCCGCTGCTGCTGGTACTGCAAAATCATAAGCACGCGCGCCGCATCTCAGACCGGATTCTCCTCATCGCCGGCGGGCAGGTGCAGGCCGCCTGCGGCACGGCGGAATTTTTCGATGCGCCACCTAATGCCATCGTGGAACAATTCATCGGCACCGGCAGTTGCGATGTTCCAGCACCCGATGCCAGCGCCATCCGCCAGCTTGGTCCCATCCCGGCGGTCATGCCGCTGTTTTCCGCCGCCTGGGCCCCGCCAGAGCCAGAAGCACCCGCCACCGCGCCGCACCCCGGGCTACCCGCTTCCGAACCCGCGCCGGAAGCCTTTGCCCCTGAGCAAGCCACCCCACCAGGCGCGGAGGACATCACATCCCACCCCTCAGCGGGCCAAGCCACCCCCACGCCACTTACCCCGGATACCCTGGCCGCCATAAAGGACGAAATCCGCAACACGCTGGCCGCCGAGCTGGACGAAGCCGCACCCGAGACGCCCGCGCACACCGTTGACGAAACCATGCCAGAAGCCCCGGACGAAGCTGTGCCGCAAGCCTGGGAGGGCGCGGCCCAGGAAGAAACGCTTGAGCTGGAAGAAACGCTTGAGCCCGCAGCCGCCATCCCGCCCGCAGAGCCAGTAGCCGGAGCCCCCGTCTTCACCCAGGACGCCGGCACGCCCGGCCTCGACGAAGCCGAGCGCCTCACCGCGCCGGTAAACTTCAATGCCAGCCCCGCCACGCCCGTCACCATCGAAATGGAGCACGAGGCGGCGGAACTGCAAGACATTGCCGCGCCAGACGACCTGCCCCCCATCGCACTCAGCGCCAACATGGTGCAATCCGTGCCCTTGCCGCCACGCGCGGCAGCGGCGCAAATGTCAGCCCCGGCGGCGGACCCGCAGCGTTACGAGAACGCCGCCGTGTTCCGCCATCCTGGCAGCAATGCCCCCGGCCCTCGTGGTTTTGTCTGGATCGAGGAAGGCCGCCTTGCCGCCACCCCCGCACCCGGTTTTTCTGCCCCCATCGAGACCGATCTCGCCCTGCTGAAAGCCGCTGGCATCACCATGCTCATCACCCTCACGGAGCAAGACCTTTCACAAGATTTGCTGGCAAGCCATGGGCTGCGCAATGTGTATTTCCCCATCGCCGAGCAGAACGCCCCCGCAACGGATGCCGCCAATCTGCTCATCGCCCACATGAACGAGCTGCTCAACCAGGGCGAGGTTCTGGCCGTGCATAGCCATGCCAGCCTGGGCCGCACCGGCACCATCCTGGCCGCCTACATGGTCAAGGAACAAGGCCTCTCCGCCCAGGCCGCGCTCAGCCAGATCCGCCGCTTCAACCAGCAATTTGTGCAGACCGATGAGCAGGAAGATTTCCTCATGGAATTCGAGGTGCAGCAGGAGCAAACCGTGCTGCACCACCGCGCCACCGGCCAAGGCCCCAAGCTGCTGCGCTAGAGCATTTTCCGATCAATCGGAAACGCTCTAAATTTGCTTGGGCGAGCAATCAATAAGCTAGTGTGATTCAGACTTCCGAATCGCGCGCAAAGCGAGCGCATCTCAAGTCATCGCGCTAAACCAGGCCCGCCGCCTTAAACAGCGGCGCGGCGCGCCCGGAAAAACAGAAACACGCCCAAAGCCGTGGAGGCCAGAAACATGCCCCCCGCCAGCAGCAGCATGTGTACATGGCTGGTCTGGCTGCCACGGCCCAGCAGGGCAAACACAACCGTCTGCGGCACAAACCCAATGGCCGACGCCACCAGAAACGGCATCAACCGCACCGAGGACAAACCCGCCGCCAGATTCAGAAGCAGATTATTCCCCACCGGCATCAGCCGCAGCGTCAGCGCCGTTACAAAAGTATGGCGCGAGAGCGTGGCGTCCATCTTGGCGAACCGGGCGCCCAGCCGCCGCCGCACGAAATTTTGCCCCACCGCGCGCGCCCACACAAAATCCAGGCCGCACGCCAGCACCTGCGCCACCAGTGCAACCACCGTGCCGCAAGCCGGCCCAAACGCGTAACCCGCCGCAAAAGCGGGTACCTGGCGCGGCAACCCAATGGCCACCAAAAAAGTCGAGAGCAGCATAAACAGCGTCTGCCCCTTCAGCCCGCCTTGCGCCACCATGCCCGTCAGCTCGGTCTGCGCCCCGCCGTGGCTCAGCAGCGGCAGCGCCGCCGCAATGGCCACCAGCCCGCCCGCCATCAGGGCCGGCTTCAGCGCCTTGGCGGTTATGGCAACCGCCTGCGTGCGTGGCAGGCTGTCGCTCATTCCGAAGCCGCCTCAATCTGCGGCACGTTCCAGCGCCGTTGCAGCCAGGCCACGCCCAGCAAATCGACCACGCCAACCTTAAAACGCTGCCAGTTGTTATAATGCGAGGCGCCATAGGCCCGTGCATGGTGCCGCACTGGCACCGAGACCACATGCCCACCCGCGCGAATGAACAGTGCTGGCAAAAAGCGGTGGATATGGTCGAAATGCGGCAGCTCCAAAAACGCCTCGCGCCGGAACAGCTTCAACCCGCACCCGGTATCGGGGGTGGCGTCCCGCAGCAGGTAAGACCGCACACGGTTGGCAATCTTGGAACCCCAGCGCTTGGAGCCGCTATCCTTGCGGTTCACGCGGTGCCCGGCAATCAGCACCGGCCTCGGCCCCACGGCCTCGGCTTCGCGCGCTGCCGCCAGCATGGCGGGAATATCCGCCGGGTCGTTCTGCCCGTCGCCATCCAGCGTGGCGATAAACGCCCCGCGCGCCTTTTTCACACCGGTAATCACCGCGCCGCTCTGCCCGCAACTTTTATTGTGGCGGATGCGCCTGAAATTCGGCAGTTCCGACGCCAGCTCCGCCAATATTTTGGGGCTGCCGTCGGAACTGCCATCGTCAACATAGACGATCTCGTGGTCCACCCCCTCCAGCGCCACGCTTATGGCGGCCACCAGCGGGCGTATATTCGGCCCCTCATTATGCACCGGCACCACCACGGAAATCAGCGGCACGCCCGCATCGGGGGCAAACTGTGTCTGGAAAGAGGGTTCAATATTCATGTTGTTTACTCAAACGCCGCATTAAGGCGTATCTGTGGCCCAATTTTGCCGAGGATGCGATTTTTGCGGCCAAGCCCCGCCGGCTCATACAAAAACCGCAATGCCAAGCCGCCATGTCACCAGTCCGTCATAATGCGGGCCGATACATGGCACGCCGCCTGTCTCTTTTCCAGAGTAGCGTCCATGAATCCTTGCCAGCCCTGCCCAGCGCCCATCCTCGCGCAACGGCCTTGGCTAGGCGGCGCGGCATCGCTATAAGCCCGCTCAACCACGGCGGGGCAGACTCGAAACAGCCCCATCTCAAGATGTAAGGATACGGACGGCATGCTCATCTCGTTGCCACCCGACTACCGCCCATCGGACGGCGAAGAATTCATGAATCCGATGCAAACCGAGTATTTCCGCCACAAGCTCCTTCGCTGGCGCGGCGAGTTGGTGAAGGAAGCCAACGGCACGCTCGCCTCACTCGGCGAAGGCGGCATATTGGAAGCCGACATCACCGACCGCGCCTCGGTCGAAACCGACCGCGCCCTTGAGCTGCGTACGCGCGACCGCGCCCGCAAGCTCATCGGCAAAATCGACCAGGCATTGCAGCGTATCGAAAATGGCTCTTACGGCTATTGCGAGGAAACCGGTGAGCCTATCGGCCTGAAGCGCCTGGAAGCCCGCCCCATCGCCACACTCTCCATCGAAGCACAGGAACGTCACGAGCGGATGGAAAAAATCCACCGGGACGATTGAAGCTGCTTGACCACCCGTCATCCCAGCGCAAGCGGGGATAATTTTTTGCCGTCATGAGACGGCGCCAATCACTCCCGCACCCTCGGCCGTAACCGCCCCGTCAAACTCTCCCCATGCGCTTCCAGGAGCGTGACCAAGGCCTGCACGATCTGCGCCGGGCTTGGGGGGCAGCCGGGAATGGTCAGGTCGATTTGGGTTATGGCGCCCGCCCCACCGGCAATAGCGGGCGAGCCTTTGAACACCCCGCCATCCAAGGCGCAATCGCCACAGGCCACCACCAGCACCGGGTCCGGCATGGCGGCACGGGCCTGCCGGACGGCATCTATCATGTTGCGCCCGGCGGCGCCTGTAATCAGCAAAATATCCGCATGGCGGGGGCTGGGGGTAAAGCTCAGCCCGTATTGGGTCAGGTCGTAAATTAAGTTCTGCGTCGCGCGCAGCTCCAGCTCGCAGCCATTGCAACTTCCCGCCGCCACATGCCGGATGGCCAGCGCCCGGCCCAGCTTGCGCGCGCCCGCCGCCGCCAGCCGGGCGCGCATCTCTTTCACCTGCTCCGGGCTGGCCTTAAGCCCCGGCGCGGCCTTAACACTTATGTGCGAGATAATTGTTTTCCAAACCATCCCTACAAATCCACGCCTGAATAAGAGCCATTGAGCGACTTATTAATCATCGGAAAATCGGCCAGAATCGCTGTGGTGGCCGCCTGCTCCAGCAGCGGCCAATGCAGGGTGGAGGCATCGGCTATAAAAGCGGCGGCAATGGCCCCGCCCTCAATACTCAGCCAATGCCACACCGGCCCGCGGAAACTCTCCGCCACGCCCAGCCCCATGCCGCTTTCCGGCGGCAGCGCCAGCGCCAGCGGGCCTTCGGGCAGCGCCGCCAGCATGTCGCGCACCAGCCTTATACTCTCTGGAATTTCCTCCAGCCGCACGCGTATCCGCGCCGCTACATCGCCTTCCTGAAACACCGGCACATACAGCGCCATGCTCTGGTAAGGCGGATACCCTGGCATCACCCGCGCATCCTGCTGCTGCCCAGAGGCACGGCCCACATACCCGCCCGCATGGAATGCCTCCGCCAGGGCAGGCGGAATGATGCCTGTGCCAATCACCCGGTCCTGCAAACTGGCATAATCCTCGAACACGCGGGTCAGGCTGGGCAGCTCCGCCTCCAGCGCCGCCAGCGCGTCCAGAATCGCCTCTGCCCCCCCCTCGGCCAAATCCCCCGCCACGCCGCCCGGCACCACAATATCCATCATCAGCCTGTGGCCAAACGCGGCGGCGCTGGCGGCGCAAATCGTCTCGCGCGCCAGGGCAAAGCGCGCATCCAAAAACGCAAACCCCGCATCCCCGGCAATGGCGCCAATATCCGATGTATGGTTCGCCAGCCGCTCCAGCTCCGCCATAATGCCGCGCAGAAACACCGCCCGGCCCGGTGCGCTTACCCCCAGCGCGCTTTCCGCCGCCTGCGCAAACGCCAGGCTATGCGCCACCGTGGCATCGCCGGAAACCCTGGCCGCGTAACGCGCCGCCAAACGCGGCGATTTGCCGCGCATCAGCCCCAGCGTGCCCTTATGCGCGTAGCCCAGCCGCACCTCCAGCCGTAAAACCTCTTCGCCCCGCACGGAAAAACGGAAATGCCCCGGCTCGATAATGCCCGCATGCACCGGCCCCACCGCCACCTGATACACCCCCTCGCCCCCGGGCGAGACAAATTCCGGCCAGGGCGCGGTAAAATCGGCGGCACGGTGGTGCTCCACCGCAGGCCGCGTATCCGCCGCGCCCACGGCCTTATGCCCATGCAAATCAAAATGCCCATGCAAATCAAACGCCAGGCGCTGAAACCACGCCGCGCCCTTATGCGGCAGTGCCGGATAGGCGCCATTATCCAGCGCCACCGCCACCAGCTCCTGCGGCTGGTACAGCGCGTAGGCGTGGTTCGCATCCGTCCACAGCGCAACAAACCTGCCCTGGTGCGCGGCCCAATCCTCTGGCGAAAGCAGCCTCATTGCAGCGCCCCCGAAACAGATGAAAACAGCGCCAGCACCGGCCCCGGCATGGCAAAAGCCAGCCCCGCCACCAGCGCCAGATGCAGCGCCACCAGGTGCATCTCTGCCCCCGCCTTATGCGCTTTGGTATGCGGCGGCGCGGGGCCGAAAACCAGCGGCCCCACATTCCGCAGCATCGCCGCCGCGCAAAGCAGCAGCCCCAGCCCCAGCGGTAGAGAGACCCAGGGGTTACGCTGCACCGTCTGGCTGATGATGATGAATTCCGAAACAAATAAGCCCGATGGCGGCAGCCCCGCCAGGGCGAACATCGCGCCCCCCAGCATCCAGCCGGTATATTTGCTGGAATGAATCATGCCGCGCAGATGCGAAAACGCATATTGCCCCGGGGCCGCCGAGCCGCGCAGCCCCGCCGCGCTCACCAGTGCAATAAACAACCCCGATTTCAGCAGCGTCTGCAGCACCATATGCAGCAGCCCGCCAAATATCGCCGCCGGCCCGCCAATACCAAACGCAAACGCCGCGATGCCGGAATGCTCGATGGACGAAAACCCGAAAAACCGCCTGGCATCGCGCCGCCGCGTGAATGAGAAACCCGCCAGAAACAGCGAAGCCAGCCCGAGTGTGAGCAAAAACGGCCCTGGCGCCATTGCCGCCCCGCCCGCCGCCACATTCACCTGCAGCAAATGCCGGAACCGCAAAATGGCGATCAGCGCCAGATTCAGCAGCGGGCCAGAGAATGCCGCTGTCAGCGGCGCCGGGCCTTCCGCATAGGTATCAGGCAGCCAGCCATGCAGCGGCACCAAAGCCGCCTTGGTACCGTACCCGAACAGAATGAACACAAACGCCAGAGTCAGCAGCGAGCCATCCATCTTGGCCGCATGGGCCGAAAGTGCCGCAAAACTCATGGCCGGAAACCCCGGCCCCAGCGCCGGCTGCGCGGCCAGATACACCAGCATGGTGCCAAACAACGCCAGCCCAATCCCCACGCCGCCGAGGATAAAATATTTCCACGCCGCCTCCAGCGCCGAGGCGGTGCGCGGCAGGCTCACCGCCAGCGTGGCGGCGATCGTGGCACCTTCCACCGCCGCCCAAAGCAGCCCGATATTATCGGCATACAGCCCCAGCAGCGTGGCCCCCAGCACCACCTGACACAGCGCATGGTATAGCCGCCACAGCACGGGGCGCAGCCGCGCCTCCGCCTCGCGCACATAGGCTATATTGGCCAGGGACGTTGTAAGCCCGATGAACCCGGTAAGCGCGCCAAACAGCAGCCCCAGCCCATCGGCATGAATCAGCCCATGCCCAGGTGCCGCAAACACCGCCAGCGTAAGCAGAAACACCACCAAGCTCAGCCCCGCATTGGCAATAGCCCCCACGCGCGGCGTGCCCCACAACCCCAGCGCCAGCGCGCCCGCAAACGGCAGGAAAATGGGCAGCAGAATCATCGCCCGCGCCTCTCAATCGCTTCTATGCCGGTCACATCCAGCGTGTCGAAATGCTCCCTGATGCGCAGCAGGAACACCCCCACCACCAGAAACGCCAGCAGCACCAGCAGCGCCACGGAAAACTCCGCCACGAATGGCATGCCCGGCATACCAATAGCCGCCAGCACCAGCCCGTTTTCGGTCGAGAGAAAGCCGATAATCTGCGCCAGCGCGCTGCGCCGGCTCACCATCACCAGCAGCCCCAGCAACACCACCGAGAGCGCAATGGCCAGATCCTCGCGCGTGAGCGAAACAGCGCGCATCGTGCTCGGCAGCACCACCAGCACGGCAATGCCAATCAGCCCCACACCTAAAATAAGCGACAGCGCCATGCCCATCCCGCTCTCCACCGCGCGGCGCAGATTAAAGCGCAACACAATCTGGCGCAGCCCGTAAGGCAGCAGCAGCCCCTTCAGCGCCAGCGTGATAATACCGGTGAGATATAAATTAAGCTCATGCTGCGCCCAGCCCTGCCAGAACGCGGCCGCCGCCAGCACGCAGGCCTGTATCTGGTACAGCGTAATCATCGCCGCCAGCCGCCGTTGCGAGAGCAGCAGAAACCCGCAAAGCAGCACAATGCCGCCCATGAGATGCGCGAGCGAGAAGGTCAGGCTCATGAGCCGATCCTCGCCGCCACAAACAAAAACACGCTGGCCAGAAACCCAAGC
The DNA here is from genome assembly GCA_021805545.1 of Pseudomonadota bacterium. Taxonomy (GTDB): domain Bacteria; phylum Pseudomonadota; class Alphaproteobacteria; order Acetobacterales; family Acetobacteraceae; genus Acidocella. The sequence continues at coordinate 14,426 of JAJZFB010000058.1, read as the reverse complement.
AGCATGGCCGCGCCCAGAAATTCCGGCACGCGGAACACGCGCATCTTGGCCGTGGACACCTCGAACAATGGCAACACCACCGCCATCGCGCCAATCTTCAACACCCATAACAGCAGCCCGCCAGGCCAGGAAAACACATCCCCCGCCTGCCCCAGCCGGAAGGGGATGAAAATCGCGCCGATCAAATCCATCCATAGCAGCAGCCGCAGCATGGCGGCATATTCGAACAGCAGCAGAAACCGTCCGGAATATTCCAGCAGCATCGCCTCATGCACCATGGCCAGTTCCAGGTGCCCGGAAGGGTTATCGGTGGGAATCCGCCCCGTTTCCGTCAGCGCCACCGCCAGCAAGGCGGCCAGCGCAAAGCCCAGAGAAACGGAAATACCGATATGCTGCGTGTCAAACGCCACGGCGATGCCATCCACCGTGGCCCCATGCGCCAGCAGCACAAAGCACAGCAGCGCCACAAGCAAAGCAGCCTCGGCAAAAATCGAGAACAAAACCTCGCGCCCCGCCCCCGCGCCGCCAAAGCCAAACCCCGTCTCCATGCCGCCCAGCATGGTGGCCGCGCGCGCAATGGCGAACAGCCCGATTAGCGTAATGAAATCCCCCAGCGGGGCGGTAAGCATACCCGTGCAGAACGAAGGCACCAGCAGCATTGCAACGGCAGTGGCCAGAAAGCACGCCACCGGCCAAAGCGCGAACAGCTCCGTCGCCGTCTCCGGCACCAGCGTGGATTTCCGCAGCAATTTATAAAGCTGCAAATAAGGCTGCCACACAGGCGCGCCGCGCCGCCCCAGCGCCCAGGCGCGGATTTTACCCACCACCCCCGCCACCAAGGGGGCCGCGGCAAACACCAAGGCCGCATGCAGCAATGTGGCAATCAGGCCAAGGGCAAATCCCAGCATCAGCCGCCCTCCCCCAGCCCCAGCGCCAGCAGAAATACCACCAAAGCGCCAAACACAAAGGCCAGGCGCTCGCGTATGGTGGCGCGGCGTATGCGCTCGGCCAGCCGCACCAGGCGGCGGTAAAGTTGCAGCAATGGCGCCACCAGCCAGGCTTCCGTGGGGTCCGCCATATCCCGCGCCAGCACGCCGCGCCCTATGGCCCGCGCCACAGGTTCGGCCAGGCCGGTGGCGCTGGGCTGGGTGGCGGGGTCGCCAAAGGGCAGCCAGGGCGGCGGCGCGCCAAAACCGCCATTCCACCCCGCCACCTCACGCGTGCCGCGCACGCCCCAGCGCTGCAGCACAAACCCAAGCGCCGCGGCCAACAAAAGCGCCAGCACTGCTAGCGAGAGCGGGGCATAAGCCAAAGGCGGCAGCGCGGCCTGCGGCGCCAGCAGCAGCAGCACCGGCGTCATCGTGCCCAGCACCAGCCCCGGCAGCAGCGCCACAGGCAGTATCAGCACTGCCAGCAGCCCCATGGCCATAAGCGGGGCGCCACGAATATCGTCAGCCGCCGCCGCCTGCAGGCTGCGCGGCCGGCCCAGAAACCCCATGCCGAACAGCCTGACCGCCGCCCCCAGCGCCAAAGCAGCACCCAGCCCCAGAATGGCCAAAGCCGCGGTAAAAAACAGCCGCGCCAGAATCCCGCCCGTGGCGGCGGCGCCAATGATGGCATGCAGCAGCAAAAATTCCGGCGCGAACCCCGCCCCCAGCGGCAGCGCGGCCATGCAAGCCGCGCCCAGCAGCATCAGCCCGCCCAAGCGCGGCATGCCGCGCACCAGCCCGCCCAGCCAGTTCAGCGACGTTGTGCCCACCGCATGCTTCACCTCGCCCGCGCCCAAAAACAGCAGCGGTTTGAACAGCGCATGGGCCACAATACACAGCAAAGCTGCCTGCAGCCCCAGCCCTTCCAGCGTTTCATCGCCCATGGCCTTGGCCCGCAGCGCCACACCCAGCCCCACCGCGATAAGCCCCACATGCTCCACCGTGGAGCAGGCCAGCACGGTCTTCAGCTCCACCTCCAGCATGGCCCGCAGCGCGCCAATAAGCACCGAGGCCAGCCCCGCCGCGATAAGCACCACCCCCCACCAGGGTTGCGCCGCCGGGGCCAAAATAATGAAGGCGTAACGGATGAGCACATAAAGCGCCACCTTCACCATGCCGCCGGACATAAGCGCGGAAACCCCGGCGGGCGGCGCGGGGTGCGCCTTGGGCAGCCAGGCATGCAGCGGCGCCAAGCCCGCCTTGGCCCCGGTGCCCAGCAAAATCAGCACGAACGCCACGGAGCTTGCCGGCAGAAACACCGCCGGAATCAGGCAGGCCCCGGAGAATATCGCCATGGTCACATAAAACGTGGCGGGCCGCTCATCCCCGCGCAACACCAGCAGCCAGGAAGCCGCGCTCATCAGCTCGAACCCGAAGATGAGCGTGAACGCATCCCCCGCCAGCAGCGCCAGCGCCATGCCCAGCCCAAACACCCAAAAGGTGACCGAGCCGCGCATGCCCGCCACCGCGCTGGCCACCACTTGCGGCAGTAAAATGCCCAAAAACAGCCACGAGAGCGCATCGGGCTGCAAATGCATCCCCTGCCCTGGCAAGCCCACCATCAGCGCCAAATGACTATCCACAGGGGCAGGCTAGCACCCCGCCGCCGGAGTCGTCAGCCAGCCGCGGAAAGATCAGTCTCGTATTCCACCACGGTGGTAATTTTGAAGGAGGCGCGGTCGAACAAATTCTTCTCATCCTCCACGATGAAATCCGGCATCACCGCGCTGGTAAGGTACGCCAGCAGCCCGTTGAACGCCGCCTCATCCTTGCACCACAGCTCGGTAATCACATCAAACGCCATCTCCCCGCCCGGCCCGGTCTCGGGGTGGGTCTGCGGGGTGATGAAGCGGCGCATATAGCGCTGCAAATTAGTGCTGTATTTGGCGCAAAGGGGCGCATGGCGCGTCTCGTAATACTCGATGAACGCCTCCATGCTCATGCCCGGCTTGCGCTTCATGAACAGTAGTATCTTGTGAATTTTCTTGTCGTCCATGCCCTGCCTCCGCTCAGATATACCGCCCGCCATTCACGCCAATGGTCTGGCCCGTCACATACCCCGCCTCGTCCGACGCCAGCCAGGCGCAGGCCCCGGCAATATCCTTCGGCTCGCCCTGGCGGCGGATCGGCCCGTTATTCGTCCAGGTATCGCGCACATCCTGGCCCAGATGCTTGAAGGATTCCTCCGACATCACCGTGTTCATCACAAAGCGCGGCGGAATATTATTGGCGGTAATGCCGTGCGGCCCGAATTCCTGCGCCAGGGTTTTGGTGAGCGCGATAATACCGCCCTTGGCCGCGGAATAATGCGCCATGGTGGCCGCGCCGGACTGCGCGGAGGAGGAGGAGATATTCACAATCCGCCCCCAGCCCTGCGCCAGCATGTCTGGCAGAACAATCTGGGTGACAATGAAAGCGCCTTTCAGGTTGACCTCCATCATCCTGTCCCATTGCGCGTCGGTCAGCTCCATAAAGGGCACAAACCCGGTAATGCCGGCATTGTTCACCACGATATTAATGGGTCCGAATGCCGCGCGCAGCTCATCGGCAGCCGCCTGGACGGAGGCGCGGCTGGCAATGTCGCCCGCAAGCGCCACAGCCTTGCCGCCCGCCGCGCGAATTTCATCAACCACCGGCGCGCAGGCTTCCTTCTTCAAATCCAGCACGCCGATGGCAATGCCATCCCGCGCCAGACGCAGCGCAATCGCCCGCCCGATGCCCGCCGCCGCCCCCGTTACCAACGCAACCTTCTTGCTCATACCCGTTCACCTTCCAATCTAAAAACGCGCCGGGCCGCGCGGCCCAAAATCCACTCCTTCTCGGCGCGCGAAATATCCGCCGCATCGCGCAGGTAGTAGAGCATGTCCCCCCAGCGGTGGCGGGGAATAACCGTGTGGTCGCTGGCCCAGATCAGCCGTTCCGCCCCAAACGCCGCAATGGCGCGGCGCAGATGCGGGAACAGCCCCGCGTATGGATAAGCCTCCACCCCAAACCGGTCCTGCGCATGGCTCCATTTCAGCGCCACGTTGGGAAATTCCGCCAAGCCCAGAACATGATCGAAATAGGCAGGCGCGGCGGCCTGCCGCCTCTCTGGCTCGGGCTGCCAATCCGGAATGGCGCCAAACCCCATGCCGCAATGGTCGATCACAAAGCTCAACCGGGGAAATTTCTTCACATAAGGACGCAGAAATTCAACAAAGCCGGGCACGAACCAGCACACGGGCAGACCAATATCCTGGGCAATGTCCAGTAAAGGCTCATAAGCCCCTTTGGCAAACGCTTCCGCTTCCTCTTTCGTCCAGACCGGTTGCAGGCGGAACGCGCAAGCCCCTTTTGTGGAGCCAATGGCGCGCATCACGCTCTCAAGCTGCGTATCCAGCCGGTCTATGCGCACCAGAAAGGCAAAGCGGTCCGGGTGCGTTAGCGCCGCCTCCTGCGCGGTGGGAAACCCCGTGCGCCAGGCGCCATTGGGCAGGGCGTGGCCAGGGTCATAATGGGTACGCGCCGCACCCGGCTGCATCCCCCATAGCTCATCCAGTATCGCGGTACGGATACCCAGCGCGTCCATCGCCGCCAGCGTGCCGCCAATTTTTCCACGGCCCATATGGAGCTGTGCATCCACAATATCCATCACGCCTTCCTCCCAACCCGCCCATTATGCGTTTGTATACAAAGTCCGGGCAAGACATACAGGGAACTTAGGGGGCGGCAGCGGGATGTGTCAAACTTGTCCGGTCCTTTGGCAAAGGCACAAGCACTTATGCTTGGCGCGTGGCCGCCCCGCCAGCCCCACGCCTAATACCAACGGCTATAAAGGATGAGTCATCCTTTATAGCCGTTGGTATTAGGCGTGCCCCGCGCACGCAAAAAGGGCCACCCCAGCCTGTGCGTTCCGCACGCGGGATGGCCCTTTATTCTAACCCAGGCGGGGTTTCAGGGGCAAAACCCCCGGGGCATTAGCCCAGCAGCCCGGCCACGGCGTCTTTCTCTTCCAGCAGCTCGTTCAGCGTGTGCTGAATGCGGCCCTTGGAGAACTCGTCCATGGCAATGCCTTCCACGCGCTTATACTTGCCGCCCTCGGTGGTCACGGGCACGCCGAACATCACATCCTCGGGGATGCCATAAGAGCCATCGGACGGAATACCCATGGAAACCCAGCGGCCATTGGAGCCAAGCACCCAGTCGCGCACATGGTCGATGGCGGCATTGGCGGCGGAGGCTGCGGAAGACAGCCCGCGCGCCTCGATAATGGCAGCACCCCGCTTGCCCACGGCGGAGAGGTAGGTATCGCGATACCAGGCTTCGTCGTTAATCACCTGCGGCATCGGCTTACCGTTGGCGGCGGCATTGCGGTAATCGGCATACATGGTGGGGGAATGATTGCCCCACACGGCCACTTTCTCGATATCCTTCACCGCCACGCCAGCCTTCTCGGCCAGCATCGAAACAGCGCGGTTATGGTCCAGGCGCAGCATCGCGGTGAAGTTTTCCTTCGGCAGGTCCGGGGCGGACTTCATGGCGATGTAGGCATTGGTATTGGCCGGGTTGCCCACAACCAGCACCTTCACATCGCGCTTGGCCACATCGTTCAGGGCCTTGCCCTGCACCTTGAAGATCTCGGCATTGGCGGCCAGCAGGTCGCGGCGCTCCATGCCGGGGCCGCGCGGGCGCGAGCCGATGAGAATGGCGATGTCCACATCCTTGAACGCCACGCGCGGGTCGTCGGTGGGCACAATGCCGGCCAGCAGCGGGAAGGCGCAGTCATTGAGCTCCATGATAACGCCGCCCAGCGCCTTCTGCGCCTGCGGCAGGTCCAGCAGGTTGAGGATGACCGGCTGGTCTTTCCCCAAAAGGTCGCCATTGGCGATACGGAAGAGGATGGCATAGCCAATCTGGCCAGCCGCACCGGTTACGGCAACGCGCACGGGGGTCTTCATGTGTCAGTCTCCCTTGAGTGGACTGGCCTCCCTTAAAACTTCATCGGCGCAGGTCAACCCCTGCTCACCCCACGATCAGCGAAATCGGCGCCGCCGCGTCACATACCTCGAACGGCGTGCCCGCCATGCGGTCGCCATCGGCCTGGGCGGGTATCTGCCCGGTGCTTTCAAACCCCACATGCCGCGCGGCCAGCAGCCGCACGCCGGGGCAGCGCGGCAACAGCCCCAGCGGCAGCGCCGCCCCCGCGCGCAGCGCCGGCAGCGTGCCCGGCTGCTCAAACAGCGCCACCTGAAACCCCGGCGCCTCGGGCTTGGCGGCCGGGGCCAGCATATACGGCCCGCCATAAAGCCGCCCCTTGCTCACCACCACGCTCGCCGCCTCATGCGCCACGCCATCTATATTCACCCGCACGCAGGGGAACCCGTAAGCCATACTCTCCCACAGCGACTGCCAAACATACGCCCCGCGCCCGATGGCACGTTTCAGCAGCGGCTGGATGCCCTGCACCACCGCCCCATCGAACCCCAGCCCCAGCATCTGCACAAACAACTGCTCGCGCCCATTCACCCGCGCCAGCCCCGGCCAGAGCAGGCGGGTGCGCTTATAGGCCAGCGCGCTGGCAATGCCACGCGCGCTGGTGGAAAGCCCGTATTCCTTGGCCAGCACATTAGCCGTGCCCAGCGGAATCACCCCCATGGCGGTGTGCGAGCCGATCAGCCCGTTCGCCACCTCGGCAATGGTGCCATCACCGCCTGCCGCCACCACCATCATCTCGCCCAAAGCCACGCCCTCGCGGGCCAGCATTGTTGCATGGCCGGCATGCTGCGTCTCGGCCACCTCCACCTTCACACCATTTTCCACCAGCAGGTCCAGCACCTTCCACAGCGCCGCCGCGCGCCTGCGCCCTGCCACGGGGTTGAAAACAACCAGCATTCCGCGAATCTCCGCCCGCTACCTAACAAACTTTAGAAAAAGCACCCCAGCCATGACGCCATGATGGCATTTTAATGGCAGACCCGTGACATTATAGTTTGAAAAATCGCAGTATACGTCATTGAAGTTTCACTGTTACAGACACGAAACACGCGGCTATTGCGAGTGTCATGAACGCCATGACGCCCCCCCGCTCCACCGCCCAGGCCGTCTACCGCAGCGTGTTCATCTCAGACACGCATCTAGGCACGCGCGGCTGCCGCGCCGAGTTCCTCGCCAGCTTTCTCAAATCCATGAGCTGCGAGAATCTCTACCTTGTGGGCGACATTATAGATGGCTGGCGCCTCAAGCGCTCCTGGTACTGGGATAAATACCACGACAAGGTGCTCCGCCGCGTCCTCAAATTCGCCCGCAACGGCACCAATGTTGTGTACGTGCCCGGCAACCACGACGAAATGCTGCGCAAATACCTCATGCTCGGCGTCGAAGTCTGCGGGGTTAAAATCCAGATGGAAGCGGAGCACATCACGGCGGACGGCAAGCGCCTGCTCATCACCCATGGCGATCTGTTCGACAGCGTGGTGCGCCATGCCCGTATTCTGGCCCTGCTGGGCGACTGGGCCTACACGCTGGCGCTGGAGCTTAACCGCTGGTTCAACATGGTCCGCACGCGGCTTGGCTACCCGTACTGGTCGCTCTCCGCCTGGCTCAAGCTGCAGGTAAAAGAGGCTGTAAAAGCCATAGACCGTTTCGAAACCGCCCTGGCCGATGACGCCAAGGCCCGCGGGTTTGACGGCGTGGTGTGCGGCCACATCCACCATGCCGAAATGCGCATGGTCAACGGCGTGCTCTACCTTAACGATGGCGACTGGGTGGAAAGCTGCACCGCCCTGGTGGAGCACATGGATGGCCGCCTGGAGCTGATAGACTGGGTGGCGCGCAACAAGCTCTCCATGCTGGCCAAACCGGCGGCGAAGATAAAGGCCGAAAAATCCCCCGCACTCCAGGCCGTGGCAGCGGAATTTGCCGCGTCAGGCCAGAGCCGTGCGCTTTCCACCGGAGCCTGAACCCCTGCCCCCGTTTCCCGGCCTCACCCGTATCCTCATCGTGTCCGATGCCTGGGCGCCGCAAGTCAACGGGGTGGTACGCACACTGCGTACCGTGGCGGAGCAAATGCAGGCCATGGGCAAAATTGTGGAGGTGGTGGGGCCGGACCGTTTCACCACCATCCCCATGCCCAGCTACCCGGAAATCCGCCTCGCTTTGTTCCCCGGCCGCCGGCTCGCCCGCATCATCGAAGATTTCGCGCCCGATGCCCTGCACATCGCCACGGAAGGCCCGCTGGGCATGGCCACGCGCCGCTACGCCAAACGCCACAAGCTCGCCTTCACCACCGCCTTCCACACGCGCTTTGCCGAATACCTCAAGGCCCGCACAGGCATTCCTGAATTCCTTACCTATGCCTGGCTGCGCCGCTTCCACGCCGCGGGGGCTGCCACCATGGTCGCCACGCAATCGCTGCGCGAGGAGCTGGCCGCGCGCGGCTTCAAAAACATCCGCCCCTGGTCGCGCGGGGTCGATCTCGATTCGTTTCATCCCGAACCCAGCGAGGATTTCCCTTATCCCCGCCCCATCTTCGCCTATGTGGGCCGCGTGGCGGTGGAAAAAAACCTGCGTGCCTTCCTGCAGCTGGAGCTTCCCGGCTCCAAGCTCATCGTGGGCGATGGCCCGCAGCGCAAGGCGCTGGAAAAAGACTTCCCCGCCGCGCATTTCCTCGGCGCCCGCCACGGCGCGGACCTCGCCAAAGCCTATGCCGGGGCCGATGTATTCGTATTCCCTTCCAAAACAGACACATTCGGCCTGGTGGTCCTCGAAGCCCTGGCCTCTGGCCTGCCCGTGGCCGCCTACCCCGTTACCGGCCCCAAAGACATACTGGCTGAAGCCCCCACCCCGGTTGGCGCACTCAACACAAACCTCCGCCAAGCCTGCCTGGACGCCCTGACCATAGACCGTGCCGCCTGCCGCCCATTCGCGGAAACCTATTCCTGGCGCGCCTGCGCGGAACGCTTTATGGATAACCTGGTACCGCTGCGCGCGCTGAATGCCGCCGCCGGAACGCGCAGCCTGGATTGCCCCCCAGTACAGCCAGGCAACGCAAATATGCTCATGCCAAATCAATAGCTCCGTTTCCTCGCTCGGGGCTTTGGGTTAGTCTTGCCGCATGAACCAAATACGGCCGCTCACCCAAGGCCTGGGGAAATTGGACCTTTTGGCGGAAATCGAGCGCAAGCTGCTCTGGCTTGCCGCCTGGACCATCCACCACGCCAACCATATCCACCCCAACCCCGACGGCATGAAGACCGGCGGGCACCAGGCCTCCTGCGCCTCGGTCGCCAGCATCATGGCCGCCTTGTATTTCTGCACGCTGCGCCCGCAAGACCGCGTGGCGGTAAAGCCCCATGCCGGGCCGGTGCTGCATGCCATCAATTATCTGCTCGGGCGGCAAACGCTGGAAAATTTGCAAAACTTCCGGCAGTTCGGCGGCGCCCAGGCCTATCCTTCCCGCGGCAAGGACGGCGCGGAGATTGATTTCTCAACCGGCTCGGTCGGCCTTGGCATCGCGCTCACCAGCTTTTCCGCGCTCATCCAGGACTATGTGCAAACCCACGCCCTTGCCGCCCCCGGCCTGGCGCGCGGGCGCAACATCGCCATTGCGGGCGATGCCGAGCTGGACGAGGGCAACATCTACGAAGCCTTGCTGGAAGGCTGGAAGCACGATGTGCGCGATGTGTGGTGGGTGGTGGATTATAACCGCCAGAGCCTGGACAATGTGATGCCAGACCGGCTGTTCGGCCGGTTCGAGGGCCTGTTCCGCGACATGGGCTGGAAAGTGGTCACGCTGAAATATGGCCGCAAATTGCAGGAGGCTTTCGCCCGCCCCGGCGGCTGCAGCCTGCGCGGCTGGATAGATGAATGCCCCAACTCCACCTACTCCGCCCTCACCTTCCAGGGCGGCGCGGCATGGCGCGAGGCGCTGCTGCGCGACATGCGCCGCAGCCAGAGCGCGCGCGCCATCATCGACCCGCTTTCCGATGACGAGCTGGCGGCGCTGATGACAAATCTCGCCGGTCACGATCTCGGCGTGCTGACGGAAACATTCTCCGCCGCCGCGCAATCGGACCAGCCAACCCTGTTCCTGGCCTATACCATCAAAGGCAATGGCTTGCCTTTTGCCGGGCATAAAGACAACCACGCCGGCATGATGACACTGGAGCAGATGGATTCATTCCGAATAAATAACAATATACGTCCAGGCCATGAATGGGATGCGCTGGAAGGGCTGGCGCACCAGCCCGCCGTGGCGCGCTTCATCAAAACCGTGCCCTATGCCACGCCGCTCTCTCCCGCAGGGCGGCATTTGCCCGCCGCCAGCGTGCCCGTTCCCCCTGCCCTGCCGCAGCCGCGCATTACCGGCAGGCGCATGAGCACCCAGGCCGGGTTTGGCGAAATCCTCGCGGAAATCGGCCGCGCCCAGGGCGATAGCGCGGAGCTTTCCCGCCACATTGTTACCACCAGCCCCGATGTCGCCGTCTCCACCAATCTCGGCCCCTGGATCAACCGGCGCGGCGTGTTCGACCGGCAGGAGCGCGAGGATATATTCCGCTCCGGCAAAATCGCCAGCGCCCACCGCTGGGGCACCACGCCCGCGGGCCAACACATAGAGCTTGGCATTGCCGAGCAGAATTTGTTTCTGCTGCTTGGCGCAGCGGGTTTGGCGCATGATTTATACGGCGCGCGGCTGCTGCCCGTGGGCACGGTGTACGACCCGTTCGTAAATCGCGGACACGATGCGCTATCGTATGCCTGCTACCAGGATGCGCGCTTTCTGCTCGTCTCCACGCCCTCCGGCATTACCCTGGCGCGCGAGGGCGGGCAGCACCAGGCCACCAACACGCCGCTTCTGGCCATTGTGCAAGACAAGCTGGCCAGCTTCGAGCCTGCCTATTGCGACGAACTGGCGATTTTAATGCGCCACGCCTTCGCGCATATGCAAAAGCCCGATGGCTCCGCCGTATGGCTGCGCCTTTCCAACCTTGCCCTGCCACAGCCCGAGCGTAAGCTGAACGCGGCGCATGTTATCGCGGGCGCGCATTGGGTGCATGCGCCAGCGCCGGGGGCCGGCATCGCCATCGCCTACCAGGGCGCGCTGGCGGGCGAGGCGGAAAAAGCCTTCGCCATGCTGCGCGAAGATGTGCCCGAGGCCGGGCTGCTGGCCATAACCAGCCCCAACCGCCTGTACGCGGGCTGGCGCGCGGCGCAGCGGGCGCGGCGGCAGGGAGCGCAGGCCAGCTCGCATATCGAAACCCTGCTCGCCCCGCTGGCACCGGGTGCTGCCCTTGTGCCGGTGCTGGACGGCCACCCGGCAGCCCATGCCTGGCTGGGCGCCGTGCGCGGCCAGCGTGTTATGGCGCTGGGGCCAGACCGCTTCGGCCAATCCGGCGACATTGCCAGCCTGTACCAGGAATATGAGATAGATTGCGCGGCGATATTGGACGCCTGCGCCGAGGCGCTACTCAGCCGGGAAGGGTGATATACGGTGGTGGGCCGGTTGGAATTTTGGGTTGGGAGCCTTTGCGGATGCTTGCCCCATCTTCAACAAAATCCAATAGCCCCCATTCCTGACAGCCGCACGTCTTTGCCGCAATAGATCACATCAAGCAACAAAGATGTGCGACGTGAAAGCATCATTCGTTTTCTAGTCGGTGCTAATTGTCCCCATAATTTACAAGTTATGCGACAATCTCAGAGCGTACGAGACAGAGGCAAAATATGATCACGCGTCAACGGAGCCAACGGCATTGCTTCTGCCTGTTCGGCATCTACCCAGATGGCTTCCTCAATCTCTGAACTGACAATCGGTACATGAGAAACCCGTACATGGTAAATTTCGGCCTCCACCACATGACCGGGCTCGTTGGCGGCAGGGGCTGAGCAACGAGCTATGTGCCGCACGGTATTGTTGCCGTCCAGGGATAGGCCGATTTCTTCTTGCAGTTCCCGAGCAAGGGCAGATAGCAGAGTTTCGCCCACTTCAATCTTACCCCCCGCTTGCATGAACCATCGCGTGCCCGCCTTTCGAACTAGCAGCAGACGTCCCTTTTCATCATCGATCAAAGCAGCAACGATGCGGATCGTTCGAGTCGTACCATTTGTCATGGCGCAAATTTACTAAGGAGAACGCTAAGATCAATGTCCCGCTTCGGTACGTTGTCTTATGTCGCGTAAATCAGAATTCATACGACAGCCTAAACCTACGGCATAGGCCTGCTTTGCCAGCCAAAACGCTCCAAAGCTACTTGGCAGTCTCCCCCAAACCCAAAATTCAAACCAAACGCCACCCAGCCCAAATCTACAAAACCCAGCCACCAGCCCGGCCCTAACACGCAGGCAGTCAGATAATCTCGCTCAGCCGTATAGCCGCCCGGCATCCGGCGCCGATAAGCCCGGTCAGCACCCTGTAGCCCGGTGCCTGCTCGGCACCCTCGGCCAGGGCAATATCGCGGTGCTCCAGCTCCTCCTGGCGGAATTGCTCCACCGTCTCGCGCAAAGCGGCCTCATCCCCGGCCAAGGCATCGCGCTGGGCGGTGTAATGCTCGTTTATGGCATTTTCCACCGCCACGGTGCAGGCCATGGCGGCCTTGGGGCCAAGTGCCGCGGTAACGGCACCCAGCGCGAAGCCCGCCACATGCCAAAACGGCAGCAGCGCGGTGGGGCGCACGCGGCGCTTGGCAATGAGGTCCGAAAACGCATCCAGATGCACCTGCTCCTGCGCCTTCATGTGCTCAAGCTGCGCCGCGTGCGGCCCGCGCCCCAGCACGGCAATCTGCCCGGCATAAATGCGCGCCGCGCCATACTCCCCGGCATGGTCCACACGGATGAAACGCTTTACCTGCTCGCTCACTTAAAGCGCCTTATTTTTGCCCGCGCGGCATAAAGCAGCAGCGCCGCCGCAAACAGCAGCGCGGCGGTAAAATCCATCTGCGCCATGGAAATGGGCAGGCCATGGATGAGATAAACCGGCCTGCCGCACGGCACGGCGGGGGTAAGCGGCAAAGCCTGGCCAGGGGTGAGCGCGCCGTTACATTCCGGCAGAGGCGATTTCCACCAGCCAAACTCCACCCCGGCATGCAGCCCGGCTATGGCCACATCGCCCAGCATCACAAAACCAGCCAGCCCCAGCAGCCAGCGTGCGGCGCGCGGGCGAGAGAACCAGGCCAGCAGCCCCAGCACGGCCACAATGCGGTAGGGCCAGCGTTCCAGCAGGCACAGCGCGCACGGCATGAGCAACAGCACATATTGCGCGAAATAGGCCGTGCCCAGCGCCAAAAGCGCCGCCAGCATTGTAACAAAGCCCGCGAGACGGTGTGTCATGGCACCGGCATAGCCCAGTTCCACCGCGCCTTAAAGCCGCCTTATACGCCCACGTCACCGCGAGCGCGGCGTGGCGGTGACACTAGCTCTTACAAGATAAACCGCGACAAATCGCCCTTGGCCGCCAGCGGCGCCACGCGCTCATGCACATAGGCCGAGTCTATGGTCACGCTATCTCCGGCACGGTCAGAAGCGGCAAAGCTGATCTCCTCCAGCAGCCGCTCGATGACCGTGGCCAGACGCCGCGCGCCGATATTCTCGATGCGGTCGTTAATATCGAACGCCAGACCCGCGATGGCGTCCACCGCGTCATCGGTGAAATCCAGCGCCACATGCTCCGTGCCCAGCAAGGCGGTGGATTGCTTCAACAGCGAATGCTCCGTTTCCGTGAGGATCCGCCTGAAATCGTCACGCGTGAGCGAGTTCAGCTCCACGCGGATGGGCAGGCGCCCCTGCAGCTCGGGCAGCAGGTCCGACGGCTTGGCGACATGGAAAGCGCCCGAGGCGATAAACAGGATATAATCCGTCTTCACCGGGCCGTATTTGGTGGAAACCGTGGTGCCCTCAATCAGCGGCAGCAAATCGCGCTGCACACCCTCGCGTGAAACATCGCCGCCGCGGAACCCGCCTTCGGTATGGGCGCAGATCTTGTCAATCTCATCCAAAAACACAATGCCGTTCTGCTCGGCATGGCCCAGCGCGTCCTTCGTCAGCGCCTCGGTATCCAGCAGCTTGTCGGCTTCCTCGCGCGCCAGGGCGCGGCGGGCTTCGGGCACCAGCATCTTCTTCTTGGTGGCGGGGCGGCCGAACATGCCCTTCATCATATCGCCCAGATTAATCGCCCCGCCCTGCGGCATGTTGGGCAAATCAATCACACCAATCGGCGTGCCGGAGCTTTCCGTCAGCGAGACCTCAATCTCCTTATCCTCCAGCTCCCCCGCGCGCAGCATGCGGCGGAATTTCACCCGCGTATCGGCGGAGGCCCCGTCACCCACCAAGGCGGTAATCAGCCGCTCCTCGGCGGCAAGCTCGGCCTTGGCCTCCACGCCCTTGCGGTTCTGCTCGCGCAGCATGGTTATGGAAGCCTCCACCAGGTCGCGCACAATGCTCTCCACATCGCGGCCCACATACCCC
>JAJZFB010000045.1 GCA_021805545.1 Pseudomonadota bacterium | reverse complement strand
GCTCGATGCGGTTGGGCTGTATGTGCCCGGCGGCAAGGCCTCCTACCCGTCCTCGGTGCTGATGAACGCGATTCCCGCCCGCGTGGCCGGGGTACGGCGGCTGGTAATGACCGTGCCCTCGCCCGATGGCGTGCTGAACCCGCTGGTGCTGGCGGCGGCTGACCTGGCCGGGGTGACCGAGATTTACCGCGTGGGCGGCGCCCAGGCCGTGGCGGCCATGGCCTATGGCACGCAGAGCATCCGCCCGGTGGACCGCATTGTGGGGCCGGGCAATGCCTACGTGGCCGAGGCCAAACGGCAGGTCTTCGGGCAGGTGGGCATCGATTCCATCGCCGGGCCGTCCGAGGTGCTGATTATCGCCGATGAGGATAACGACCCGGTGCATGTGGCCTATGATTTGCTGGCCCAGGCCGAGCATGACGAGGACGCGCAATCCATCCTCATCACCAATAGCAACGCCTTTGCCCAGGCCGTGGAACAGGCGGTGAATACCGCCCTGGCCACGCTGCCGCGCGCGGACATAGCCAAAACAAGCTGGGCGCGGCACGGCGCCATCATTCTGGTGCAAAACTGGGACGAGGCGGAGGATCTGGCCAACCGCATCGCCGCCGAGCATGTGCAGCTTATGGTGGCCGAACCGCGCCGTGTGTTCGCCAGAATCCGCCATGCGGGCGCGGTGTTCCTGGGAAAATCGACACCCGAGGCCATGGGCGATTACGTGGCCGGGCCAAACCATGTGCTGCCCACCTCCGGCACGGCACGCTTCGCCTCCGGGCTTTCGGTGTACGATTTCCTCAAGCGCACCACCTATGTGTCGCTTACGCCCGCCGCCCTGGCGGTGCTTGGCCCGGCGGCGATAACCATTGCCGGGGCCGAGGGGCTGACCGCCCATGCCAGCTCGGTGGCGGTGCGCCTGGGCCGTGGCTAACAAGCAACGCAGGCCGGGGTTGCGGTGCCGGGCGACGTAAAATCTTGACCGGAACGGATTCCAGGCTCATTTGAGCGCCAGTATTTTTACCCAAGACAGTATTTTACCCATGATCGGAGTTGTGTTTGTCAAAGGAAGACATGATCGAATTCAGCGGCCAGGTGACCGAGCTGCTGCCTAACGCGATGTTTCGCGTTAAACTCGATAACGAGCACGTGATTCTGGCCCATACGAGCGGCAAAATGCGCAAGAACCGCATCCGCGTGCTGGCCGGAGACCGGGTGAATGTCGAGATGACCCCATACGATCTGACCAAGGGCCGGATTACATTCCGCTTCAAGTAATGCCGGCATCCGCCGGCGGGCCGCTTCAAGTAATGCCGGCACCCGCCGGCGGGCCGCTTCAAGTAACCCTTGCCTCGGCAAGCCCGCGCCGGCTGGAATTATTGCGGCAGATCGGCATAGAGCCGGCCCGCGTTTTTACCCCTGAGATTGACGAAACGCCACGCCGGGGTGAGGTGCTGCGCGCCTATGCCAAGCGGCTGGCGGTTGAGAAACTCGGCCCGCAAGACGGCAATTTCACCATCGCCGCCGATACGGTGGTCAGCGCCGGGGCACGGATTTTGCACAAAACAGCGGTGCGGGACGAGGCGGAGCGCTATTTGCGGCTGCTCTCTGGCCGCCGCCACAAGGTTTTTACCGGCCTGGCCGTGCGCGCGCCTGATGGAAGGGTGGCAAACCGGGTTGTGGCCGCGGTGGTTGGGTTTGCCCGGCTGGATGACGGGCAGATACGCAGCTACCTCGATAGCGGCGAGTGGGACGGCAAGGCCGGAGGTTATGCCATCCAGGGCCGCGCCGCTGCATTCATCAATTTTATCTCCGGTTCCTACTCCGCCGTGGTGGGGCTGCCCGTGCACGAAACCGCCGTGCTGCTGCGCGGACTGGGCTACAAGTGATTGCTGCCTCCCGCCGGGGGGCGCAGGTGCGCGTGGCCCTGCTGCGCGGCGATGTTTTGCGTGAATTCTATTTATGGGACTTAGACGCTGAAGCCGCCGTGGGCGATGTGTTTACCGGGCGCGTGGATGCGGTGATGCCGGGTTTGGCCGGGCGGTTTGTGGCGCTGGGGGCGGAATTGTCCGGGTTTCTGCCGGACAGCGCCGGGGGCAAGGGGTTTACAATCGGCAAATATGGCGCCTTCCGCATTACCCGCGCCGCGCAGAACGATAAAGGCCCCAGGCTGACCCTGGTTGACGAGCCGCATGGCGAGGCGCCCGGCCCGTTGCGGCGCGGCCCCGGCCCGCTGGTTGAGCTGGCGGAACGGCTGCCGCGAGAAGACATCCGCCTGGACGATTACGCCCTGATGGCGGAGCTGCGCCCAACGCTGGAGGGGCGGATGCGCTACGATGCCGCCGCCTTCGACGCCGTGCTGGAGGACGAGGTTGCCGCCCTGGCCGCGCCTGTGGCCGCCCTGCCCCATGGCGCCCGGCTGCACATAACCCCCACCCAAGCCGCCACGCTGCTGGATGTGGATGCGGCAGCCGCAGCCGCCATGGCGCCCATGGCGCTCAACCTCGCCATCATCCCGGAAATCTGCCGCCAGATTGTGCTGCGCAACCTCTCGGGCGGGATTCTCATCGATTTCGCGGGGTTGAAACCCGCCGCGCGGGTAAAACTGGCCGCGCCCTTGCGCGAGGGGCTGAAAACCGACCCTTTGCGGCCCGATTTTGCCGGTTTCTCGCATCTCGGCTTTGCCGAACTCACCCGCAGGCGCATAATGCCGCCTTTGCACGAGATACTGCGCCCATGAAATGCCCCATCTGCGGCAAACCCGCCACCAAAGACCACCAGCCCTTCTGCTCCAAACGCTGCGCCGATATCGATCTCGGCCGCTGGCTGCGGGAGGATTATGCGATTGCACAGCCGGCCACAGATGACGGCTTGACCACACCGGCGCCTTGACCCTGCGCTTATTATTCCATAAACATGGAATAATGGAAAAATTAGGCGTTCTGGCCGCGCTGACCGCGCTGGCCCAGGAAACACGGCTCGATATCTTCCGGCTGCTGGTGCAAGCCGGGCCTGACGGCATGCCCGCCGGGCAATTGGGCGCGCGGCTCGGCCTGCCGCCCGCCACGCTGTCCTTCCACCTCAAGGAATTGCGCCATGCCGGGCTGGTTGGTTTTCAGCGTGAAAGCCGCTCGCTGATTTATTCAGCCGAATTCGCCAACATGAATGCGCTGCTCGCCTATTTGACCGAAAATTGCTGCCTGGGTGATGCCGCCGCCTGTGGCGTGGGGGCCTGCGATGGAACAAAGCTCGACAAACCAACCCCCCCAAGGCTGACATGACCCAACGCGCCTTTAACGTATTGTTTCTCTGCACGGGCAATTCCGCGCGCAGCATCATGGCTGAAGCTGTGTTGAACAAGTGGGGGGCGGAAAAATTTCACGCCTATAGCGCGGGCAGCCATCCCAAAGGTTTCGTGCAACCCATGGCTTGGACGCTGCTCAACTCGCTTGGCCTACCCGTTGAAGGGCTACGCAGTAAAAGCTGGGATGAGTTCGCCGCCGCCGATGCGCCGGAAATGGATTTCATATTCACCCTGTGCGACCAGGCGGCGGGCGAAACCTGCCCGGCATGGCCGGGGCAGCCCATTACCGCGCATTGGGGCCTGCCCGACCCGGCGGCCATTGACGGTTCAGAGGTCATCCGCATGCAAGCCTACCGCGACGCGCTGCGGGCGCTGGAAAACCGGATCAGAATTTTCACTGTGCTGCCCTTTGCCAGCCTCGACCGGATGGCGCTGGCGCAGCGTGCCGCTTCCATTGGCCGCCTGAACACAGATAACGCCACGGAGACCCCATGATGAGCGTGACGATTGACCATAATCCGGAGTGCGGCACCTCGCGCAACGTGCTCGGGCTGAGCCGCAACAGCGGTGTGGAACCGGCGATTACCGGCTATCTGAACCCCCCGGCCGCGCGGCGCTGGCGGGGCTTAATGTGTAAGGAGCAAGCCATATGACCACGGAAAAGACCGTTCTCATCCTTTGCACGGGCAATTCCTGCCGCTCGCAAATGGCGGAAGTGATCCTGCGCCAGGCATTAGGTGGCGCTATGCGCGTGCTCTCGGCTGGCACGCGCCCGCAGCCCAAGGTGGCAGACGGCGCCATCGAGGCACTGAAGCTGGCCGGGTTGCCAACCGGCGGACTCTACCCGAAAGACATTGACACGGTGATGCACGAACCGATCGATCTCGCCGTGACCGTGTGCGACAATGCCAAGGAAACCTGCCCGGTCTTCCCGCGCCCCGTACCGCGCCTGCACATCGCCTTCCACGACCCGCATGGCGAGGCCCTGGAGAGTTTCATCAAGGTTCGTGACGACATCAGCGCCCGGCTGGTGCCCGCCGTGCGCCAGGCGCTTGGCCTGTAAGGAGCAGCCATGTCCGTTCAGTGTGAAGTAACCGCCAAGGCAGCCGCCGGGGTGAAGATGAGCGTGTTCGAGCGGTTTCTCACCCTCTGGGTGTTTCTCTGCATCATTGCCGGGATTATGGCCGGCCAGATGGCGCCGGGGCTGTTCCAGGCGGTGGGGCGCATGCAAATCGCCCAGGTCAATCTGCCGGTTGGCATTCTCATCTGGGTGATGATCATCCCGATGCTGGTGAAGGTGGATTTTGGCGCGCTGCACGAGGTAAGGCAGCATGTGCGCGGCATCGGCGTGACGCTGTTCGTGAACTGGCTGGTCAAGCCGTTCTCGATGGCGTTTCTGGCTTGGGTGTTCATCGGGCATCTGTTCCGCCCGCTGCTGCCGCCTGGGCAGATTGATAGTTACATCGCCGGGCTGATTCTGCTGGCGGCAGCACCCTGTACGGCCATGGTGTTCGTCTGGAGCCGGCTTTCAAACGGCGATCCGCTGTTCACCCTCTCGCAGGTGGCCCTGAATGACACCATCATGGTCTTCGCCTTCGCCCCCATTGTGGCGCTGCTGCTGGGCATTTCATCCATCACCGTGCCCTGGAGCACGCTCATCACCTCGGTTGTGCTCTACATCGTCATTCCGGTTATCATCGCGCAAGCCTGGCGGCGGCACCTGCTGAGGCGCGGGCAGGCCGCGTTCGATGCCGCGATGAGCCGGATCGGCCCCTGGTCCATCCTCGCCTTGCTGCTCACATTGGTGCTGCTGTTTGCCTTTCAGGGCGCGGCGATTTTGCGCCAGCCGCTGGTGATCGTGATGCTTGCCATCCCCATCCTCATCCAGGTGTTCTTCAACTCGGGCCTTGCCTATATGCTCAACCGGCTGGTGGGCGAGAAACATAATATCGCCTGTCCCTCAGCACTCATCGGCGCATCGAATTTCTTTGAGCTGGCGGTGGCGGCGGCCATCAGCCTGTTCGGTTTCAACTCCGGCGCGGCGCTGGCAACGGTGGTGGGCGTGTTGATCGAAGTGCCGGTGATGCTGCTGGTGGTCAAACTCGTAACGGCGTCAAAAGGATGGTACGAGCATGGTGCCGCCAATGGCTGATCCCGCCACGCCCAACATCGCCGAATCCTGCTTCGCGCCGGTTGACCCATCCCGCCTCCAAGGCGCGCCGCCTGTATCTCATAAGCCGCGCATCCTGCTGCTTTACGGCTCGGTGCGTCCGCGCTCCTTCAGCCGGCTGGCGGCAAGCGAAGCCGCGCGGATTTTACAGCGTTTTGGCGCCGAGACACGCTGCTTCAATCCCTCGGGCCTGCCGTTGCCCGACGATTCCGAGGTCAGCCACCCCAAGGTGCAGGAATTGCGCGGCCTGGTGAGCTGGAGCGAGGGCATGGTATGGTGCTCGCCTGAGCGCCACGGCGCCATGACCGCCATCATGAAGGCGCAGATCGACTGGATTCCCCTGGCGCTTGGCGCCGTGCGCCCCACCCAGGGCAAAACCCTGGCCGTGATGCAGGTTTGCGGAGGTTCGCAGAGTTTTAACGCGGTCAACCAGCTTCGCATTCTGGGCCGCTGGATGCGCATGATCACCATCCCCAACCAGTCATCGGTGGCGAAAGCCTTCGCGGAATTCGACGAGAATGACCGCATGAAACCCTCCGCCTATTATGACCGCATCGTGGATGTGATGGAGGAGTTGGTGAAATTCACCCTGCTGACACGCAACTGCGCCGATTACCTGGTGGACCGCTATAGCGAGCGCAAGGAAAACGCCGAGGAATTATCCCGGCGGGTCAATCAGCGGTCCATTTATACCAACGGGCATAAAGGATGAGTCATCCTTTATGCCCGTTGGTATCGCGCGTGGGGCTGGCGGGGCGGCCACGCGCCAAGCATAAGCCTAATACCAACGGTCATGCTCAATGGCCGTTGGTATTACACCGCGCGCTTGCGGAACAGCCAGGCCGCGGCCAGCAGGCTGCAAAAGCCCAGCGCCGCCAGCGCCGCATAATCGGGCAGGAGTGCCCCAAAGCCGGGCTGCGCCAGAAAGCAGCGGCGGATGATGGCGAGCGCATAGCGCATGGGGTTGATGAGCGTGAGCCATTGCACCGGCACCGGCATGTTGGCGATGGGCGTGGCAAAGCCAGACAGAATGATGGAGGGCACCATGAACAAAAACGCCCCCAGCAATGCCTGCTGCTGCGTGGCCACAAGCGCCGAGATCATCAGCCCGATGCCGGTTACCGCGATAGCGAACAGCACCAGGCCAGTATAGAGCTGCACCAGCCCGCCATGAAACGGCACCTGAAACCAGAACACCGCGGCGGCGATGATGACGTTGGCCTCGACGACGCCGATGATGAGGCCGGGAATGCTCTTGCCGAGCAGAATATCCATCTGGGTCAGCGGGGTCACCAGAATCTGGTCGAATGTGCCGGCCTCGCGCTCGCGCGCCACCGACAGGCCGACCACGAGCAAGGTGACAACCTGGGTCAGCAACGCCACGATGCCGGGGATGATGAACCAGTGCGAATCGAGGTTTGGGTTGTACAGCGCGCGCGCTTCAAGCCGCGCGAGCGGTGGCGGGGCGCCATGCGCGGCGGCCCAGGCCGAGCCATCATCGGCAATGATGCTGTTGGCATAACCCAGAATGAGCAGCGCGGTGTTGGAGTTGCGGCCATCGACGATGACCTGCACCGGAGCTGGTTGATGCGTGAACAGGAAGCGCGAAAAACGCGGGTCGATGTCGAGCACCATTTCCACCTGCCGGGACTCGATCAGCGGCTTGATGTCACGCGCGCTGTGCAATTGCGCCACTTGCTGAAAGGCGGGTGACCCGGCGAACGCCGCCACCAGATCGCGCGAGGCCACGCTCTGGTCCTGGTCGTATACCGCGAAGGGGACATGGTTCAGGTCGAAGCTGGCGGCATAGCCGAAGACGATGAGCTGGATAAGCGGCGGGCCAATGAGCACCAAGCGGCTTTTGGCGTCACGCAGAATGGCGAGAAATTCTTTGACGATGAGGGCAAGCAGATGACAGGGCATTGGCTTAATCCAGCCGCTTGCGCGTGGCGCGCCGGGCCAGGCCCAGAAACAGCACGGCCATGACCAGCAGCGCGAATAAATTGGGCAGCACAACCGCCCACACCGTGCCCGCCAGAAACAAGGTTTGCAGTAATGCAACAAAATAACGCGCGGCGACGATGTGGGTGATGAGCTGGATTGCACCGGGCATGCTGGAAATATCGAAGATAAAGCCCGACAGGATGAAAGCCGGCAAAAAGGTGGTGATGATGGCGATCTGCCCCGCCACGAACTGGTTTTTCGCCACCGTTGAAATCAGCAGCCCCATGCCAAGTGCTGCCAGCATGAACAGCGCGCTGGCCAGCGTGAGCACCAGCAGCGAGCCATGCAGCGGCACGCCGAACAGAAACACCGCGATGAGCACCGAAAGCGCCATGCCGCCCATGCCCAGCAGAAAATAAGGAATGATCTTCGAGAGCAGAATTTCAGCCACGCTCACGGGGGTGACCATCAGCGCCTCCATGGTGCCGCGCTCCCATTCCCGCGCAATCACCAGGGCAGTAAGCAACGCGCCCGTGAGGGTCATGATCACCGCGATCAGCCCCGGCACCAGATAGTCCCGGCTGCTGACCTCGGGGTTGAACCAGATGCGCGGCTGCACGCCAATGGGAAATGGGCTTGCGGCACCGGCTTGCGCGGCTTGCTGGGCGAGCCAGTTGGCCCAGCTCTGCTGTACGTAATTTTCGATCAGCCGGGCATTATTGGCGTTGATTCCATCGACAAACTCGCCAATCGCCGGGCTTTTTCCCGCCCGCATCTGCCGTGAAAAATCGCCCTGCATCCAGATGAAGCCGTCGATCCGGCCATTATTCAGCGCCGTTTGCGCGGCGGCGGCACTGGAAAAATCGCGCGGCGCGAAATAGGGCGATTGCCGGAATTGCGCGGTAAAACGCGCCGCCGCCGCGCTGGGCTGGTCCGTCACGATGCCCAGCCCCACATGCCGCGCGTCCAGCGAGACGCCATAGCCAAACAGCAGCAGCAGCATCGCGGGGAGAATGAAGGCGATGGCGAGCGAGGAAGGGTCGCGCAAAATCTGCAAGACCTCCTTGCGGATCAGCCCCGCCAGCCGCATGGCGCCGCCGCTCATGCCGCCGCCCCGGCCGCGCCGCGCCGCGCATCAGCCTCGATCAGCGCAATGAAAGCATCCTCCATCGCCGGCTCCGGCGCGGCCGGGGAGCGCGCGGCCTGTTTCAGCTCCTCGCTGCTGCCGGCAGCAAGAATCCGCCCCTGCGCCATAATCACCAGCCGGTCGCAATATTCCGCCTCATCCATGAAATGCGTGGTGACGAGAACCGTAACACCCGCCTCCGCCAGGGCGTTGATGCGTTGCCAGAATTCGCGCCGGGCCAGAGGGTCAACGCCGGAGGTCGGCTCATCGAGAAACAGAATGTCAGGCTCATGCATAAGGGCACAGGCCAGGGCCAGACGCTGCTTGAAGCCCAGCGGTAAATCCCGCGCCGTGGCATCCTGCACCTGCCGCAGCTCGAATTCGGCCAGCGCCCAGAAGATGCGCGCGGCCTGCCGGGCGCCGCTCAGCCGGTAGGCGGCACTGAAGAAGCGTAGATTTTGCAGCACAGATAAATCGCCATAAAGCGAGAATTTTTGCGCCATATAGCCCAGCCTGGCACGCGCAGGGGCCGCGGCGCGGCGCAAATCAAACCCGGCCACGCGCAATGTGCCCTCACTGGCGGGCAGCAGGCCGCACAACATGCGGAAGGTGGTGGATTTACCGGCGCCATTGGCCCCCAGCAGGCCAAAAATCTCCCCGCGCCGTACCGTGAAGCTGACATCATCCACGGCGCGGAAAGCGCCAAAGAGCTTGCTCAGATGCGCGACCTCGATGACCGGTGCGCCAGGCCCGGGTGTTGCCGCGCGCGGGGCTGGCGGCGTTGCCAGGGGTGGCGCGGTTTGCTTCAACAAATCGACGAACCGGTCCTCAAAGCGCGGCGCCACCGGGGTTATGCCCGCCTCTTCCAGCCCCGGCACGCCCGCGAAATCCGGCGCCCGCGCGCTGGCCATCACCAGCCGCACCGCCTCGCCCTGCAGCAGCGCATCCGTCACGCCGGGCTGGGCAGCCAGCAGCGCCTGCGCGGCACGTTTTGACAGGGCGGGGGCGCGCACCAAAAAACTCC